>CALKCJ010000021.1 GCA_938082375.1 uncultured Thermomicrobiaceae bacterium
CGCCGTGCCCAGTTCGAGACCTCGTAGTGCCGCCATCCTGCGTCCGCCAGCTTCGCTTCGGCGAGCTCGGCCATCTCGGCTACCCTGTCGTCATCCGGTACTGTCAGGACCCCACGCTCGACCGCGCGCAGCATAGGCGTACCGGGTTCAAGCGTCAACGCGTAGAGCGAGAGGTGGTCAGGCGTCCACGCCAGCGCCGCGTCGAGGTCGCGTTCCCAGTCCTCGAGCGTCTGCCCCGGCCAGCCGTAGATGAAGTCGAGGTTCACATTGGTGAACCCGGCAGCTCTCGCCGCCGCGAGTGCGTGCTCCGGCACGTGCGGCTTATGGGCGCGGCCCAGCACCTTCAGCCCACGCGGGTGGAGCGTCTGCACGCCGATGCTGAGCCGGTTCACCCCAGCTTCACAGTAGCCGGTGAGGTTGTCGACGTGCGCCGATTCGGGGTTAGCCTCGAGATCGATCTCGGCGTTCGGCTCCAACGCGAAGCGCTCGCGCGCGGCCTGGATCAGCCGGGCTACGGCCTCCGGCGGCAGCAGCGACGGCGTACCGCCGCCGAAGTAGACCGTCGCGACACGAGCTGGGCCGAGCCGCTCGCGCAGCAGGTCCATCTCCCGCACCAGCGCCTCGACGTAGGCTGGCGTCAGGTGCTCTTGCCTGGCATAGACGTTGAAGTCGCAGTACGGGCAGACACGCGCGCAGAACGGGATGTGGATGTAGAGCCCCAGCGGCGCGTCGTTCGGGAGCGGCGCGCGCACGGTCGAGATCGAGCCTCCGCTGGTGTGGTCTCGACGCACAGGCTTCATCTCTCCAAGTATGCTTCAATCGTCCGCCACTGGACTCTGGGAAGGGCAAGAAGTGGCGGAAACGCTCCGGAGTCGAGGGAGGACATCACCGTGGAGCCGTCGCTCAATGCTCGCTGGACGGATGCCCAGGTCACCGAGGTCAGCGAGGAGCCGTTCTATCTGCCTGTGCGCGATGAGGTCGCCGTGTTCGAGGCGGCCTCCGCCCGCCGGCTACCGGTGATGCTCAAAGGGCCGACCGGCGTCGGCAAGACTCGCTTCCTCCGCTACATGGCCTGGCGGCTGAATCGCCCGCTGGTGACGGTCGCCTGCCACGACGACTTGACAGCCAGTGACCTGCTCGGTCGCTACTTGATTACCGGCGGTGAGACGGTCTGGATCGACGGGCCGCTGACCCACGCGGTGCGGACCGGTGCCATCTGCTACCTCGACGAGATCGTGGAGGCACGCAAGGATACGACGGTCGTTATCCACCCGCTGACCGATGACCGGCGGCGCTTACGGCTGGAGAAGACCGGCGAGCTGCTGGTCGCACCGCCGGAGTTCATGCTGGTCATTTCCTACAACCCTGGCTACCAGAGCCTGACCAAGAACCTCAAGCCGAGCACGCGCCAGCGGTTCATCGCCATCGACTTCGACTTCCCTCCCCCCGACCTCGAGGTCGAGATCATCGCCCACGAGAGCGGAGTCGACCGGGAGACGGCCCGGCGACTGGTTCAGCTCGGCGGGTTGATCCGCAACCTGCGGGACGCCGGGCTCGACGAGCCGGCCAGCACCCGTCTCCTGATCTACGCCGGCTTGCTCATCCACTCCGGCATCGCGCCCCGCCGGGCCTGCGAGCTGGCCATCGCCGCGCCGATCAGCGACGACCCCGCGGTGCGAGAGGCGGTGCTCGACCTGGTAACGACCGTCTTTGCGGAGTGAGCGATGCTGCGCTCCGTCCTCAAGCGCCTGCGCGCGTCAGAGCCCGTTGCCGAGCAGCCTGGCCAGCCCGCCGTCGTCGAGCTGGCCGAGCTGGAAGCGGTGCTCAGCCTCTACGTGCGCGCGCTCTCGGCAGGATCCCTCCGGATCGCGGCCGGGCCGTCAGGGGTCCGCAGCCCGGCGACCGACGGGCGGACGGTTTTTCTCCCCCCAGCGCTCCCCGCTGACCCCTCGCTCGGTCACGCGCGTCTCCGGTACCGCCTGATGACCGCCTGGACGGTGCTCCAGGCACGGTCAGGTTGTCTGGAGCTCGCTCCACTGCCACCAGCGTCACCGGCTAGCGCGCTGGCCTGGTACGAGCTGCTGCACGGCGAGTGGGTCGACCGACGGCTGGCTCGCGAGTGGTCGGGGTTGGCACCCGTCCTCGTGGAGCTACGCCGGGAGGAGCTGGCGGCACGCCAGGCCAAGCGGTCAGCGGGCGACGGCTGGGCTGAGCAAGTTCTCCGCCACCTGCTGGATCTGCCGTTGGATCCCCTAGCGGCGTCAACTATGACCAGCGAACCGCCGCCCGTGCCGCTCGAAGCGGAGGTGTGGGAGCGGCTCGTGGCTGCGCTCGATGACGCCGGTCTCGAGTCACTGCGTGCGCTGGCGCTGGAACTGGCGGCGCAAGTGCCGGCCGTAGAGCATCCATTCGATCTGCCAACCTACCGTGCGCGCATCCGGCCGGAGTTGCTGACTCGTCGCCCCCTCTTCGGAACGCCGGAGTTATCAGACAGGCCGGCTAGCACAGCGCTCGACCGACCCGCGGTCCGACGCGGCGACCCGCTCGTCGTCGAGGCGCGCAGCCCGGCCCAGGCACCGCGCCGGGCACGCGGCTCGGGCCGCGGTGGCCGCCAAGCTATCCAGCTCTCCCTCGGCGACCGGGAGGCGCCACCGACTTTGTCCCGGCTGACCCCGCTGAGCGAGGCGGAAAAGGCGGGAGCCACGCTCTACCCCGAATGGGATTGCTGGTCCGGCTCGTACTTGCCCGACTGGTGTGCCGTGCGGCAGACGCGGGCCCGTGGCGGCAACGTCGAGCTGGTCGAGCGGATTTTGCGCCAGCACCGCCCGCTGGTACAGCACCTCAAACAGCAGTTCGAGGCGCTCCGGCCGGAACGGCTCCGGCTCACCCGGCAGCTCGACGGCGACGAGCTTGACCTTGCGGCCATCATCGAGGCGACCGCCGACCGGCGTGCCGGGCTCAGTCCCAGCGAAAAGCTGTACAGCCGCACCCTCGAGCGCGAGCGGAGCATCGCGCTGGCTTGCCTGGTCGACCTCAGCGGCTCGACCGGCGCCTGGATCGACGACGATCCGCGCAATGAACAGGTGATCGAGGTGACGCGCCGGGCGCTGGTCTTCCTCTGCGAGGCGCTGAGCGTGCTGGACGACCGCTACGCCGTCTTCGGCTTCACGGGGACGACCCGTAAGCAGTGCCAGATCCGGGTCATCAAGGGGTTCGACGAGCCGTACGGAGCGGAAGTCAAAGGCCGCATCGCCGGGCTTGCGCCCGGGGCGTACACGCGCATCGGCCCGGCACTGCGACACGTCAGCGGCATCCTGGCCAGGCAACCGGCACGCGTGCGGCTGCTCATACTTGTCTCCGACGGCCGCCCGAACGACTTCGATGGCTACGGCGGCCGCTACGGTATCGAGGACACGCGCCGAGCACTGCTCGAGGCCCGCCAGCGCGGGCTCGCCACTTTTGCGCTGACTATCGACGCCGAGGCGCGGGACTACATGCCCTACATGTTCGGCCCATACCACTACGTGGTCATCGAAAACCTGCCAGCGCTCGCCGCGAAGCTACCCGAGCTCTACCGCCGCCTTACGCTTCGCTAGCCTTTCCCCTACCACTCGCACCGCACATCGAAACCGATATCCGAAACCGACCAAACGGATCTCCTATCCCCGGGTAGGACTTCTCATTTACGTCGCCTAGGAATCTTGGCGGATATCTCTCGCCCGCGACGTTGCCGATTGAGCGACGTGGAGGGCATGTGCCCGGATATCGCGTCGCTGCGGAGAGGACGTCACCGTGAGTGGGACGAGTTGGTGGTCGCGGGCACTGATCACGCTGGTACTGGCGATCGGGATGGCGCTCGGCGCAGTGGGGCCGCTAGTCGCGGCCGGACAGGCGCAGCAGCCAGCGCGCTACATCGTGGTGCTGCGCGGCGTGGAGACCACGGCGCAGAGCGACGCGGTCAGGGTCAGAATCGAAGCAATCGCGCAAGCGGTGTCGGCTCGCCCTCAGCACGTCTTCTCTCGCGCTATTCAGGGCTTCTCGGCCGAGCTCACTCCCGGCCAGGTACAGGCGCTCCGCGCCAGGGCCGAGGTGGCGGCGGTCGTGCCCGACGTGCCGACCAGCCTCGCGGCCCAGACCGTGCCAACCGGTGTCCAGCGCATCGGCACCTTGACCAACCAGACAGCGAAGATCGATGGCGTGGACGATCCCCTTTCGGTCGACGTTGCCGTGCTCGATACCGGCATCGATCTCGAGCATCCTGACCTCAACGTCGCTGGCGGGTACGACTGCACCGGTAGCGGCACCTACGACGACCGGCACGGCCACGGCACCCACGTCGCTGGGATCATCGGTGCGCGCGACAACAGCACCGGTGTGGTCGGGGTCGCGCCTGGGGCTCGACTGTGGGCTGTCAAAGTGTTCAACGACCAGGGCTACGGGTACTCCTCCTGGCTGATCTGCGGCATCGACTGGGTCGTCCAGCACGCGGGCACGATCGACGTGGCCAACTTCAGCGGTGGCGCAGGCGGCAGCAATACGGCGAACTGCGGGGGAAGTACTGACCCCCTGCACCAGGCTGTCTGCCGCCTGGTCAGCGCTGGCGTGCCCTTCGTGGTCGCGGCGGGTAACGACGGGAAGGATGCGAGCAACACTGTTCCGGCCGCCTATCCCGAGGTGATCGCTGTCGGTGCCATCGTCGATACCGACGGAAAGCCTGGTGGCCTCGGCTCGAGCACCAGCTACGGCGCTGACGACACCCGCGCCTCGTTCAGCAACTACGGACCGGCCGTCGACCTCTATGCGCCTGGGGTGCGCATCCTCTCGACTTACCCCGGCGGCACCGCACTGATGAGCGGCACCAGCATGGCCGCACCGCACGTCGCCGGGGCAGCCGCGCTCTACCTCATCGCGAACCCGAGCGCCTCGCCGGATCAGGTACGCTCCTGGCTGGTCAGCAACGGCGAGGCTGGAAGCTGGGGCTCTCAGCCACTCGTCAACGTCGGCTCGTCCAGCCAGACGGTACCACCCCCAACCGAGGCGCTCCGCGACGTCGCGGTGAGCGGCCTCAGCGCGCCGGGAACCGTTACCGTCGGCAGTCCGGTCACGGTCCAGGTGACGGTTCGCAACAAGGGCACCGTGGCAGAGGTTGTGCAGGTGGCGCTGACCGCGAATGGTAGTGCCGTCGGCGCCACACAGTCGGTAACCCTGGATTCGGGAGCGACTCGCACTGTGAGCTTCACCTGGTCGCCGACAACTGCCGGAAACGTCACCCTGGTCGGCACCGCGAGCATAGAGGCCCCCGATGCCGACCCGAGCGACAACGCGCGGCAGGCGACCGTGACCGTTGTTGCCCAGTCCAGCGAAGTCCACGACGTCAGCCTGAGCAACCTGCGCCTACCGAGTTCGATCCGGCAAGGGCAGCAGGCGAGGGTCTACGTCACCCTAACGAATCGTGGCAGCGCGCGTGAGACCGTGACCGTGACACTGGCGTCGAGCCCGGCGAATCCGGCCGCGGGCACGCCAAGCGTCAAGATGACGCTTGACCCAGGCCAAGCCCGGACAGTGAGCTTCACCTGGCGTACGAGTAACCAGACCGCGGCCGGAACATACCAGCTCACCGCCACGGCGACACTGACGAACGACCGCAACCCGGCCGACAACAGCGTGAGCGGCACGCTCACGGTCACGCAGAAGTCATCGAGTTCGAGCCCGCGCTTCCCGCCACGACGGGGCAGCCGCTAGGCGCGCTGACCACCGTTGTAGCCTGCGACCTACCGAGGCAGCTCCCGTCGGGCTGCCTCGGTGCTGCCGTCCAATCCCGCATGCGCCTCGACGATGCGGAGGAGCGCAGTGAAGTCGAGTTCGTCCATCCCGCGGGCCAGGCCTTCGAGGGCGTGTTGCCGGATCAGGTCGGCCAACGGCAGCGGCGTGGTGGTCTCGTCGGCCACCTCTAGCACAAGCCTGATATCCTTGAGACCGAGGCGGAAGCGAAAGGACGGCTGGTCGAAACGCCGTTCCAGCAGCAGCCGGCAGTAGCTCTCAACCAACGGTGAGCGAAAGATCGCGTTAAGCACCTCGGCAAAGTGCTCCCGCTCGATTCCCGTCTTCTGTACCAGCACCAGCGACTCGCACAGCGCCTCCATTATGGAGGTCATCACAAAGTTTCCGGCCAGCTTCGCCGCGTGCGCCAGGTGCGGCGCTCCCCGAGGACGAAGACCTGATGCGCCAGCGCGTCGAACAGCGGGCGGAGACGCTCCACGGCCTCGCCTGGGCCGGCCACGATGACTCGGAGCCCACCCTGCTCGGCGACCGCCGGCCGACCAAAGACGGGCGCAGCGACGTACTGCTGGCCACGCTCGCGGTGGAGCTCGGTCAGTCGCCGGGAGAAAGGGGCGCCCAGGGTGCTGGCCGCCACGTGGATCCCGCCGGCCGGCAGCCCAGCCAGGATGCCGTTCGGCCCTTCGACGACCGCGAGCGTGGCGGCGTCGTCAGCCAGCATCGTCAAGATGCCGACCCGGGCCGCCTCAGCCGGCGAAGCCGCGCGCTCTGCCCCCTCCTGTGCGAGCGGCTCGACAGGCGCGGGTGTGCGATTCCAGACCCGAACCTGGTGACCGGCGCGCAGCAGGTTGCGCGCCATCGGCAGCCCCATATTCCCCAAGCCAACAAACCCGACCTCTATCGCTCCCTCCTTTGGGCAGTCGGCATCCACCACCTGCTCGTGGACGGAGCCGATCGCGTCGCCCTCTAGGTGCCGATCGTACCGCCTTTTGCCGCCATCAGACGTGAGTGTCCACATAGTTCGCAAACCCAGTGACGTGGTACTTCGTGCCCTCTTGACTCGGCAACGTCTCGACCTGATCATTGCTGCTACTCATTTCCAGCCCCGTCAAAGCTCATGGACGGGAATCACAGGGTTCCCAATGAGGCAACATACTGCATCCTGAACCCTGGCACGCCGTCGATAGGAGGATCATCTCCTGTGGATGAACGCATCATAAGGCTATGGGCCAAGCTACCGCGCGAGCCTGATCGATTCACCTACCATCCGCTGCTCTGTCACTTGATCGACGTCGCTTGCGTGGCCGAGGCGATCTGGGAACTCGGGCTGACGCCGGGCGCACGACAGCTCTTCGCTCAGGCACTCGACCTCCCGGAAGACGGCGCTTGCCGCTGGCTGGCTTTCTGGGCCGGGCTGCACGACCTGGGCAAGGCATTCCCCGGCTTCCAGATCCGCGAACAGGGATCATCAGTAGAGCGCACAGCAGCGCAGCAGGTGCTCGCTGCCGGCTTCCCGCGCGGTATGCCCTCGGCACAGCCCGCCCCGCACGGCACGGTCACCGCCTGCGCACTGAGGTCGCTCCTCGTCGAGGAGTTCGCGCACTCGCCAGAGCTCGCTCGCGCCGTCGCGTACGCGGTCGGCGGCCATCACGGAGCATTCCCGAGTGCCATCGACGTCCTCGGCGCGGATCCCCAGGTGCCATCCACCGGCCCGTGGGCCGACGCCCGATGCCTCCTGGCTCGGCAGCTCGCCGTGGTCACCGGGGTCTCGGCTGTATCACCCCCGGCCGGGACTCTCAGCCTCGCCGCCGCGATCCTGCTGGCCGGGTTGGTATCGGTCGCCGACTGGATCGGCTCGATCGAGTCGCCGCACTTCCCCCACGCCGCCGAGCTGGGGAGCCTGTCCAAGATCGATCCAGCTGAGTACGCTGCGGTCGCTCGCCGGCAGGCCCGTCAGGCCTTGGCCGCGCTCGACTGGCTTGTGCCGCGCAGGCAACCACCGGCCAACTTCAATAGTTTGTTCCCCGGGATTGCCGAGCCGAACGAGCTGCAACGCTTGCTCGACACTCTGGCCGACCAACTCAGCGACTCCCACCCGGCCCTGGTGATCGTCGAGGCGCCGACCGGCGAGGGGAAGACGGAGGCTGCCTGGCTCCTGGCAGATCGTTGGGCGATCGCTGGGACACAGCGCGGCGTCTATGTGGCAATGCCCACCCAGGCGACGAGCGACGGCCTCTTCGGTCGCGTGCGCTCCTTTTTGGAGCACCGTTACAGCGCGACAGGCGAGCGCCAGCGCGTCGTACTCCAGCTCCTGCACGGCCACGCCTCGCTCTCGGCCGAGTTCGCCGCCCTGCGCGGGCAACCGGGTGGCCTACCGGAGCCCAATGTCAGCGACGAGATGCGACCCCTAGGCGGAGTCGGCGCCGTGATCGCCGGCGAGTGGTTCACCCATCGCAAGCGTGGCTTGCTGGCCCCGTTCGGCGTGGGGACGATCGACCAAGCATTGCTCGGGGTTTTAAGGGTTCGGCACGTGTTCGTCCGACTCTTCGGCCTCGCCGTCCGCACGGTGATCATCGACGAAGCCCACGCCTACGACACCTACATGTCCACGTTGCTCGAACGTCTGCTCGAGTGGCTCGGGGCGCTGAGCACGAGCGTGGTAGTGCTCTCGGCCACCCTCCCGTCCGAGCGTCGCCGGCGACTGGCCCAGGCGTACCTCCGCGGCCTAACCGGCACAAGCGAGCTTGTCCTGCTGCCAGACGTGCCCTACCCTCGCGTCACCTGGGTGACCGCGATGGGCGCCGATGCCGCGCACGCCCCGGCGTCCCGCACCGGTAGCAAGGCAATTAGTCTCGAGTGGATCGGCGCCTCCAGTCCGGGCGATAACCTGGCCGGAATCCTGGCCGAACGCCTACGAGCGGCACTCGTCGATGGAGGCTGCGCGGCGGTCGTCTGCAACACCGTGCGCCAGGCTCAGGATCTGTACCGGGCGCTCCAGCCTCATTTCCCAGGCCTCGCCGACGACGGCCTGCCCGAACTTGACCTCCTGCACGCCCGCTTTTGCTTCGTCGACCGTCGAGAGCGGGAGCGCCGGGTGCTGAAGCGCTTCGGCAAGCCAGGCGGCACGGTCACGCTGCCCGACGGTATGGTGGCTCCCGTCCGGCGACCGCGCCGAGCCGTCCTGGTCGCGACCCAGATCATCGAGCAGAGCCTCGACCTCGACTTCGACCTGATGGTCAGCCAGGTAGCACCGATCGACCTCCTGCTCCAGCGCGCCGGCCGGCTCCACCGTCACTGGCGAGACGAGCGCCCTCCACGCCTCACCGTGCCCAGGCTCTGGCTACTGGCGCCGAAGCTGGACGAGCACAATATCCCACGCTTCGGTATCGGAACCGAGTGGATCTACAACCGGCATCTGCTCCTTCGCACCTGGTTGGCGCTGCGGGCGCGCGAGCACATCGTCGTCCCCGATGACGTGGAGGACCTGATCGGGCTCGTCTACGACGAGCACGAGTTGCCGGGCGAGCTGTCGCCGGAACTGCGAGCCGAGCTTGCGCGGACACGCGCTGAGCTCGATGCGCAATTCGAGGCGGACGAGAACGAAGCGGCCAAGCGCTGGCTGCGCCGGCCATCGTTCCGTGGCGGACTCTGGGAGCTGACTCGGGATCTTAAGGAGGAGGACGCACCCGACTTCCACGCGTCTCACCAGGCGTTGACCAGGCTGGCCGAGCCATCGCTGACTGTTGTGCTGCTCTACGGCTCGCCGGAGTCCCCGCGGCTGGAGCCGGGCGACGAGAAGGCGCTCGACCTGCGGCTGAAGCCCGACCTGGATCTCGCGCGCAGTCTGCTTGAGCGTTCGGTACCGGTCAGTGGTCGGTGGAACGTCTCGCTCCTCCAGCGAAAGACGACGGTACCGCCGGGGTGGCAGCAGTCGCCGCTGCTGTGGCACGTCCGGCCATTGTTCCTGGACGAACGGGGGCAGTGCGCGCTCGACGAAGGGAGGTGGTCGCTTCGACTCGACCCTGAGCTCGGATTGGTAATCGAGGGAAAGGAGGCCTCTGGTGCCGAGTTTTGACCTGGTCGACCAGCCGTGGATCCCGTCCCTAACCGTGAATGGAAGCCTCACGGAACTGAGCCTGCGAGACGTGCTGACCCGGCCACAGGGCGTGCGCGAGATCGTGGATCTTGCGCCGACGGTGACGGTGGCCCTGCACCGGCTGCTGCTGGCGGTCCTCCACAGCGCACTCAAAGGTCCGAAACACGTCGACCAGTGGCGGGAGTGGTGGGAAGCCGGAACCTGGGATTCCGGCGCTGTCTCCGCGTACCTCGATCGGTGGCGGCACCGCTTCGACCTGTTCGCCCAAGAGCGGCCGTTCTACCAGGCGCGGGAGGTGAACCATGCCTACGAAGACCCGATCACCAAACTGACACACGAGCTGGCATCCCCAGCAAACCCGGTAGCGTTGTTCGACCACACCCTGCCAGACTACACGTCGCTCACTCCGGCCGAGTCCGCGCGCTATCTGGTCGCACACCAGGCCTTCGCGGTCGGTGGGCTCGTATCGGGGCGAGTTCCCGCGGAGAAGTCCGCCGACGCCGCACCCCTCTGCAAAGCGGCGGTCTGTCTCGCGAAGGGGCCGACGCTCTTTCACACACTGATGCTCAACCTACTTGCCTACGATCCGGAAAATGGCCTGCCTTTCGAAGGGTCAGGAGAAGACCGTCCAGCCTGGGAGCGGGACGCGGAACCGGCTCCGTACGACCGCCGCCCCGACGGCTACCTCGACCTGCTCACCTGGCAGTCCCGGCGCATCCTGCTGATCCCAGAGGTGAGCCCGAACGGAGCGTTGGTTGTCCCCCGTGTCGTGATCATGAAGGGGGAGCAGTTCCCCGACGGCTGGGAGCGCTGGCAGGGCGAGACGATGGTACCGTTTCGCAAGGTGAAGGCCAAGCCGCCGTTTCCCCTCGCGCTGAGCGAAGAGCGGGCGCTCTGGCGCGACAGCCTGGCTCTGCTCCAATCGGCTCGGGCGCAGGTCGACCCATCGCTCGAGCCACCGAGGCTGGTTGGGTGGTTAGCGGAGCTGGTCGAGTTCGGGGCGCTCGATTGCTGGAGCACGCTGCCGATCGACGTTTACGGTTTGACAACCGATCAGGCCGCCGTGCGCTTCTGGCGTCACGAGCGTGTCCCGATCCCGGCCGCGCTGTTGCGCGATCGCGGCCTCGTCGCCCGGGTCAGGGACGTTCTCCAGCTCGCCGAGGCAGTCGCCGAGATCCTGCGAGAGTCGGTCCGCGCCATCGCTCGCTCGACCCTGCCAGCCGGGGCACGGGACGCCAGGGAACTAACCGACGCGCTGGCACCCGAGCGGTCGTACTGGCCAGTCCTGGAAATCCCCTTCTTCCAGACACTGCAGCGGCTAGCCGTGTCTGGTGGGCACGAGCCAGCTGTGCGGCAGGTGCTCGCCGACTGGGCACGGCTCGTCGGTCACACCGCGTGGCGTGCGTTCGCAGCCACGATCGAGCCCCTCCAGGGATCGCCACGCGCCGTCCTCGCCATTGCGGAGCACGAGCGCCGGTTCAGCATCCGCCTGAGCAGGGCGTTGAGCTCGTTCGCGACCGAGTCAGAGAAGGAGGTGGTGCATGGTTGAGACCGCTCGCATGTCCGTCGAGCAGCGCTTCGCGCAGGCTCTCGCGACGCTGGCACAGCGCAACGACCGAGGCGCGCTGGCAGCGCTGCGCCGGGGCCTCGGTAAGCCTCCCGGTACCGCTCCGGAAATGTTCCCGTTTGTGGCACCGCACCTTCCAAGGAACGCCTCCCCACTTCTCGAGCGCGCCTGCTATCTGGTCGCTGCACTCTTCGCCCTCCACCCGTCGAGCTGGGAGACGCCCAAGCCAGGAGACCTCTCAACCAACCTCGGCGCCTCGTTCGCAGTGCTGGCCCAGCGCTCGACAAATCGCCAGGGAGTGACCCGACGATTCCTGCACCTGCTGCTCGCGCACGAGGAGGAATTGGCGGACCACCTCCGCCATGCGGTCAGCCTGTTGAAGTCCCAGTCGGTCCCGGTCGACTGGGCACAACTCTTGTGGGATGTCCAGCGCTGGAGCAGTGACGACCGCCGAGTCCAGCGGCAGTGGGCACGAGCGTACTACGAGCGGCTCCCAAGCGGAGAGGAGGTGAATGACGCCGAGCCATGAGCGCCGGCGAAACGTTCTGTAGGCCAAGACGACACCGTGAAGGGAGAAGTAGGCCGTGTTCGTGGAGCTGCACCTAATCCAGCACTTTGCGCCCTCGAACTTGAACCGCGACGATACCGGTGCACCGAAAGACTGCGAGTTCGGCGGTGTCCGACGGGCCCGTATCTCCAGCCAGTGTATCAAGCGAGCCATCCGCACCTACTTCCAGCGGGAGCAGCTGCTTTCCAAAGAGCACCAGGCCATCCGCACCAAGCGGCTCCTCGGTGAGCTTGCTGACCAGCTCACCGGACGGGGGAAGGATCCAGACGCGGCATTGCTTGTCGCCCGGCGGCTGATCGAGAGCCTGGGCCTGGCTCTGGCGGCGAACCAGCCGGAGAAAACGGAGTATCTCGTCTTCCTCGGGCGTCAGGAGATCGCGAACCTCGCCGACCTAGCCGCGACGGCATGGGACACCCTGCTCGCTCTTGACGACGTCGCGGAGGACAAGAAGCAGGATCGCAAGAAAAAGGCTCGGAGCGTCGTTCCCGGCGAGATCTCCCGCGCGGCTTACCAGTACCTGGACGGCGGTAGGGCGGTCGACCTCGCGCTGTTCGGGCGGATGCTGGCTGACCTGCCCGAGCACAAAATCGACGCCGCCTGCCAGGTGGCCCACGCCATCTCGACCAACCGCGTCACGATGGAGTTCGACTACTACACCGCGGTCGACGACCTGCTGCCGGCGGAGACCACTGGTGCTGACATGATCGGCACGGTCGAGTTCAACAGCGCCTGTTATTACCGCTACTTGAATGTCGATATCGACCAGCTCATCAGGAATCTTCAGGGCGACACCGAGCTCGCCGGAGCGGGGCTCAAGGCGCTGATGCAGGCCGCAGTGTTCGCTGTGCCAACCGGCAAGCAGAACAGCTTCGCAGCCCAGAACCCGCCCTCGCTCGTCTTCGCCGTCGTCCGTCAGCGCGGCCTCTGGTCGCTTGCGAACGCGTTCGTCGAGCCGGCACGCCCACGCGACGGCCGCGACCTGGTTCAGGAGTCGATCCGCAAGCTCGATGCCTATTGGGGTCAGATGGTTCAGATGTACGGCGATGACGGCATCTTCGGCGGCTGGGTGGCGACGTATGAGCCCGATCAGCTTCAGGCACTCCAGGTTAAGCCCTGTTGTCGCGTAGATACCGTGGGCACGGTCATCAAGCGCGCGGTAGCCGCGGCGTTCAATGGTGATCCGACCCAGCAGGAGGGAGCATAGCCATGGCCGGCACTGGCACCCTGCTCCTGCGCCTCGCCGGCCCGATGCAGTCCTGGGGCGTTCAGAGCCGGTTTACGGTCCGCGATACCGCCCGGGAGCCGACCAAGAGCGGCGTGATCGGTCTCGTCTGCGCGGCGCTCGGCCGGCCGCGCGAGAAACCGGTGGATGACCTGGCGGCGCTGCGCATGGGGGTACGCGTCGACCTCGAGGGCGTGCTTTCGCGCGACTACCATACCGCCGGCGTGGGCCGATGGGCCGGCCGGCGGTACGGCGTGATCACCGTGGACGGGAAGGGTTTGCGACCAGTCCCATCCAACCGCTACTACCTCGCCGACGCGGACTTCCTCGTCGGGCTCTGGGGCCCCCTGCCGCTGCTCGAGCAGATCGCTGAGGCACTCCAGCGCCCACACTGGCCGCTCTATCTCGGCCGCAAGGCGTTCGTGCCCGGCGTACCCGTCTGGATTCCTGACGGGCTCAAGCCCGGTCTCGGTCTCGAACCAGCGCTCCGCAGCGAACCGTGGCCCAGTGGGGAGCAGCTTGGCCGCCGCCCCTTACCCAAGCCCCCAGCCCTACGCGCCGTGCTCGAGGAGACCGACCCTGAGCGCGCCGACTACGCGCAGCTCGACCAGCCGGTGGGGGCTGTGTTCGCCACCCGCCGCTTCGGCCTGCGCTACACCCGCACCGTGTTCTGGGTCCTGGGGGCCGATGTGCCCATGCGAGAGGAGATCAATCATGTACCTCTCACGGCTGATCCTCGATCCACGCAGTCGTGACGTCCAGCGCGACCTGGCCGACTGCCAGCGGCTGCACCGGCGTGTGATGTCGCTCTTCCCCGATCTGCCAGATAAAGGGAAAGCACGCGCCCAGCTGGGCGTGCTTTATCGGTTGGACGCGAATGCCCTCTCGGGATACACGCTGTTGGTACAAGCGCTCGTATCGCCGGCATGGTCGAGCCTGCCGAACGCGTACCTACTCGAGACCGGCGGTGACCCCCCGAATCCAGAGAGCAAGCCGCTCGCGCACCTCTACGAGCGGCTACGGCCTGGGACAGTGCTCGCCTTTAGGCTGCGGGCGAACCCGACAAAGAAGATCGATAGCTGGCAGGGACGCGAAGGCTACCGACCGAACGGTCGGCGCGTTGATCTGCGGCGGGAGGAAGATCAGATCGCCTGGATCGTGCGAAAGGGCGAGCAGCATGGTTTCCGGCTGCTCGAGGTGAAGCTGCGGCCGGACACGATTGCTCTGGTGCCGACACCGCGCAGCCTCGACCCTCGCCCCGGCGGCCGCGTAACTGGCTGGCGGGAAGGCCGCGAAACAGGACCCCAGCGGCTGACCTTTGCAGCAGTGGTCTACGAAGGGCTGCTCCAGGTCACCGAAGCCGCCCGGTTCCGCGAAGCGCTTCGGAGCGGTATCGGTCCGGCCAAAGCCTACGGCTTCGGTCTCCTCTCGGTCATGCGCCCTCCGGAGTAGCACAGTGGACGATCTGCATCTCTTACCGACAGTTCGCGATAGCTGGACGTACCTCTATGTCGAGCATTGCCGGATCGAGCAGGAGGGCAAGGCCATCGCGCTCCTCGACGAGCGTGGCAAGACGCCAGTACCCTGTGCCACGCTGATGACCCCGCTGCTCGGGCCGGGAACGACTATCACGCACGCCGCCGTGCGCGCACTGGCCGAGAACGGGTGTTTAGTCATCTGGTCCGGCGAGGAGGGAGTACGCTGCTACGCGCAGGGGTTGGGCGAGACGCGCTCCTCGCGCAACCTGCTGTGGCAGGCCTGGCAGTGGGCCGACCCGGCACGACGCCTAGATGTGGTTATGCGGATGTACCGCATGCGGTTCGCCGAGCCGCTGCCGCCCAACCTTACGCTGCGCCAACTCCGCGGCCGCGAGGGGATGCGGGTTCGCTGGGCCTATGAACGGGCCAGTCGCGAGTTCGGGGTGCTGTGGCATGGGCGCTCGTACCGGCAGGATGACTGGCGCGCGGCAGACCCGGTGAACCGAGCACTCTCGTGCGCGAACTCCTGTCTCTACGGCATCTGCCACGCGGCCATCGTCGCAGCGGGGTTCTCACCTGCGATCGGGTTCATCCACACCGGCCGCATGCTCTCATTCGTCTACGACATCGCCGACCTGTACAAAACTGAGATCAGTATCCCCATCGCCTTTCGGATCGCGAGCGACGGCGAGAAGGAACTTGAGATCCGCGTGCGCCATGCCTGCCGCGACGCGTTCCGTGAGAGCCGGCTCCTGTGTCGGATCATCCCGGACATCGGCCGTGCGCTGGGCATGGATCGACCGCCCGAGGAACGAGCGGCCTTCGACAACGAAATGGCGGCTCCCGGCGGACTGTGGGATCCGAAAGGCGAGGTTGCGGGAGGGGTGAACTGGGCCGATGAAATGGACACTGGCGAGGATAGACCATGATCGTGTTGGTTCTCGAGCGGGTGCCGGTCGGATTGCGGGGCGAGTTAACGCGTTGGCTGATCGAGCCCAAGGCAGGCGTTTTCGTGGGCACGGTTTCGGCACGAGTGCGAGACCGGCTGTGGGACAAGGCCTGCCGATCGCTACGTGGCGGGGCGGCATTGATGGTCTACACGACGAACAACGAGCAGGGGTTTGCTCTGCGGTTAGCGGGGGAGACTGGTCGGCAGATCGTGGAGTACGAGGGTCTCTGGCTGGTACGAGTGCCAGTGAATCAGCGGAGTACAGCTGAGCCATCGAGCGTCTGAGCGGCATTCGCCACCGTAAGGGCTGCTGGACTATGAACAGGTGCGGGAGCCGATTTCGTTGAGGGTGCACAGTGTGATCCCCACGCACGTGGGGGTGGACCGACCGAGAAGTCCTCGAACTTACCCCAATCGCAGTGATCCCCACGCACGTGGGGGTGGACCGTCGCGGTCTCCTCCGCCGGAGCCTCCTCCTGTGTGATCCCCACGCACGTGGGGGTGGACCGAACTCGGGCTGGAGCCGTTGGCCGTCCGCCTCGTGATCCCCACGCACGTGGGGGTGGACCGACCGATGACGCCACATCTTTCACGGCCCCCACGTGATCCCCACGCACGTGGGGGTGGACCGCGCTGGGCGGAGGAGGGACTAACGCAGATCGGGTGATCCCCACGCACGTGGGGGTGGACCGGAGGCCTTCTGTGCCTGGCTCCACCACGAGTGGTGATCCCCACGCACGTGGGGGTGGACCAGGCCCGCCACGAGGCGGAGGCCGTGGCACAGGAGTGATCCCCACGCACGTGGGGGTGGACCGGGACGACCAAGCGGCCCTCAAGGGACGATCAAGTGATCCCCACGCACGTGGGGGTGGACCGCCGTGACCGTCACCTACGTTGCGGGCTGGGCTGTGATCCCCACGCACGTGGGGGTGGCACTGCGGCTCGCTCCCCGACTGCCGGTACGCCCCTGTGATCCCCACGCACGTGGGGGTGGACCGGGGTGATGGTGCACTACCGAACCCAAGGGTGACACGCTCCTGTCTCCTCTGACCCGGAACACCGCCTGTCGCGCAGGCTCGATTGCCTCCCCCACGTGCCATCCACTTAGGTTCCTTGCGTACCTGCGTACGGGCGACGGCCTCCCTTCCGCCAACTCGCCGTTAACACCTCGGCGATACCCAGTGGCCGTGTGGTCGCAGCACTGCCACAGCACCAGGGTGAAATTGCCCGTCATCGGCACGCCCTGTACGATTTCTTCCGCTGTCTGCCGGCAGAAAGGGCGAGGTAGTGTGGATTCCCAGGCAGTTTGGTCCACGACCGAAAGCGTCCCTCTTGCCTGCCTGCAAGGCCTGAGTTCGACCGAGGCGGCCGAGCGGCTTGCGCGCTACGGCCCCAACGAACCGATCCGCTCTCGACGCCGCACTGCCCTAATCTATCTCCTCCAGCTCTTGACGAACCCCCTCACGCTCGTCTTGCTGGTCGCCAGTGGTATCGCCGCCGTGCTCGGCGAGCTGGTCGATGCCACCCTCATCGTGACCATCGTCACGCTCAGCACCGCGATCAATTTCTGGCAGTTCCACCGCTCACAGCGCACGCTCGAGCAGCTCCGCGCGGGCATGGTGCCCACCGCAACCGTCCTGCGCGACGGCGTCTGGCAGGAGATCCCCCGTGTCGACGTCGTGCCCGGCGAGATCATCCGGCTGAGCGCGGGCGACCTCGTGCCCGCCGATGCCCGCCTCGTGCAGGCGATCCACCTCTTCGTCCAGCAGGCCAGCCTCACCGGCGAGTCGTTCCCAGTTGAGAAAGTCGCCGACCCGGGTGCGCCGCCGACCAGAGACCCGTCCTCTCCCCACATGGTCTTTCTGGGCTCCTCGGTGATCAGTGGCCTCGGGATCGCCGAGGTCGTCACCACTGGCCCGTCGACGCTCTTCGGCTCGCTGGCTGCCTCACTCGCAGCACGACCGCCGGAGACCGAATTCGAGCGCGGGCTCCGCCAGTTCAGCTATCTCATCACTCGTACCGTCTTCTTCCTCGTCCTCTTCGTCGTCGCGGTCAATTTGGGCTTCCGTCGACCGGCGCTGGATTCGCTGCTCTTCGCCGTGGCACTGGCCGTCGGCCTGACGCCCGAGTTCCTGCCGATGATCACGACCATCGCACTCGCACAGGGAGCGCAGCGGATGGCAAAGCGGCGCGCGATGGTACGGAACTTGTCAGCGATCGAGAACCTGGGCAGCCTCGACGTCCTGTGCACCGATAAGACAGGCACGCTCACCGCCGGCCAGATGCGCCTCGACCGTGCGGTCGATCTTGCCGGCCAACCAGCCCCGCGAGCGCTCTCGCTCACCTGGCTAAACAGCGCTTACCAGAGTGGGCTTCACAACCCGCTCGATGCCGCGATCCTGGAAGCCGGTACGCCGGATCTACCGGCCGCAACCAAACTGGCTGAGATCCCGTTCGACTTCGAGCGCCGCCGTGTGTCGGTCGTCGTGCAGGTCGGCGACGAGATCGCGCTGGTGACCAAGGGCGCGCCGGAGTCCGTGCTCCCCTGCTGCACCAGACACGAGGTCGGCGGGCAACTCTGGCCCCTCGATGAGACAGCGCTCGACGAGGCCAGCCGCACGGTCACCGAGCTGAGCCAGGCCGGCTTTCGCACGCTCGCGGTGGCGTATCGCCGGCTCGATCGCGGCGAGGCAAGCGAGGTCGACGTGGCCAGCGAGCACGACCTCGTGCTGGCCGGTTTCCTCGCCTTCGCCGACCCTCCTCTCTCGGACGCAGGCGAGCTGATCCGGACGCTCGCTGAGCAAGGAATACAGACCAAACTCCTCACCGGCGACAACGAGTTGGTGGCGACTTCGGTCTGGCGAGCGCTCGGCCTCGAGCCGCAGCGAGTCGTCCTCGGTTCGGATCTCGAGCGGCTGGACGCGCTTGCCCTTCAGCGCGTAGCGGAGGACGCGAACATCTTCGCGCGGGTCAATCCAGCACAGAAATACCAGCTTGTACTAGCACTAAAGCGGCGCGGTCACACCGTGGGCTTCCTCGGAGACGGGATCAACGACGCCCCGTCACTCCACGCCGCCGATGTCGGGATCTCGGTCGTCAACGCGGCCGACGTGGCCCGCGAGGCAGCCGATCTCGTACTACTCGATCGCCGCCTCTCCACCGTCCACGCCGCCATCATCGAGGGCCGGCTCGCCTTCGGGAACGTGCTCAAGTTCCTCCTCATGGAAACGAGCTCCAACTTCGGCAATGTCTTCAGCATGGCCGGCGCCGCGGTGTTCCTCCCCTTCCTGCCCATGCTCCCCCATCAGATCCTGCTCAACAACTTTCTCTACGACCTGGCGCAGATCAGCATCCCAAGCGATCACGTCGACCAGGAACTCGCCGCCCGCCCGCGACAGTGGGACGTGCGCTTCATCCGCTCCTTCATGCTGATGATCGGGCCGATCAGCTCACTGTTCGATTTCCTGACCTTCTTCGCGCTCCTCTGGTACTTCAAGGCCTCGGAGACGCTGTTCCACACCGGCTGGTTCGTCGAATCGCTCGCCACCCAGTGCCTCGTTGTCTTCGTCATCCGTACCGCCCGCGCCCCCTGGCGGAGTCGCCCCAGCCGGAGCCTCGCACTCAACGTACTGGCCTGCGTCGGGCTCGGATTCGTCCTCCCCTTCTCTCCCCTCTCGCGCCTGCTGGGCTTCGTCCCACTACCCGGTTCTTATGTCGTCTTTGTGAGCCTAGCGACGCTGGCTTATCTCGCCCTGGTCGAAGTAGCCAAGCGGATCGTGTTTCGCCGCGCCAGGCTCGTATCGAGTTGACACCACCGCTCTGCTCCACGACCGAGTGGTGGTATAGTAGTAGACAACGTGCGGGTCTGCCGATCGGGATGCTTGGATGACTTCCTCACCGGCGGGCGAGGCGTTGCGACAGGCCCAGCAGGCGCTGGCATCCATCGCCGAGCGAGCGCCGCAGTATCTGGAGCTCTCGGCCCGGCTGGCCAACGATGCCCGGCTGGCCACTCGCCACCCCTCGCTGCTCGATGGCCTGACGATGAACACAGCTCTGTTCCGCGTCGCGCCGGGTGCTGCCGCCCTCCTGTTGAGCGCCCGCCGCCTTCTCCGCGTGCTGCGTGTGCTTCAAACTCTCCTGCGCGAGGCCCAGCCGGTCGTGATCGACGAGCACCTGGCAGCGGTCGGGCTCTCCCGCCAGCAGGTCGACGCCGACATCCAGGCGCTCTCCACCGCGATCAGCCAGCTGACGGCTATCGGTGCGGAGCGTGCTGGCCAGCTCGCCAGCCAGGGCGCGCGCCTGGCTGGACGCTTGGCCGACAAGGGCCTGCGCGCCCTACGCTCCCGTCGGCCCGACAGCGCCTAATCCTGCTACCCGACACCTACTCCCCATACCGGAAGCTTACCGGTGCCTCCAATCCCACCGTCGCTCCACCGGTACGAGAGAACTGGCGACTACCTCGCCCACTCCGATTGCACCGCTCTGCCCATACCGCCTGAATCTACCCGATCGGGTTAGTGCCACTCACCCTGCGAGAGTGATGAAGGCCCTCAAAATCGTCATTTTTGTGGCCGACGCGACCCGCGGTGTCTAGGCGCAGGGAGTCGACTATGAGCAGAGAAGGGGGCCAGGGAAGGTCGCCAGACCGCGCAGCCAGCGAAACCCAGCCTGGGGCGACGATGCCCCAACGTCGATTCAGGGCCCCGGCCGTGCCTCTCGTATAGCAGCCTAGGTCGGCGGTACGAGAGTGCTTGAACGGCGCAGCAGCATCGGGAAACGACGCGTCTAGCCACCCACACCAGGACGGAGGAGCGAAGGCGAGCTCAACAGTGCGCTTCCTCGGCGTCCTTGTGGGCGTTCTCCTCGTCGGCGGTCTCACCGGCCTCTACATCTGGATGACCTTGAACGATGTGCTGGAGGGACGAGCAGGCGTGAAACAGCTCCTGGCTGCGCTGGCAGCGATCGGTGCAGGAGTATTCGCGGCCGGCGTGCACCTGCCATCGCCGGCTGGGCGAATCGACCCGAAGACGGTTCGGCAGACGCCGCCGTTCGATCGGCCGCGAGTGCGCGGGGTAGCACCGGGCGAGTACGAGGTAGTGCTGATCGCCCGGGCGTGGGCCTTCGAGCCCAACGAGATCCGCGTGCCTCGCGGCTCGATCGTCCGCTTCCGCGTCGCCAGCGCCGACGTGATCCACGGCTTCTTGATTGAAAACACCAACGTGAACGTGATGGTGATCCCTGGGCAGATCGCCGAGGTCACGGCGCGCTTCGAGCGGCCCGGCGAGTACGTCTTCCTCTGTCACGAGTACTGCGGGTTCGGGCATCACCAGATGTTCGGGAAGGTGATCGTCGAATGAGCAGCATCGCGCGACCCGCCGAAGTAGGGCATATCGAGGCTGGAGAGACGATCTATCTGGCCGAGCAGCTCTGGCCAATCCGCGGCCAGCTCTTCCTGGGGCTTCTCGGCCTGGCTCTCGGCGGCTACATGGGCCTGCTCCAGGCGCTTGAGCGCATCGGCATTAACCTCTATTCCGCGCACTTGCTGAAGAGCTACTACCAGGGGCTGACCATCCACGGCATGTTGCTAGCCTTCCTTTTCACGTTTTCCTTCTCAAACAGTTTCCTCTCGTTGACAACGATCCGCGGGTTTCAGCGCCCGCTGGCCAGCATCTCGCTCGCTCATGGGGCCTTCTTGACGATGCTCGCTGGCACGGTGCTCGCCGCTTTCGCTACCCTGACCAACCAGGCTACGGTGCTCTTCACCTTCTACGCCCCCCTGAAGGCCAGCTCGCTCTTCTATCTCGGCGCCGTGTTCCTTGTCCTCTCGACCTGGCTGACTTCGGCGAACCAGCTCCTGACGCTCCGGGCCTGGCGTCGCGAGCACCCAGGCGAGCCGATCCCGTTGCTCGGCTTCGTCTCGGTCGTCACCTACCTGATGTGGGATCTCGCCTCGGTCGGCGTCGCCATCCTCGTTGTCGTCTTCCTGCTCCCGTGGTCGCTGGGCATCCTGAGCAGCGTCGACCCGCAGTTCGAGCTCGTGCTCTTCTGGTTCACCGGACACCCCATCGTCTACTTCTGGCTGCTGCCAGCCTATGTCTCCTGGTACCTGCTGATTCCGGCCCAGGTCGGCGGCCGGCTCTTCAGCGATGACCTGACGCGCTTCGTCTTCCTGCTCTTCCTCATACCCTCGACGCCGACCGGGCTACACCACCAGTTCACCGACCCTGGCCTACCCAGAGCCATGAAGACAGTTCACCTCTTTACGACCTTCGCGGTCGTCTACCCGAGCTTTATCACGGCCTTCACCGTGATGGCCGCGCTGGAATGGGGTGGCCGGGCGCGCGGCGCTCGGGGTCTCCTCGGCTGGATCCGGGCGCTGCCCTGGAAGGATCCGAGCGTCACCGCTCAGCTCCTGGCCATGTTGGTCTTTACCCTCGGCGGGGCTACCGGCATTGTCAATGCCAGTTACAGCGTTAACCTTGTCGTCCACAACACCGCGTTCGTCCCTGGCCACTTCCACATGACGGTCGGCACAACTGTGGCGCTGACCGCGATGGGTGTCTGCTACTGGCTGATCCCCTTCATCTCCGGACGCGAGCTCTGGGGTCGGCGGCTGGCGCTCGCGCAAGCTTGGCTGCGGGCGATCGGCATGCTGATCTTCGCCCGCGGCCAGATCGCCGGCGGCCTCAGCGGCATGCCGCGCCGCACGGCGATCGGTGACGCCGCCTATCTCGGTCTGTTCAAGTGGTCGCTCGATAACTGGCTAACGGCCATCGGTGGCATAGTGATGACGACGAGCGGCTTGCTGTTCTTCGTGGTCGTGCTCGGGACGCTCTTCTTCTCCCGCCCACTCACCGAGCCGATCGAGATCCCGGTAGCCGAAGTTGTCCATAGCGCCGGTGAGCGCTGGCCACTCTTCGACCGGCTCAGCCTGTGGTTCTTGATCGCGGTTGGGCTGGTTGTGGTGGCCTACGGCCCGGTGATCCTCGGCTACCTGCCGCTCAACTCGGTCTCGCCACCGATCAAGGTGTACTGAGAGCCTGCCAAGGTAACGGAGTGTGCGAGGCGACGCCTCTATGGAGTGGGGGCGAGAGAGTGGAGTCCCGCGCAGGAGGGGCTTCCAGTACCCCCTCCCTCGCCCCGTGGCCTATGAGGACACCGGACGAGCGTCAGCTTCGGCCTGGAAATCCTCCACCTGTGCCGTCCTATGCCTCGAGGCGCACCCTGCCTGGCCCGGCGTGACGCCGCTTACTAATGCGCTGTTCAGGATAGAAACGATATACCGTTCGAGCGGTACCCCCTGTTGCAAAGAGAGCTCGCGAAGACGCCAGTACATCTCCTTCGGCAGTCGGATAGTGACATTCGGCATCGCTCTTCCCCTCACCCAACGAAATGACGGACGTTTGCTGAGAGTATAACAGAGTGCGAGGCGCGTACGTATGGAGCTGGCAGCGCGAACGGTGGCACGCCTCGCACACACGCGGTCGCCTCTAGCCGACCAGAGCCGAGGTCATCACCCACCACTGGCAGGAACCGAGCCCCAGCCTGCGCGCCGCGACCCCACCTCGCACTCGTCCGCGGTCGGCCCCTGCGGGCGCGCAGGAGCGGATTCAGACGGCCTGCTGGCGCCGCCCTGCCAGGATGATGCTCCAGATGCTCGGCATCTCCCCGACCGGCACCTCGATGAGCACCGGTCTCCCAGCACCGAGCGCGCGCTCGAGTGCCCTTCTGAGCTGCTCCGCTCCCTCAACGCGGATCCCCTCGATGCCGAACGACTCCGCCAGCTTGACGAAGTCAGGGTTATGCAGATCGGACGCGATCAGCCGGCCATCGAACCGCTCTTTCTGGATGCGCCGGACGTTGCCGTACGCGTTGTCGTTGAAGACCACGGTCACCAAATTGATCCCGTGCCGTACCGCCGTCGACAGCTCCTGGACGTTGTACAGAAAGCCGCCATCGCCATTGATCGAGATCACCGGCTTGTCAGGGTTACCGACCTGGGCACCGAGGGCGGTCGCGAAGCCGTATCCCAGCGTCCCCTGATAGCCGGAAGTCAGGAGCGTCCGCGGGCGATAGACCGGGAAGGCGTTCCACGTCCAGTACCCCACCTGCGTGCTCTCGCTGACGAGAATGCCGTCGTCCGGCAGCACCTGGCGTAACGCCATGGCGTACGACGCCTGTGGCTGCACTTCCCAGAGCAGGTCATCCACGCGCTCCTTCAGCGCGAGCAGCTCCTCTTTTCGGGAAGCGCGCTTCCGGTTGTGCTTCGGCAGGCGGTTCGCGAGCTCGGCCAGGCCTCGCCGAGCATCAGCCACGATCCCGATCGCTGGCTGATAGTTGCGCCCGATCTCTTCCGGATCGACATCCATCTGGATCACGACCTGCCCGTCCGGCCCCCACTCGGACGTGGCCGGCTGGAGGAAGCGCGTGCCCACCACCAGGATGACGTCCGACTGCGGCGTCAGCTCGCGCGCGGCGACCATGTTCTGTGCCAGGTAATGCCGGTCGGACAGCGCCCCCTTGCCGTTCATCGTCATCACCACCGGGGCCTCCAGGAGTTCTGCTACAGTCTGAAGCTCTTCCCACGCTTCAGCCGCGAGGATTCCCCCGCCAGCGAAGATCAGCGGTCGCTCGGCCTGCCCCAGGGCACGAGCCGCCTGCTCGATCAGGTCGGGGTCGCCCGACGGCCGCTCGACCGGCTCCGGGTCGAGCAACGTCACCTCGGCTTGGCTCTGCAGGACGTCCGGCGGAATCTCGATCTCCACCGGTCGTGGCCGCCCGGAATGAAGCTGCCGGAATGCCTCGCGCACCAGCCCCGGAATCTCCTGCGGGCGCATGGCGCGGGCGGCCCACTTGGTCACTGAGCGCACCGCCTCGAGTTGGTGGGGGATCTCGTGGAGCATCCCCCGCCCCTTTTCGATATGCTCGGAGGGGATTTGCCCGGCAACACAGAGGACTTTCGCGTTACACGCATAAGCCGTCGAGAGCCCGGCCATCGCGTTGAGGAGTCCCGGCCCGGGTACGACCAGACACATCCCCACCTTGCCGGTGGTACGGGCATAGCCGTCCGCCATATAGGAGGTGGCCTGCTCGTGCCGGGTGTGATAGATCCGGACACGATCCTGCACGTCGTAGAGCGCATCGAATGCCCAGTCGAGCTGGACACCCGGTAGGCCGAAGACGACCTCGATGCCCTCGCGCATAAGCTGCGCAACTAGCGCCTGCCCACCTGTCATCTGGGGCATGCTTCCACTCCTCTCAGCAGCCTTCCCCGCGTGCAAACACGTGAACGCCCGGCCCATGGCCGGGGCAACCCCTGCGCGCCGTTGCGCTGGCCCTGGTACCGATCCGGATTCCGACCACCGGCTCGATGGGCGGAGACCTGAGCTCGCGGATCAGCCCTGTTTACCCTCGTCATTCTACCGCGCCAGCGCGTCGTTCGCTCAGAGGAATCGGGCGATTCGGCGAGCATCACGAGACGGCGCAGAGCACCCCCCGGCCGAAACAGGGCGCATTGGGGGTCTTCGATTCGCGGTTCACCGGTTGAGCCAGATCGGGTTCGACCAAGCACACTCGCCAGCGGCGTTGACGACCGTTATGCGGCAGTACGAGCCGAGAAACGGCTCGTGCGCACAGTGCCATTCGGTCAGCTGGTGGCCGTGGATGTGGGGGGTCCTGCGCCCCGAACCGCTGACGAAGATCGAGCGTGCTGGCGAGCACTGGATCACGAGCTGGCTATCCTCGATGCGGATGTCGTAGATCGGCGGCCCCTGGCTCGTGTAGTAAGCCCCCGTCTTCAGCGCTTCCAGGAGCGCGTCTGGCTCCAGATGCTCGGCTCGCACCCAGACCCAGGCGCCAAAGCTATCTGGTCGCTCGTCTTTGAAGTGCGCGTCGTCGGCCCCAAATGCGCTCAGCCGCCGCCCCTCGGAGAGCAGGAGATCGGCCAGGTACCCGCTCTCTCCGCGATCGTTGTGCATGGCGCCCCTCTCGTTGAACACTTCGACCGCATGCGCCGCTCCGATGCTGCGCGCCTCATCAATGGTCAGGCAGTACCAGGCCGGGTGTGCCAGGCCCACGAACGCGCCGACCTCAGCCGCGCGGGCGGCCAGCTCTGGGCCCGACTCGCGGGGCGCAATGGCGCGAAGTCGCGTGGCAGGCCCACCGCCAGGATGTGCCAGCGCTCGCCGGTACCCAAGCTGGCGTGTGCAACTCGACGCCCAGAAGGGTGGTGAAATCCGACCTGCGCAGGCGGGTCGTATCGGTGATCGGAAAGCCGTACTGCTGCAGGAAGTGGTCGGTCACGGCGATGAAGTCATACCCCTGGCGACGATACAGCTCAACGACCTGCTTCCCCCTGCCGACCTCGACTCCTGCGCTCATCATGGCCTCCGAGTCGCCGCGGTTCCCGACAACGAACGCGAGTCGATGGCCGCTTGTATTGACAGGCATCGATATATGTGGTAGCCTGCAGATAGTGAAGGAGAGCCGGTTGTGGTTCGATCGTGCTGCAGCATTCCGGAACCCGAGACACCGGAGAGCTCCCAGCGACTGGCGCGCATCGCTGAGCTGGCTCGCGCGTTGGCCGATCCGACCCGGCTCACGATCCTCGAACGGATCGCCTCCAGCCCACAACCCGTCTGCGTCTGTCATCTCACTGACCGCCTCCCGGTGAGCCAGCCGACCGTGTCTCATCACCTGCGGATCCTGCGCGAGGCCGCGCTCGTCGTCGCCGAGCGACGAGGAACCTGGGCCTACTACGAAGTGACCGACTTCGGCCGCGCCACGCTGCAGGCCCTGTCTCACCTGGTTCTGGAACCGGTGACCCGCTGATCTCGCGCACGGCTGCGAGGAAGGAGCCTTCATGCGGCCGTTTATATCGATGATCATCGATATAACCGCCACTGAACTGGTGACCTCGCGCCAGGCGCCGCGGCGCGAGCTCGCTGGCCTGACTGCTGACGGCGACGCACCTGCCTTGAGCAGTAACGGCTTCGGTTCTCGCGGCCGTGCCCCGCCTGCCCCACCATGTCCGACCACGAGCGTGCGACCAACAAGTTGGCAGGAGTCCTAAAGTGGGAGAAATGAGCTCGTATGGAAAGCAGGGGGCGTCACTGCCGGTCGTCGTGATCGGGGCCGGGCCGGTCGGGCTGGCGGCGGCCGCGCACCTCGCCGCGCGCAGGCAGCCGTTCGTGCTGCTGGAGGCGCAGCCGGCAGTGGGCTGGTCGGCCCGACAGTGGCAGCACGTGCAATTGTTTTCTCCCTGGCAATACAACGTCGACCCGCTGGCGGCCGAGCTCTTGCGCCAGACCGGGTGGGTCATGCCTGCGGCTGACGTCCACCCGACGGGGAGAGACTTGGTAGAGCGATACCTGGAGCCGCTGGCGGTGCATCCGGCCATCGCGCCGCACCTGCGCCTGCGGCACCGTGTCGTCGCGGTCGCGCGTCAGGGATGCGACCGGTTGGTGACGTTCAACCGCTCGGTAGCTCCGTTCCTGGTGCGGGTGGAAACGCCGGCCGGTGAGAATGACCTGCTCGCGCGGGCGGTGATCGACGCCTCGGGAGGCGTGCCGAACCCGCTCGGCGCCAGCGGGCTCCCGGCGATCGGCGAGCTGGAACTGCAGCACCGGATCTTCTACGGCATCCCTGACGTGCTCGGCCGGCACCGCGCGCGCTACGCCGGCCGGCGGGTGCTCGTCGTCGGCTCCGGGCATTCGGCCTTCAACGTGCTGCTCGACCTCATCCAGTTAGCGGTGGAGGCACCGGGTACAGACGTGCTCTGGGCCGTGCGGCGGCACTCGCTGGCTGGACGGTTCGGTGGTGGCGAGCGCGACGAGTTGCCGGAGCGTGGCCGGCTGGGCCGGCGGGCACAGGCCATCGTCGAACAGGGACTCGTCCAGCTGGTGACCGGCTTCCGGTTGACCCGGCTGGAGGAGACTCCAGAAGGGGTGGTCGCCATCGGCGAAGGGAAGCGCTTGCCGCCGGTCGACGAGATCGTGGCGGCGACCGGCTTCCGGCCCGACCTGACGCCGCTGCGCGAGCTGCGGCTGTCCCTCGACCCGATCACGGAGGCGCCGGTGGTTCTGGCCCCCTTGATCGATCCAAACGTGCACAGTTGTGGCACTGTGCCACCGCACGGGTACAAGGAGTTGCGACACCCGGAGGAGAACTTTTTCCTCCTTGGGGCCAAGAGCTACGGACGCGCGCCAACGTTCCTGATGCGCACCGGCTACGAACAGGCGCGCTCGGTCGTCGCGGCGCTTGCGGGTGATTGGGAAGCCGCCGGGCGAGTCGAGCTGGAGTTACCGCACACTGGCGTCTGCTCCGGCCCGGCGGCTGCCGATGGCGAGGCGACTTGCTGCAAACCGGCGGCCAGGCGGGAGCCGGTACTTATCCAGCCAGCTGTGCGCAGCCGCGCCTGTTGCTAAGGGCGTCGCTCGCGAGGGTTGCTCAACTCGATGGGCGGGCTGGCCGCAGCCGCTCACCGAAACTGACGAAAAGAGGGCGAACGATGAACTGGAATCCCCTGCTCTCCGACGTAATAGTGGAGAGCTATCTCGCTGAGCGACGCGAGCGTGCAGCGCGAACGCAACTATTGCGCTCTGAACGAGCGAGGGATCATCTGCCGCCACAACGGGATACTCGTCACCTGGGCCGGTTACGGGGCAGCATCACTGTGGTGCTCGCGTTGCTGGGTACCTGGGTTGCCGGCCGGCGGTTCTTGTCCGGGCCGGCTATGGAGACCTCGTGCTCCTGCTGCTCGACATGCTGAGCTGCACACACCTCGAGGACATAACGCGCCCAGCCGGTTGAGTCGGCCGGGCCGCGCCTGCTCCTCCGCTGCGGGGAAGGCGGCTGGCGCCTCACGTTCGAGAGCGAGCCACTGCGACCTGCCGGGGGGCGATGAAGCCCAGGTAACTGGTGAGCAGGGCGCTGACGAGGTGCAAGATCGTATCCGCGGCGTTGATCGCCAGCAGGTTCACGAACGCTGGGACGAAGCCACCCGCGAAGAGCACCAGGAAGACCAACGGCAGCACGCGGTGGCCAAGGTCCTCCGGCACCTGATCCCAGATTGGAAGCCCGTGGCTACGAGTTGACCGCTGTGCCAATTGGAGGACGTGATCGACAGTGTGTCGAGCCATGTTGTGGTTTCACTTGGGGTTGCGAGCGGCAAGCCGCGCATCGCCGGGCACCGGATCACCGTGCAGGACATCGTGGTCTGGTATGAGCGACTCGGCGTGTGCGCTGACGAGATTGCCAGCGAGTACGGCCATTCACTGGCCGACGTGTACGCGGCGCTCGCCTACTACGACCACCGCGAGGAGATCGACCAGGCCATCAGGACCGACGAAGCCCTCGTCGCCGAGCTCCGTCGCGAGACCCCGTCCAAAGTGAGGGCCAAGCTCAGTGGCTGAGCAGCTAAAGCTCTATCCGGACGAGCATGTACCGCGGGCGGTCGCTGAAGGGCTGCGCCGCCGCGGGATCGATGTACTGCGTGCCCAGCAGGCCGACATGCTGGACGCGGCTGACGAAGAGCACTTGGCATTGGCGCTGCGTGGGGGGTCGTGTGATCGTGACCCAGGCCGCGGACGTCCTCCGTCTGCACGTGTCGGAACGAGCGCACGCCTGGCCTGTACCCGGCTTGCGGCGCTTCCCACCGTGCTCGCCACACGGCAGGGCACGAGGCGCATGAGCTTTCGCCGGTTGACCTTTTGACAGTTCTAGTTCGCCCCAAGAAGATCAACTCAGCCTGAGCGAGGGGACCATCCCAGCCGCATGGCTTCAGCCGCCCGGGCCGGTGCGGGAGACCCGCAGAGTCATCGGGCTGGTGACGCTGTGCGTGGTGCTATCCAGAGACAGAAGGAACGTGGGCCGAGTGCCAAAGCTGGCGCGCCTGCCACAAGCGATGCTCGACGCACCACGACGGGAACCCCAGTCTTCCCGTCAACGAGCGAGCATAGGGAGCGAGGCAGGACGTAGCCATACCAGGAAAGGAGATGACGGATGCGCCCTGTTCGCTTCGCTGTCATGCTCGCGCTCGTGCTGGGCCCGCTGGCCAGCCTGCTCACCCCGGCCGGCACCGCCCTCGCCGCCACCTGCGGCGACTTCCCCTCCCAGGCCGCCGCGCAGGCCGCCTACCGGGCCGACCCGGCCGGGCTCCGCGCCCTCGACCAGGACGGCGACGGCATCGCCTGCGAGCACAACCCGGCCCCGTACGACTTCACGCCTGTCGGCCAGCCTGCGCCCCAGCCACTTCCGGCCCCAGCCCCGGGTCCGATCCCAGGGGGCAACTGCACCGTCTTCCCCGAGACCGGGCACAGCCTCTGTGGCGGCTTCCGCGCCTACTGGGAAGCGTTTGGCGGCCTGGCCATCTTCGGCTACCCGATCACCGAGGAGTTCGTCGATCCGGCCACCGGCCGGGTGACCCAGTGGTTCGAGCGGGCCCGCTTCGAGTGGCACCCCGGAGCCTTCCCCGAGCGCTACGACGTGCTGCTGGGCCTCCTGGGCCGCGAGCTCACCCAGGGGCGGGAGGAGGCAGCACCCTTCCAGCCCGCCCAGCCGATTCCGGGCTGCACCTACTTCCCGGAGACGCAGCACAACCTGTGCGGGGGGTTCTGGGCCTACTGGGAGACCTTCGGGGGGCTAGCCGTCTACGGTTACCCGATCTCGGAGGAGTTCCTCGAAGTGAACCCGGACACCGGCCAGACCTACGTGGTGCAGTACTTCGAGCGGCAGCGGTTCGAGTGGCACCCGGGCGAGTGGCCGGAGCGGTACGACGTCCTACTCGGCCGGCTAGGCGCGCAGCTCCTGGGCCAGCTGCCCGCTCCGCTGCCAGCACCTGCCCCGACGCCGGTGCCCACCCCCACGCCGACTCCTGCGCCGACGCCATCCCCAACGCCCGCGCCCGGGCCGGCGACCTCCTTCGGCAACGGGACCTTCCGCGTCGGCGTTGACATCGCGCCCGGCACCTATCGCAACAGCGACTCGTCGCAGGGTTGCTACTGGGCGCGCCTGAGCGGCTTCGGCGGCACGCTCGACGAGATCATCGCCAACAACTTCACCTACGCCCGCCAGGTCGTCACCATCAGCCCCTCGGACGCCGGCTTCTCGTCCGAGCGGTGTGGCCAGTGGTCGCAGGACCTCTCACCGATCACGCCGAGCCCCACCGCCCCGTTCAGCGACGGGATCTTCATCGTGGGTGTGGACATCGCTCCCGGCCTGTGGCGGAACTCCGACTCCTCCGGCGGCTGCTACTGGGCACGGCTGAGCGGCTTCGGGGGTACGCTGGACGAGATCATCGCCAACGCGTTCAGCGAGACCATTCAGACTGTCCGCATTGCTGCCACCGACCGGGGGTTCGAGACCGAGCGGTGTGGGGTCTGGACCCGGATCGGGGACTGAACGCTGGGCAGATGATGCGAGGAGCATGAACGCTGCGTCGATGACGCGGCAGACGTGAGCGTGCACGAGCGGGAGAGACAGCTGACGGCAGCGCGGCTCGCCCAGGTCTTACGGGGGCTGGGCGAGCCGCTCATGGTTCGGGTCGAAGTTGCGTGGCTGCTCCAGGAGAGGTTGCCGTGGTCGCTGGTTTCGCCATATTCAGGCTTGAGACGCTGTGGGAGAGTACCGATACCCTGAGCAAGGATGGCGGCCTGCTTGAAGCGGCCGGCGCTGTGTCTCGTTGGCGTCGAGAATTCGGCGGACGCTGATCCGCGTTCTCTGCGAGCAACAGCCACAGCACCTGCCGGCTTAGCTCGAACAGGTCCGGAAGTGGGTTGGGCTCAGAGCGCGTGGCGGGCATGCCGCTCAACGAGCGTCGCCTGGCGGTGCTCCTCTTCGCGTAACCAGCGGACTAGGAGGGTCAGAATAACTCCCATGTAAGCGAATCCACCACCGACCCACATGATCAGTCCAGCGACCTGCTGGTCGGTCAGCGCAGTCATCCCCCAAGGCATGGAGACGCTGGCATAGAACGGGTAGATAACCCGGTCAGCCAGCGTGATGATCGCACCGATGCTCATGCTGACCACCATCGTCGCAAAGACGGCGGCGATGGCCCAGAGCGCCGGCAGCTTGTGGTGGCGAGGCACTGGGTCGATGATCGGCCACCAGAAGAGCAGGGCAGTACCAAAGAAGCTCAGGTGTTCGAGGTCATGGACGGCGGTGCTGTAGAGTGCCGCCTCGTAGAAACGAGGGAAGTGCCAAAACACGATCGAGGCGTTCGCCAACATCGTCACCGTTAGCGGCGCGGTCAGCACGGTCAGGCCAGCGCGAACCCACGGCGGTCGGAGCACCACACGCAGCACCGCCCCCACACGTTCAGCAGGCAAGCCACGCAGCACAAGCTGCACCGGTCTCCCGAGCAGAATCAGGGGCGCGGTAATCTGGATCAGAACGAGATGCTGGAGCATGTGCATCGTGAGCAGCTCGTCATTGTACAAATCGAGCGGGCCCATGAGCGCCAGCGCTGCCGAAGCCAGTCCGGCGTAGAAGGAGGCCGCCTGCCAGAGCGGCGGTCGCGGCCTTCCCCGGAGGATCAGAGAGCGCAGCGCCGCACTGTAGACGAGAGCAGCGCCAAGTAGGGCGACCAGCACCGGTGGATTCCAGCTCCAGGCGGCCCAGAAGGGGCCCGTAGCGCCGCCGTGGAGCAGAGGCAAAAGGCTCACCATCCTGTGGTCTCACTTCCGAATCTGCGCGCGGCTCCGGCGGGCTATCACACAGCAACTGGGGACTCCACTCCTCGCCACCGTATCGGAGAGCCGGAGACCCCGTGTTGGTGAAGAGTATACTTGCTCTGCGTGGTCATACCGCTCTGCCGACCACACAGACGCGAATCGGAGGCCATCGACGCCGATGCCGCGCCAGGAAGCAGAAGACGCCGAACCGTCACCTCAACTCACCCCGGGTGCGACTGTCCCGGGTACCCATCCAGGAGATCGTTACATCCGCTTGGTCTCAGCCGCCGATTTGCCGCTTCGGCCGGTTGGTCAGGGCATCTACATTGCCGAGCCGACGCAGCCTGAGGGACCGATCGGCCGAACGTGGTGCGCTCTCAAGCGGCTACTGATCGGCCGGCCGCTCTCGACCGCTGAGGCGCCCCACGAGCGTCTCAGCAAGGTCAAGGCGCTTGCCGTCTTCTCTTCGGACGCCCTGTCGTCGACCGCTTATGCAACGGAAGAGATCCTCCGCGTCCTGGTCCTCGCCGGGATGGCAGCGTATAGCTTTGTGCTGCCCATCGGGTTGGCCATCGTTCTGTTGCTCGCCATCGTTGTGATCTCGTACCGGCAGACGATCCGGGCCTACCCGCATGGCGGTGGCACGTACATCGTCACCAAGGACAACCTCGGCTCCTACCCTGGCCTCGTCGCGGCGGCGGCACTGCTCACCGACTATGTGCTCACCGTAGCCGTCAGCACCTCGGCCGGAGTGGCCGCGGTCACTTCGGCCTTCGAGCAACTCTGGCCGCTGCGGGTCGAGCTGGCGGTCGCTGCGATCACCCTGCTCACGATCGCGAACTTGCGCGGTGTGCGTGAGAGTGGGACGATCTTCGCCCTGCCCACCTACATGTTTATCGCCAGCATGTACACGCTGCTCGCGATCGGTGCTGCGGCGTGGCTTGGTTGGGGCGTGACGCTTCACCCGATACCGACACATGTCCCTGAGCCGGTACAACCGTTGACCCTGTTTCTGGTCTTGCGAGCTTTCTCCTCAGGGAGCGCGGCGCTCACTGGTGTGGAGGCGGTTGCCGATGGGGTTCCCGCCTTCAAGCCGCCCGAAGCGCAGAATGCCCGCGTCACTCTCGCTTGGATGGGCTTGATTCTGGGCACGCTGTTCTTCGGCACCACGATCCTGACCTACCACTTCCGGCTGGTGCCGACGGAGGAGGAGACGTTGGTCTCCCAGCTCGCCCGCACGCTCGTCGACGGCTCGCCCTTCTACTATTTCGTCCAGGCAGCAACCGCGAGCATCCTCTTCCTAGCCGCCAACACCGCCTTCGCCGATTTCCCGCGACTGGCGTATTTCCTGGCACGCGACCGCTTCCTCCCGCACCAGTTCCGCTTCCAGGGCGACCGCTTGGCTTTCTCCGCCGGAATCGTCGTGCTGGGAGTGGTGACCAGTTTGTTAGTCATCGCTCGTGGCGCCAGCGTCTCAGCGCTGATCCCACTCTATGCCGTCGGCGTCTTCCTCGCCTTCACCATGTCTCAGACCAGTATGGTTGTGCATTGGTTGCGACTAGGCGAGGGGAGACGGCCATGGGCGAGTCTAGCGATCAACGGGCTCGGCGCGGCGACCACGGCGGTCGTCACGCTTGTGATTGCTACGACCAAGTTTGTCCACGGTGCCTGGATCGTCGTTCTGCTGATCCCCCTGCTGGTCGCGATGATGCTTGGGATCAACCGGCATTACCGGCACGTCGCCGAGCAGCTCCGGCTCAGCCCAGCCGAGATTCGCCGGCGCCAGCGACCAGTGCCGCGCCACGTCGCCGCCGTGGTACCGATCGCATCGCTTAACCGCGCCTCCTTCCGGGCGCTCGAATACGCACGCTCGATCGCTCGTGACGTGACCGCTGTCCACGTGGCGAGCGAGCCGGAGAGCGGCGAGATCCTCCGGCAGCGCTGGCAGGAAGCCAGGCTAGACATACCGCTCGTGGTCGTAGAGTCGCCTTACCGGGAGTTGATCGGCCCGTTGGTCGCGATTATCGAGAAGCTCCACCTGGAAAAGGGGAGCCCCTTCATCACCGTGGTCATACCGGAGTTCGTGCCGGCCCACTGGTGGGAGCGGCTGCTCCACACCCAGACAGCCTGGCGCCTGCGGCGCGCGCTGGCCCAGATCCCCGATCTGGCTGTCACTGGCGTGCCCTATCATCTCGCTGAGTAGCGCTCACCCCTCAAGGTGCGGGTTCACCGTGCGGGCGAGCAGCACTGGCCGCGTGGCAGCACGGAGCACTTGTTCGGTCGTGGAACCCATCAGCACTGCCCGCAGGCCACTTCGCCCGTGCGTCGTCAGCGCGATCAGGTCTGCGCGGTACTCTTCGGCCGCCGCGACGATTACACTCGCCGGTCGGCCCGAGTGGATAACGGGCTCTACGCTAAAGCCGCGCTCGCGGAGCGACGTTGCAATACCTTCCAGGTATGTACGAGGATCCAGCCCCCGCTCGACAGCGCGATCCTGGGTATCGGGCTCGAGCACATAGAGTAGCGTAAGGTGTACTTCTCTCAGCCCTATCGCCGCCACCACATCGAGCGCCTGCTCAGCCAGCACCGAACCATCGAGCGGGACGAGCAGGCGTGACACCTCGACGGACGCCGTCGGCGGTTCCGGCACGCGCTGGCCAACAATCAGCGCCGGACACTCGGCGAACGACACCACCCGCAACGCCGTCGAACCGAGCACCAGCCGGCTCAACCCAGTGCGCAAATGGCTGGCCATAACTAGGAGTGGATTGCGTACCTGTTCGGTAACCCGAACGATCGTCGATGCCGCGTCTCCCTCATCGACCAGGATTGAGACGACGCGGCCGTCGAAGGTGCGAGCCACTTCCTCCAGGTAGGTTCGACACTCGGCTCGCCAGTCATCGAGGAGCTGGCGCAGGAGCGCCTTGTCGGCCATCGTGAGGAGGCCAGGAGGGAGGTCGAGAGCGGTCAAGAGGACGACATCTGCCACGAGCTGCGTTGCCAGCCCACGTGCCCACGGCAAGGCGCGCTCGCTCACTCCATGAGGGTCAGGCTTTGTCCGATCGCACAGCAGCGGCACGACAATCGTCGACATACGCGTCTCTTCCCCTTCTTTCCGGCGACAGCTCGCCGACACGCACGCGCCACCCCTTGCACCGTACCAGACCGTCCTTGCTTCTCAGGGCCGCCTCTCACTGACGTGTGCAGGCGGCTGCTCATGGGCTGCTGTTTCGTGCGCCCCGACAACCGGTCGCACCACACCTCGGCGCTCCACGGCGACGAGCGAGGCAACGACGCTGATGAGCAACGTAGTGATGACCACGGCCAAGGAGAGCAGCGTCGGAACCTCGTAGAACTCGGCGATCAGCATCTTGACGCCGATGAAGCTGAGGATGAACGCGAGTCCCAGACGCAGGTACACCAAGCGCTGCACCAGGTTGGCCAGCAGGAAGTACATCGAGCGCAGTCCGAGGATGGCAAAGACGTTCGACGTAAACACAATGAACGGGTCGCGGGTTACGGCGAAGATCGCCGGAATCGAGTCGAGCGCAAATGCCAGGTCGGTCAACTCCACGAGCACGAGGACGACGAGAAGCGGGGTGGCGTACAGCCGCCCTTGCTCTCGGACGATAAAGCGTTCTTCTCGGTACTGCGGCAAGATCGGCGCAAAGCGCGACACCAGCCTGATCGCGATGTTGTTCTGGACATCGACTTCCTTCTCTTCGCGCTCCAAAGCCATGCGGATACCAGTGAAGACCAGGAAAGCGCCGAAGAGATACAGGATCCAGTGGAACTGGTGGATAAGCCACGCCCCGCCGAGAATCATTGAGGCGCGCATGACGAGCGCACCCAGAATGCCGTAGAAGAGCACGCGGTGCTGGTAGGCCGCCGGCACCGCAAAGGCCGTAAAGATCAACACGAAGACGAACATGTTGTCGGCTGAGAGCGAAAGCTCGATCAGATAACCGGTGAAGAACTGCAGGCCCGGTTCCGGCCCCTCCACGAACCACACGCCCAGCCCGAACAGGAGCGACAGGCTCACCCAGACCGACACCCAGATGCCGGCCTCTCTCAGGCTGACGGCATGAGCACGACGATGAAAGACACCGAGGTCGAGTGCGAGGAGAACAAGGATAAAAGCGACGAAGAGAACCCAAACCCAGAGGGGAACCGTCATCCACTCCCTCCTTGCCGAGGCTCGCCACAGAGTACGGCGAGCCGCTACGCCACCGAGGTGCCGTAGTGGTCTCGCCTGTCCGAGAGCCCCAGCCAGCCGAGGAACGGTGCGGTTCCCGTGTTGACGACTGGCCAGACCGGCCGGGAGATCAACCCAACCGGCAGGCTACTCCCCACTCAGGCTGAGTATGCTCAATACGAGGCTCACGTGCAAGGTCAGCCCGACCTGCAGGTCGACTGGTCACCGGCGGCGACTCGTCCGTCGCGAAGGCGCCCAGCGAGCCCGCTACAATTGCCGTACAGAAAAGCGGGTGCTCAGCGCTACACAGGGCAAAGGAAGAGCAGTACGGAATGTGGTTGGTGCTCACCAAAACCCTCCGCGACCTAGCACGTCGTCCCCTCCGCACCCTGCTTACCGCCAGCGGCATCGTCTTCGGTGTCGCCGCGGTGGTCGCGATCCATGCCACTGGGCAGAACCTGGCGCTCGCGCAGCGCGCCACGTACGCCTCTACCTCGCAGCCGGATCTTACGGCCTTCGTCGCCCAGGCATCGCCCTCGCTCCTGAGCGTGATCAGGCGCCGTGACAACGTGGCAGCAGTCGACAGTCGCACCATTCAGTACACACGGGCCAGCACCGGCCGGGGCTGGGTCAGTACGAAACTCGTTGGTGTCGAAGATTTCCACGCTGTCCAGCTCGACGTACCGCGGCTCATCGATGGGCGCTGGCCGGGACATGGCGAAGTCGTCTTCGACGTCACCGCCCGGAAGGTGCTGCACCTGGAAATCGGTGACATCGTCGCCTTCCAGCCGACGGTGGCCGACCCGACCACCTACGCTGAAGTCTCTGGCTTTGCCCGGGCACCGGCCACGCTCGACGCGACGATTGGCCACCAAGCCCTGGCGTTCGCCCCAGCCAGCGACGTTCGCCGCCTGGTCGGTTCCGCACATGACAATGTTGTCCTCATCAAGACGACCGATCCCGAACGGGCGAGCGCGACCGCGAACGAGATTGAGCGCTTCCTGGCTCGGCGCGGTGTCTGGAGCGGTGGGTGGACGGTGCGTGACCCCGAAGAGTTCGTTGGCAGTCGAGAGTTGGCCACACTACTGGTGCTCCTCCGGGCTTTCTCTGCCCTTGGGATCGTGATGAGCGCCTTTCTGGTCGCGAACACCATGGCGGCCATCATGATCGAGGAGAGGCGACAGATCGGTGTTCTGAAGGCGCTCGGTGCGGAGCGCCGTGACATCCTGATGGTCTACTTGCCGGTCGCCTTGACGTTCGGGGCGTTGGGGGTCGCGGGTGGGCTACCGCTGGGTCTGCTCGGCGGCCAGGCGATTACCCACTACCTGGCGGGGTTGGCCGGTCTTGTCCTCCCGTCGTTTGCCGTCCAATGGTCTGACGTCGCCCTCGCTCTCGCCAGCGGCCTCATCGTGAGCGTGGGGGCTGCGCTGTTGCCCGCCTGGAGAGCTGTCCGGTCGCACGCAGCTCGACTGCTCGGTGACCAGGGTATCATCGCTGAATACCGGCGCGGTCTCCTCTTCCGGTTGCCACCGCGTGCCACAGGACGGTACCTCCTTGTACTCATGGGATGGCGCAACCTCCTTAGACGCCCAACACGAACCTGGATCACGGCCAGCGTGGTAGCCGTGGCTGTCGGCGCCTTCGTGGCGAGCCAGGCCGTCTCGGAGTCGGTAAGCCTGACCATCGACCAGCTCTATGCGCGCTACCGGGCCGACGGCTGGATCCTCGTGAATCGACCCGCGTCACCCGCACTTGTGCGCGAACTCGAGTCCGCACCGAGTGTCCTGGCGGCCGAACCGTGGGCACGTGCCTTCGGAGCGCTGGGGAGCGTGCGCACCGATATCTGGGGCGTTCCCCAGAACAGCCGCATCTATACTCCCCATCTCGTGGCTGGCCGCTGGCTGGAACCAGATAGCCCCGTGCCGGCCGTACTGACCAGAAACCTCGCCGAACGGGCGGGGGCCCGTGTCGGAAGCGTTCGCACACTGGACATCGGCGATCGCCCGGTCTTGATCAAGGTGATCGGCATCGTCGACGACGAGAGCACCTATCTCGGCGCGACGACGCTGGGCAAGGTGTTTCTGCGCTTCGAAGATCTCCAGCGGCTCCGTGGGCAGGCCGGCCAGGCCTCGTTGTTCGGGCTCCAGCTTCGCGAGACTACACCGGCGTTTGTCGACCGGACACTCGCCGAACTCGAAGCGGCATACCGCACGCTGCGCCCGCTCACGCTGGCGTTTTACCAGGATCAGGAGATCGCCCGCCAGGTTATCGGCATCCTCACCTTGCTCCTGCGCAGCGTCGTCGTGATTATTGCGCTGGCCGGACTTTTCGGGATCGCCAATACGCTGCTCCTTAACCTGGCCGAGCGACGCCGGGAGTTTGGCATCTTGCGGACGCTCGGCGCTGCCAGCCCACAGATCTTCACCGCCGTCCTGCACGAAGGGATCGGCCTTGTTGCACTCGGTTATCTCGCGGGGCTGGCCGTCGGGTATCCGCTGGCTCGCTTCCTGGTCGACCTTGCTGGCCAGCACCTCTTTAGGCTGTCGTTCGCACTCGCCCCAACGACACTGGTCCTGGCGTTCGGGCTGGCTCTCGTGGCGAACGCGCTCGCGAGTAGCGTGCCCGGCCTGCTCGCCGCGCGGCTGAAGCCCGTCGAGGTGCTGCGTTATGAATAAGCGCTGGCTCGCAGTCGCCGCGCTCGCTGCCCCTGCCCTGCTCGCTGTGCTTTTCCTCGTCGTGAACGTCCAGCAGCGCGGACAATCGGAGACCTGGGTCGTCAGGCGAGGCGCCATCGAGGGCACGATCGAGGTAAGCGGACGGGTCACCTCGCTGCGCCCGCTCGGGGTCCGCAGCGAGGTCGACAGCCGGGTGCAGACAGTGGCGGTAGCAGCCGGAGACCAGGTGCAGGCGGGCGATATCCTGGTCACGCTCGACCCTGCACCCCTCGAAGCGCGATTGCGCCAGGTGGAAGCTCAGCTCCTGGATGCTGAGCTTGCTGTGGCTCAACTGGAACGCGCTGGCAGGGAGGTGCCACTCGAGTCGCGGCTGGCCGCCGAGCAGCGGCTGCGCGAGGCCGAGGCCAGTTACCGGCAGGCGCAGGCGGCACGTGCCGATGTGTTCGTCCTGGCACCGGTTGATGGCGTGGTCGTCGAGGTTCCGGTCACGAGCGGGTCGCCGGTCGGGGCCGGTACGGTGGTCGCGGTGCTCGCCCGCCTCGAAGACCTCGGGGTCAGTGTCGGCTTCGACGAGGTCGACCTGGCCTATGTCCATCCAGGTGACCAGGTGAGCGTGACCGTCGACGCCTTCCCCGGTCAAGAGCTGCCCGGCAGGGTGATCAGCCTGGCAGCGGTAGCTCAGCAGACCGGCGGCGTCACCAGTTTTCCCGCTCTTATCGCTCTCGACAACCCGGCAGGACTGCCGCTGCGCCCGGGGATGACAGCGACTGTGCGTGTGAGCGCGATCCTGCGCCAGGACGTCCTGGTCATCCCCGAGCGAGCCCTGCGCGTGGTCGGTCAGCGCGCTTTCGTGGTGGTGCTGAGTGACCAGGGCAAGGAGGAGCGCGAGGTGCATCTTGGTCTGCGCAGCGGCGGGATGGTCGAAGTGGTCGCTGGCCTGCAGGAGGGAGAGCACGTCCTGGTACGGCAGTAACGCTCCCGCACCCCTACGGGACTTTTCGCCTGATCCCCTAGGACTCTTCGGCACCTCAACTTTGGACCAGTGCAGCCGAACATTCTCTCCAGGGGGTGTGCTTTCTACGTGACCGAGAGGTTGAACTCGATGCACCCGCACGTGCGATCGCCCGCTCAGGTTCAGGTGCCTGTACTCACCGAAGCGACCTCGATCGAAGAGACAGGGCTCGATCTTGGGCTGATTACCGAGCTGTTGGTGAAAATGCTCTATTCCCGCGGCTCGATGCTAGCTCGAGACCTCGTCGATGCACTCTGTCTACCGTATGTTGGAGTCCTAGAGCGTGCCTTGACACAGGCCAAGCGCGAAGAACTCGTCGAGGTAACCGGCAGCAACGGGATCGGTGAGCTCGCGTACCGCTTTGCCCTGACTGCCAAGGGCCTGACGCGTGCTCAGGAGATGCTCGAGCGGAGTGGCTATATCGGCCCAGCTCCGGTCACGATCCAGGCATACCGTGACGTCGTCTTCAAGCAGAGCCTCAGGGGACGCCGGGTCACGCCGGCCGACATCCATCGTTCGCTGGACGACCTCGTCTTCGACCAAGCCATCATCGACGCGCTCGGGCAGGCGCTCAACAGCGGGCTGGCCATCTTCCTGTTCGGCCAACCGGGTAACGGCAAGACGGCGCTGGCACAGCGAATTTCCCGGATCTTCGGCGGGGAGGTGCTCGTCCCTCACGCTGTGATCGCGGACGGGCAGATCATCCGGGTATTCGACCGCCACCACCACCATCCGGTGGACGCCGAGTCACTCTCGCACGCCGATCGACGCTGGGTCCTCTGCAGGCGCCCGGCGATCATGGTCGGCGGCGAGCTGACGCTCGAAGCGCTCGACCTCATCTATGACCCACACCTCCGGGTCTACGAGGCTCCCTTGCAGATGCGGGCAAACAACGGCATCTTGCTCATCGATGACTTCGGGCGGCAGCAGGTCTCGCCTCGGGCCTTACTCAACCGGTGGATCGTGCCGCTGGAGCAACGGATCGACTTCTTGACTCTGCACACGGGCAAGCAGATCGAAATCCCGTTCGAAGGGTTGGTCATTTTCTCGACTAATCTGCGGCCGACTGATCTCGTCGACGAGGCCTTTTTGCGGCGCATCCCCAACAAGATCCATATCGGCAACCCATCGGTGCGGCAGTTCGCTCTGATCTTCCAGCGGCAGTGCCAAGCGCTGGGCATCCCCTTCGACCAGCAGGGGCTCGCCTATCTCTTGCGCACGTACTATGTCAACAAGCGCGAGCTGCGAGCCTGCCAGCCGCGCGACATCCTGCGCGCGCTGGTCGGCGCAGCTCGCTACCTGGGTCTAGAGCCTCGTCTCACGCCGGAGCTGATCGACCGTGCCTGCCACAGTTACTTCGTCGATCCCTAACCCGCACCGCCGAGCACCGAGCGCTGCAGCGGTCAGTCTCTGCTCCGGGCGGACAGGCAACCACCCCCTCTTGGCTGCCCGTAGACGTGCAAGCGAACTCTGCTATCAGAGAAGGTACTGCCCGGATCTGGTGGATGATACTCGACCAGATCCGGGCGGTATCTGCGATTTCACGAGCCGCGCTGGATGCGGGCGTTCACTTCGGGCATGAGCGGATGGGAATCGGCCGGCCGCCCGAGCGCCACCGACTCCTCCAAAAAGCGGTGGAGGAATACCGGAAGGTCAAAGGCGCCCCGGTGTACCTCGGGGCTGTAATACCGGCAGCGCTCGATCCCTCGCTCACGCATCCGGCGAGCCAGCACTTCCGTCTCGATCGCAGCAGGATCGATCGTGCGCGAAGCGACAGTAAAGCTCCACCATCCATCGTACGACTGCACAGCGGTCAGATAGGTGCGCACAATCGGCAGCACGCGACGCAAGTGCAGGTACGTGGCAGCGGTCTGCGCGGGCAAGAGCATCGGCGACTCGGTCTGCTGGACAACGAGGCCGCCCTCTTCCAGCATGTCGGCCAGGCCTCGATAGAAGTCGGGCGCGAACAGCACCGTGCCGGGGGTAAGCCCGATCGGGTCTGGCCCGTCCACGATGATGACATCGAACTTCTCGGGCCGCTCCTCGACGTAGGCGAATCCATCCCCGAAGCGCAGATCCAACCGCGGGTCGTCAAACGCGTGGCCGTGGATAGTTGGCAGGTACTCGCGGCAGGCCTCGACGACGTCGCGGTCGATTTCCACCATCGTGACCCGCTCCACCGGATGCTCGAGCACGCGCCGCAGGGCTCCCCCGTCCCCACCGCCGATGATCAACACCCGTTGGGGCGCCGGGTGGGCGAACATCACGGGGTGAACGAGCATCTCGTGATAGCAGAACTCGTCTCTTTCCGCAGTCTGAAGGATATTGTTCAGGATGAGTGCCCGTCCGAAGAGGACGGTGTCCACAATCGCGATGTCCTGGTACTGGGATTGCCGCCGATACAGGACATCGCGCACCTGAAGGAAGACGCGCTGGCTGGGCACTTCCGGGTCATCGGTGTGCCAGAGACCGCCGTCAATCAACGATCAACCCCCTACTCACCTGCATGACTTCCATCCGCTCCGGCTTGAAGTATTCACGAAGCACCGGAACCGCTGCCTCCGGCCGCGTGTGGTCGCCACACGTAAAGATATCCACCGCGGCGTATCCGAGTTCTGGCCACGTGTGGATACTCAAGTGGGATTCCGAGAGGATAGCGATGCCACTCACGCCGTTGTAGGGTTCCCAAGGGAAGACCTGAAGATCACGCAGGGTTGCGTTCGTCGCGGCGACGGCGTCCCGCAGCGCTTCTTCGACCACAGGCTGGGAGTCGATGTTCCTACATCCCCAGAGTTCGACAATGACATGTCGACCCAGGCTCTTCACTCTCCCAGAGACCTCCGTTTTGCTAGATCAATCACCCCCCAACGCCCACTACGACTTGCCCGGGCGTGAACGATATCTCAGTGTAGCAACGGCGACCCGAGAAGACAAGAGTGTCTCGCTTACCGGTCGAACAGTCTCGCCTCACCGCAAACCGCGACGTAACGCCGTCTGGACGAGTCGTCGGGCAGCAGGCGCGGGCTGGCCCACCTTGAGCTGCACCAGCTCCGGCGGGAAGAAGAGGTCGAGTGTCCAGTCGAAGGCCACGCGCAGGCGCCGTTCCCAGCCAGGAAGCTTCGACAAGTAGTAGGTTCGCCACAACCACCAGGCGAAAAACCCGGAAAACGTCCACCCCCGGATACTGGCCACGGCCGACCGGCGGCCGAGCGACACCAGCATCCCGCGCGTTTTGTAGCGCATCGGCCGCAATGGTCGGCCTCGCAACGAAGCGACGATGTTGCGGGCCACCACCTTCGCCTCTTGAACCGCGTGCTGGGCCGTCTGCGGGTATGGCTCACCGGTCTCTGGATCCAGGGTTAGCGCGTTGTCACCCAGCGCCCAGACGTTGCCGTAGCCCGGCACCCGGAGAAACTCATCCACCACGAGGCGCCCACGGCGATCCAACTCGACCCCGAGGTTCCGCACCAGCGGGTTCGGCTGCACGCCGATTGAACCGATGACCGTGTGTGCCGCAATAACCGACCCGTCATCGAGCTCCACATGTTCGGACTCAACTCGAACCACTCTGCGGCCGAGGAGCACCTCGACCCCTCGCATGCGTAACACACGTGCCGCATAATCGCCGAGTTCCACGGGAAATTCGGGAATCAAGCGGGGTGCAGCCTGGACAAGCACAACACGGAAGTCCTCGGGCTTGATATGGCCGTAGTAGCGTACGGCACCGCGGAACAGGCTCCACACCTCCGACGCAACCTCCACACCCGTAGCCCCACCGCCGATGACGACAACCGTCAGCAAACGGCGCTTCTCCAGCGGGTCGGTCTCGATGTCCGCTTGCTCCAGCACATCGACCAGGTGGTTGCGCAGGGCGAACGCGTTGCTCAGCCGCTGGACATCGAAGGCATACTCGGCCAACCCCGGGATACCGAAGGTCGCCGGCACACCGCCCAGCGCCAGCACCAGGTGATCCCAGTAGAGTGAGCGTGGAGACTGCTGGTGCTGGTACAAGCCGTGAAGGATGGTTACGCGGCGCGCGGCCAGGTTGATATCCGTCACCTCCCCCACATAGAGGGTCGCGCCCGGCACGACGAGCCGAATCGGGTTGAGGATCGCTTCCACGGCGATCGAACCGGAAATGACCTCTGGCAAGAGTGGATAGAAGACGAAGAAATTCTCACGGTTGACGACTGCGATCTCAGCCGGATTCCGGCGGACACGGCGTTGGAGCTCGTACGCTGTGTAGACACCAGCGAAACCGCCACCCAGGATCAGGATCCGCGGCGGCTGCTGCTCACCGGGTTGAAGCCATACCATAAAGCTACCCTTCCCCCTTCGCTGCCGAACCGCGCGGCGCAGGGCGCGCTTTAAAGCAGCACGCTTTGACAACGAAAGCGTAGCAAAATGCACCCGTGCGGGCTTTCTCGCCACCTCGATACGACTGCTGTGCCGCGGCCAGGCAGCAGTGCTAGCCTTGTGCGCAGGCGCCTGTGTGAGGAAGGTGGACGACCGTGCCTCACTGGATTTTCGAAGCGGCGGCCAGCACGACGACGGTCACCGGGGCGCTCGCCGACCGGGCGGTGACCCTCGGCGACCGTCTCCTCACAGCGCTCCCCGCTGTCCTGATCACCATCCTGCTGTCCTGGATCACCCTCCGCCTGCTGCGCGGCGTCCTCCGGCAGGCTATCCGCCGGATTCTCGAACGCCGCGGTGAAGCGCCGCGTGAGATCGCGGTACGGCTCAACACCCTAGCGAGCGTCATCGAATCGGCTACCCGGATCGCCGTGTTGGTGATTGCGGCGATGACCATTCTGAGCGCGCTGGGGGTGCCGATCGGCCCGTTGCTGGCGAGCGCCGGCGTGGCCGGGCTCGCCATCGGGCTCGGTGCCCAGTCACTGATTCGCGATGTGATCGGCGGGTTCTTCATCGTGCTCGAAGACCAGTACCACGTCGGCGATGTCATCCGGGTCAACGGTGCGGGCGGGCCCAGCGGCCTGGTCGAGCAGCTCACGCTCCGCTATACAGCGCTGCGTGGCCTCGATGGATCATATACGATCGTCCCAAACGGCGATATCCGGACTGTCACCAACCTCACGAAGGACTGGGCGCGGTCGGTGATCGACATCGATATCGCCTATGAGGAGGACATGAATAAAGCGATCTCCGTGTTGCACGACACGCTGGCAGAGCTCGAGCGCGACCCGGCGTTTGCCGATGCCATCCTCGAACCGGGTGAAATCCTCGGAGTTGAGGCGCTGAGCGCCACGCACGCGACCATACGCCTGATGATCAAGACTCGACCGATGGAGCAGTGGCGCGTCGCCCGAGCGCTCCGGCAGCGGATCAAGGCAGCCTTGGACCGCGCTGGGATCACGGTGCCCTATCCGCGTAGCGTGGTCACGGTTCAGGCAGTCGAGTCGCCTCCTCCTGCTCACGCCGACCAGAGGGAGAGGGGAGAGCGCCGGGAGTAGGGCCACCGCGTGGAAGGCGACAGTCAAGCTGGAGCTGGCGTCAGCGAGGACGCTGATGCGCCGCGGCCGCAGGCACCGGGAACAGCCGAGCGAACCCGAACGTACGACCTTGTAGACCCCCTTTGGAGGTGCTACACTGTAGCAATTAACATCGACCTGCGGGAGCAGGGGGCGGCGGCTTGCACCGAATCCTGGCACTGGCGAATCAGAAGGGCGGCGTCGGCAAAACGACGACTGCCGTCAACCTGAGCGTGTTCCTGGCCTCCTCCGGAAACCGTACGCTGCTCGTCGATATCGATCCTCAGGCGAATGCGACCAGCAGTCTGGGGGTCGATAAGCTGAGGCTCGAGCGCACGGTGTACGATGCCCTCACCGGAGATCTGCCGATCGATTCCTGCCTGCTCCGCGACGTGCGACCTGGGCTCGATCTCCTCCCGTCGAGCGGGATGCTTGCTGGCGCCGAGGTCGAGCTAGTGAGCGCCACCGGCCGAGAGTTCCGCTTGCGCAGCGCACTGGAGCCGATCGGCGATGGGTACGCCGTGATCGTGATCGACTGCCCACCGTCGCTTGGGCTGCTGACGGTCAACGCGCTAGCCGCGGCCAGGGAGGTGATTATCCCGATCCAGTGCGAATACCTTGCCCTGGAGGGGCTCGTTCAGCTGGTCAACACGATCGACCTGATCAAGCGGCGGCTCAACCCGCCGCTCGACGTCTTCGGCGTGCTGATGACAATGTTCGACGCTCGCACGCGGCTCGCTGTCCAGGTGGTGGAGGAGGTGCGCCGCTTCTTCCCACGCCGGATGTTCCGCACCATTATCCCCCGTACGGTTCGGCTGGCAGAGGCGCCCAGTTACGGTAAGGCGATCTTCGAGTACGACCCGTCGTCACGGGCAGCGCGGGCCTACGCTGAGCTGGGGACGGAGGTGCTGGAACGGCTGAACCTCCCCACCACAGCTGGCACTGTGGCGGCTGGCTCGGGCTAATTGACGAGGTCGGTCGGGTCACGCCGGGCCCGGCGATGGCACTGAAACACGGGAACCGGCGTACGGGCAACCGAACGGACAAGCGACATGGTATGACCAGGGAGTAAACACCGATGGCGATCGTACACGATCCGACGCAGGCGAGAGTGACGGAGGCGCCTTCCCTCGATGCGGTAATCGCTGAGAAACTCGTTGGAGCCGGACTGACCTTTGACGACGTCTTGCTGGTTCCCGCCGAATCCTCGGTGCTGCCGAAGGACGCCGACACGCGCACGCGTCTCACGCGGAGCATCTGGCTCAATATCCCGATCGTGTCCGCCGCCATGGACACTGTCACCGAGGCACGAATGGCGATTGCGCTCGCACGCGAAGGTGGTATTGGCATAATCCACCGCAACCTCTCCATTGAGGAGCAGGTCGCAGAGGTCGACAAGGTCAAGCGCAGCGAGTCGGGCATGATCGTCGAGCCGGTCACCTTGCGGCCGGACGATCGGGTACGCGACGCCCTCGCGGTCATGGAGCGGTACCACATCTCGGGCGTGCCGATTACCGACGCACAGGGGAAGCTCGTCGGGATCCTCACGAACCGCGACTTGCGGTTCGAGGAGGACCTCGAACAACCTATCGAGCGGCTGATGACCAAGGAGAACCTGATCACCGTCCCGGTGGGGACGACGCTCGACGAGGCCCGTGAGATCCTGCATCGGCATAAGGTTGAGAAGCTGCCGGTCGTCGATGAGCGTGGCTATCTGAAAGGGCTGATCACGGTCAAAGACATCCAAAAGCGCATCCAGTACCCGAACGCCACGAAGGACGAGCAGGGCCGGCTGCGGGTCGGTGCCGCCGTCGGCGTCGGGCCGGACGCGTTGGATCGCGCCGCCGCGCTGGTCGAGGAGGGGGTCGACGTGCTGGTGGTTGACACCGCCCACGGTCACTCGCGCGGCGTCATCGAGATGGTACGGGAACTGAAGTCGCGCTGGAACGTCGAGGTGATTGCCGGCAACATCGCCACCGGTGAGGCGGCCCTCGCCCTGATCGACGCGGGGGCGGATGCCGTCAAGGTCGGGGTCGGCCCCGGGTCGATCTGCACGACCCGGATCGTGGCCGGTGTCGGCGTGCCCCAGATCACTGCGATTCTGGATGTCGCGAGAGTCGCGCACACCTTCGGGGTACCGGTCATCGCCGACGGCGGGATCCAGTTCAGCGGCGACATCGCGAAGGCCATCGCGGCCGGAGCGGACACGGTCATGCTCGGCAGCCTGCTGGCCGGAGTGGACGAGAGTCCCGGCGAGGTCATCCTCTACCAAGGAGAACGATTCAAAGAGTACCGCGGTATGGGGTCGATCGGCGCGATGAAAGCCCGTTCCTTCAGCAAGGATCGTTATTTCCAGCAGGACGTCGAGAGCTTGTCCAAATTCGTCCCCGAAGGGATCGAAGGTCGGGTACCCTACAAGGGCCCGCTTGCGAACATTGTGTACCAGCTCGTCGGCGGCCTGCGGGCAGCGATGGGTTACTGCGGTGCCGCGACCGTCACTGAGCTCCAGCAGAAGGGACGCTTTATCCAGATGACCAGCGCTGGCTTGCGCGAGAGCCACCCGCACGACGTGGTGATCACGAAAGAGGCGCCGAACTACCGGCTCGCCCCATAGGGTTCTCGACTCGCCGGACACAGCACCGGGGATCAGATCGCCCCAGACCGTACTGCTATGCATTGGGGAGCCTGCTCCACACCGTTAGGGCTCACCAAGCCTTGATATACTCGACTGGATCGAGAGGAGTTGGTCAGGAGGACCCAAGGGATGGCGCCGAGCAATATCGATGTGTGGCGCATCGCGCTCGCGCAGATCGATCCGACGGTCGGCGATCTGGCTGGTAACGTCGAGCGTATCCGCGAGGCCGCGCGCTGTGCGCGACAGGCCGGCGCGGCGATCGTCGCCTTCCCGGAACTCGCCATTACGGGCTATCCTCCTGAAGACCTCCTGCTGAAGGTGAGCTTCATCGAGGCCGCGCGCAACGCTTTGATCGATCTCCTGGATGCGGCGCCGGAAATCGCCGTTGTGGTCGGCGTCCCATGGGTCGACGACGGGGTGCTGTACAACGGTGCGGCCGTTCTCGCTGGCGGTGAGGTCATCGCGGTCGTCCCGAAGCACCACCTCCCCACCTATGGCGTCTTCGACGAAGACCGCTACTTTGCCCGGGGCCATGTCACTTACCGCTTCCTCTGGGGTTCACTGCGGTTCGGGGTGACCATCTGCGAAGACGTCTGGTATCCGGTCGGGCCTGCCAGCAGCCTGGCCGCAACCGGCATCGACCTCATCATCAATATCAACGGCTCACCTTACCACCGTGGCAAGTGGATGCAGCGGCAGACCATGCTCCAGACACGGGCGAGTGATGCCGGCTGCTATCTCGCTTATGTCAATATGGTCGGGGGCCAGGACGAGCTCGTCTTTGACGGCAACAGCCTGGTGCTCGGGCCCGACGGTGACGTGCTAGCCCGTGCGGCATCGTTCGAGGAAGACCTGCTCGTGGTCGACATCGCCGTCGACGCCGTGCTCTCGAGCTGGCTCCACGACCCACGTCGCCGCTGGCTCGCCACCGGCGACGACACTGTCACGCTGGCCGTTTATGATCGGGAGATCGAGCTTTCCCTCCCCGAGCAGCCCCTGCCACCTATTCCTGAAGAATTCCATCGCCAGCGGGTTCCGCTCCAGGGCCCTGCTGAGATCTACACCGCACTGGTAACCGGCGTGCGAGACTACGTGCGCAAGACCGGCTTCCGCACCGCCGTGATCGGGCTTTCGGGCGGGATCGACTCCTCCTTGACCGCCTGCATCGCCGTCGACGCGTTGGGGCCGGAGAACGTCACCGGGCTCTCGATGCCGAGCCGGTACACCTCGAAGGCCAGCCTGGAAGACGCCGAACAGCTCGCCTCCGCACTCGGGATCCACTTCCACGTCGTACCCATCGAGCCGATGCACCAAGCGTTTCGTCAGGTGCTCGCCCCGCTTGGCAACCAGCCGGAAGAGCCGGATATTGCCGACGAGAACCTGCAGGCGCGTATCCGCGGCACCATCCTGATGACGTTCTCGAACCGCTTCGGGCCGATGGTCTTGACCACCGGTAACAAATCGGAGATGGCTTGTGGGTACGCTACTCTCTACGGCGACATGGCCGGCGGCTTCGCGGTGCTGAAAGACGTGCCGAAGCTCCTCGTCTACGAGCTGGCACGCTACCGTAACAGCATCTCGCCAGTCATTCCGGAGCGCGTCTTCATCAAACCACCTTCGGCAGAGCTGCGCCCAAACCAACAAGATGTCGATACCCTCCCCCCCTTCGAGATTCTCGATCCACTGCTCGAGCGATACGTCGAGCGCGACGCCAGTGTCGAAGATCTGATCCGCGAGGGATTCGCCCCTGAGATCGTCGATCGGGTCATCCGCATGGTCGACCGGGCGGAGTACAAGCGCCGCCAGGCGCCGCCAGGGGTCAAGTTGACACCGCGAGCATTCGGGCGCGACCGCCGATTGCCGATCGCCAATCACTATCACGGGTAAACACGGGCAACCGGCTGGTGGTCCACTGCCAGCAGCGCCCGACCTGCCAAAGTGTGTCGAGCACACTTGTCCACCACCGAGCCCCTCTCCAGCGACAGTCGAGAAAGGCGAACCCGAGGGGTAGGGTGAGAGCGGGTTCCCGAAGGGGCGAGGGAGATGCCCTTAGTGCCAGGGGCTGCTCTCGCGTGCGCTATGAGCGGGCGCAAACGGTTCGCCCCTGAGAACCAGCCCACGTTGACGCCGATAAGGACGGATGTTAGCATTGTGCCGTAACTTCACCATTTGCGCGGATTCGCCGGCTGGGACACCGTCGATTCGCCACCTGGTGCCCGGCACTCGGGCGTTCAGCACGGGGTCGATCCTGTGAGAAACGGCGCAATTCCTGATATCGTCATCCGTCGCTTGCCCGTCTACGTGCGGACACTGCGCCGGCTCGCTGCAAGCGGAATCGAGAGCGTCTCCTCTGACGAACTCGCGGCTCACCTCGGGGTCACAGCAGCCCAGATCCGCCGGGATCTCTCCTTCTTTGGACGCTTCGGCAAGCAGGGGAAGGGGTACAACGTCTCCCATCTCATCGGGGAGATCACGCGTATTCTGCACCTGGATCGAACCTGGGACGTCGCGCTGGTCGGCTTCGGACGGCTTGGGCAGGCGATCGCACACTACCGGGGGTTCGAGGAGGATGGCTTTCGCATCGTCGCGATCTTCGATCACAACCCTGACCACATCGGCCAGGTCGTCAACGGCGTCGTGGTGCTCCCCGATCACCAGATCGAGGCCATTGTCCGGGAGTTGGGCATCAAGATCGGGATCATCGCGGTACCAGTAGACGCGGCCCAGCGGGTCGCCGATCAACTGATCGCAGGTGGCGTGCGTGCCATCCTCAACTACGCCCCGGTCATCCTCCGGCTACCTCCGGGGATCTGGATGCGGGAGATTGACCCGACGAGCGCGCTCCAGAGCCTCACCTATTACCTCGAGCCCGAGCCCGTGCCCGACGCCGCCCTCTCGTCGAGCTCGTTCAGCCCCCCCTGGCCAGGCGGCAATGGGGACGCGACATCGAGCACCGCATTCGGTTAACTCCCTCTATGGCACGAGCTGGCGCAGATCGCTCGGGATCAAGCCCAAGAGTTCGATCAAGAGCAGGAGGTCTCCCATCAGGAGCATGGCTGCGACGGCCAGTGGCACGACCGGCCCGAGATCTTCAATGTACGCGCTCACGCTCCCGAAGCCGCTGACGACCAGTACGAATACCGCCCACCCGAGCAGGACGAGTAGCCCACCGAGGACTTGAACAGGTGTCTGCGGCAAATCCTGTGCGATCAAGAGTGCGAGGTTGAGGATGACGAGTACCAAGCCAGGGAACACGAGCAATCCCACACCGGTCCAGAACATCCGAAGCGCTTCGCTGTGGCTCCACCCGTTTGGGGGTCGTCGAAGCCGTGGCCAGTCCTGCTCGACATAGTCCTCGGTAACCTCGATCGTCAACAGCATGACCACACAGAGGACAATCAGCAACCAGAGCCTGGTGTCGAGCGGCACGGCAGACCTCCGTCGCGGCTCGCTCCTCTCATGCGGGTTCTGAGGCAACAGTAACACGATTTAGCACCGCGCACAAAGGCGCGGCAGGCAAGATCGGCGGCGCTCCCACGTTCTGAACTGGGCTCACTCTCGTACCTTGGCAGAGCGTGCCCGAGCGATGGTGCTCTCGGCCATCCGTACGCTCGCAGCATCGACCATCGTGGTTCCGATCGCCAGCGCGCCCTGACCTCCGGCGCGAATGCGCTCGTAGGCGGCCAGTGTCTCCTGCGCCCAGCGCACCTCGGCTGCAGTCGGCGTGAAGACCTCGTTGACGATAGGGATCTGGGCCGGATGGATGCACCACTTGCCGTCATAGCCCAGGGCCCGCGCTCGCAGGCACGCAGCGCGCAGCCCGTCGTGGTCACGGAAATCAGCATACGGCCCGTCGATAACCTGGATGCCGGCAGCACGACCAGCCACCAGGACCTGGTGCATCGCATAGCCGAACCGGTGGCCGGGATACCGCCGATCCCACTCGTCGGGCATCCCGATCGCTGTCGAGGGCATCTGCACCGAGGCAGCATAATCGCCAGGGCCGAAAATCAAGGCATCGAGGCGCTCGCTTGACCTCGCGATTTCAGCACAATTGAGGAGCCCCTGGGCCGTCTCGATTTGGACCTGGAGCCGAGTGGGTTGAGCCTTCCCCATCACCGCCTCGATCTGGGAGAGCAGCGTGGTGACGACATAGACATCAGCCGCAGCCCCGACCTTGGGGACGACGATGAGGTCGAGCCGCCCACCGGCAGTCTCGAGTACCTCGATGAGGTCTCGGTAGAAGTAAGGCGTAGCGAGCCCGTTCACGCGAATCGCCCGTGGCCGTCCACGCCACTCCATCTCGCTGAGCGCCGTGACCACGTGTCGGCGGGCACTGGCCTTCGCCTCCGGGGCGACCGCGTCTTCCAGGTCGATGAAGACCAGATCGGCCTCGCTGCGCAGCGCCTTCTCGATCATGTCCGGTCGGGAGCCCGGCACCGAAAGCACGCTCCGCTGCGGATAAACGACCATCTCTCCCCCCAAATCAGATCAACCGCGTATAGCCATCCAGAGGATAGCAAGCCGCGAGCTTACCCTTTGCTGTGACGCCGCATCGCTGCGTGTCTCGTGCCGTGTTCCTCCGTTTCGTGTCAGCGATTCATACCGGTAGGCAAGGGCGGTCGGCTGCGCTATGGTTTCGGATGGTCAAGGCGAATGGATGCTGGGAGACGAGTGTTGGGTGGTGTCCCTCTCAGCGCGGGAAGGCTCGATGGCAACTCCACAAGACCTGGTTGACCAGGCAGAGTCCTTCGCTGCGGTCGCAGGCGCGCAGGGCGGCGAGCAGCTCGATTTTTCACCTCAGTCGCTGGCTACCGTGGACAGCTTGCTCGACCAGTGGCTCCATCTCGCCGAAGTCTATGCCGGGGTCGAGCCGCCTGATCTCACCCCCTTCATCATGCCAACTGCTGCCTACGCTGGCGAAGTGCTCCGCCGCGCACTCGGCGGCGAGTGGATCATCCCGGAGAAGCCCGGGAGTTACCCCTACCTGGTGCTCGGGGGTCACCTCCAGGTCAACGCGGTTCACCTGGTCGAGCAGATCCTGCGCCACCGCGCGCCCCTCTCACTCTGGGAGACCTACCAGAGGCTCGCACGTATGCTGTCAACGGGCTCCACGCTCGGCCCGGCCACCTAACAGTGGGCGACGAGTGTACCGATGAGGCAGGTATGGTACGTCGCTTCTGTGGGCTCGATTTCAGCGGCGCGCGCGATGCCGGACAGCACGCCTGGATCAGTCAGGGACAGATGACTGACCAACGACTCCGCGTGCTCGATTGCCGCCCATTAGCCGAGTTGCCCGGTTCCGGCGCCAGGCGTGAGGTCTGCTTACCGGCGCTGGCCCGTTGGGTCACCCAACTCGAAGACAGCCTCCTCGGCTGTGACTTCCCGTTCAGCCTGCCGCGGGAGGTGATGGGCGACGAGGGCTGGGAAGCATTCGTGGAGACCTTTCCTCAGCGCTTCCCGACGCCGGAGCACTTGCACCTGGCGTGTCGCTTTCCCGCCGGGCACGAACGCCGCCGGCAGACCGACCGCGACCTACGGGCGCCGTTCGCGCCTGGCAACCTGCGGCTGTACCGGCAGACCTACTATGGTATTCGGGACCTGCTGTCGCCGCTGGTGCGGGCCAGGTCCGTCTGCGTCCTCCCCTTCCAACGGCCCATCCCTGGCCGGCCATGGCTGATCGAAGTCTGCCCGGCTGTGACACTGCGGCGCTTGAGGCTGTACCGTCTCAGCTACAAGGGGCGAGGCGAGCGCCGGCTCCTGGAGCGGCAGCACGTGCTCGACTGCCTAGATGAACTCGGAATGCGGATCCCGGCGCGGGTGCGTTCCCGCGCGCTGTCCGATGCTAGAGGCAATGCGCTTGACAGTCTCATTGCGCTGTACACGGCCTGGTCGGTTCGCGCGCAGCTCGTAGTAGAACCCCCTTTCGATCAGGAGGGCTACATCTTTGCGCCTCTGCCGATAGTCGGCGGTGTCGATACCTTGAAACAATCATAAGTCTCCAGTAAGCGACGCCCGATAGTGCTCCAGCGGTAGCGCGCGTCGACGAGCTGCCAGGCGTTCTCCGTCAGGCGCACGCGCAACTCCACGGACTCGACGAGCCGGACAATCGCAGCCGCCATCTCCTCCGGCGAGTCCGCCAGCAGCAGATGGACACCGTCGACCACATCGAGGCCCGCGGCGCCGACTGTGGTCGACACCACAGGACGGCAAGCAGCGAAGGCCTCCAGTACTTTGAGCCGCGTGCCTCCGCCGCTGAGGAGCGGCACGACCACGATCCCCGCCTGCTCCAGCCAGGGGCGAGGATCGGGCACTCGCCCAACCAGGCATACCCCAGGCACGCAAGCCAGCTCGACCAGCTCCGGCGGCGGGTCGGCCCCGGCCACGACGAATTCGACGCCGGGAATCCGATCACGCAGGCGCGGCCACACCTGGGTGACGAAGAAGCGCACACCCTCGGCGTTCGGCCAGTAGCGGAGCGCGCCGACGAAGAGCAGCCGCTCCGGTCGGCCCAGGGCGAGTGGACGACGCGGTATACGGTCTAGATCGATCCCGTTGGGGATAACCACGGCCGCTCGCCCGGTTGCGCTCTCGATGACCTGGCCATCGGCAACCGATGTCGCCAGGCAGGCGGAAGCGCGACGCCAGGCTTCGAGCTCATCGCACCGCAGCTTGCGCCATTCGAGGGCGTTGAACCAGCGCCGGACCAGCGAGTCGCGCCGGGCGACCTGCCGAACGAGGTCGTGTTCCACGTTGTGGACGTCGAGCACTGTCGGGAGACCGGATGGTAGGCGGTAGAGGCCGGTCACGGAGAACTCGAACTGAACGAGATCGACAGGCCGCTCACGCAGGAGCCGCTCGAGCGCCGCCTGGAGCGCCGGAGAGATCACCTGCCGGTACTGAGCCGAGCGGAGCGAGAACAGCGAGCGGAGCTGGCTGAGCCGCTTGGCCGCGCTCGGCGGCTGCCGGCCAGTCCAGGGCACCGGTACCGCGATGGTCGGGCCGAGTTCTTGCTGGCTCAACGCTGGATCGTCACCTGGCCCGGCCAGGCTCAGGATCGTCACCTCGTGGGCCCTGGCGACCTCGCGGATCAGGTGATACATGCGGATCGCGCCGCCGAAGTCAGGGGGCGACGGCAGATATGGCGTCACGAACAGTACCCGCATGTGGCCCAGTTGCCCCTTCGCTCCCACCGGGGCTTCCGCGCGCTCGTCGGCGCGGTCACGCCTCCTTGCTCAGCATGGCACAGAGCGCTTCCGGCCGACGAGCTAGGTCAGCCGCGAGCCCACCCGACTCACTGACGTATCATCGGCTCTCTGGCGCACGTCATACCGTTCTGGAGTGCAGACACCTCTCCGGCACCTGCCAGGAGCGGCTGAGGGCGCTTGTGGGCAGGAATCGCCTGAATTAGGCGACCCGGTTGGCGTGTCCCCAGTGGTGGTCGAGCACGTCGGCCAGCCCGGCGTCGACCAGCGCCTGCCGCACCTCGTCCGAGCCGCGACGCGAGGCAGGGAGGTGTTCTTCGCTCGCCAGCTGCAGCAATAGCCGGGCAGCCAGCGCCGCGCTCATCTGCAACCCGCGTGGGGTCACTTTGTCTACCGTGTCCGCCTCGGTGTGGCCCCAACCTCGACCGATCATCCCTTGCGTAGCATCGCGACTTTGGAGCGTCGCAGTAGGATACCCCTTGAGGAAGAAGGGGAAGTGATCGGAGTGTGGCGAAATGCGATCCCGCACGGTGAAAGGGTAGCGCAACTGCTCCGCAAGCCGGCTGAAGTACCGCGCGAGAGCTGGATCGCCCGTCACCGTCACGTGCTCGCTGCCGCCCTGCCCACGGCCGGCGCCGTCGAGGTTGAGCATGAAGCCAAGCAGCTCGTTCTGATCCGCGTGTTCATACCGATCGCAGTGGTACCAGGAGCCAAGCAAGCCCAGCTCCTCACAGGCAAACCAGACGAACCGGACGGTCCGCAGAAGCCGCCCCACGTGAGGCGCCAGCACTCGGGCCAGCTCCAGCGCAACCACTGCCCCTGCTCCGTTGTCGATCGCTCCCTGGGCGATGTCGTGCCCATCGTAGTGGGCACCGGCAAGCACGAGCTGGTGCGTCGTGCCATCGCCCGGCACGTCGGCGACCACGTTGAACGCATGCGAGCGAAAGACCCGGTTTCGCGCCCGGATCCGGCCTCTCAGCTCACCGAGTCCGGCCAGGCGCCGAATCATCTCCCCAGCTTCGTAGCTGAGACCTAGTCCTGGAATCGGGGCGGTATGATCGAGAGGAGTGTCGCCGCCTGGGTGACGCGCGTAGAGTGCCCCAGTAATATGCAGCATCCCTGGGTTCCGGTTGGTAAAGACGCACGCAATCGCGCCAGCCTCGACTGCACGCCGGTACTTGTCGGCCCGATGACTGCGCTCGACACCAGGCACGTCCGACTCGGCGTCGGTGAGCACAATGGCTCCGCTTACGCGCTCACCAAGGCGGGCGAAGTCTTCGGCTTCACCGGCGCCGACATCCACAATCACCCCTTCGAGGTCGACCGTGCCGGAGTAGGGCATGGCAAGGGCGCTGAAGCTCCGCTCCACCGGAGCTGAGAGCGCGAAGAAGCACTCGCCTCGCTCCCAGCTATACACCGGAAACTCCTCTAGCCGCACCTGCTCTAAGCCATACTCGCGTAGCTTGCGCTCGAGAAACTCGGCCGCCGCGTGCTCGCTGGCGCTCCCACCGAAGCGATGGCCGATACCGTCGCACAGGTGCACCAGGTTCCGGTACGGCTCGTCGGATGTCCAGATCTCACCCAGCGCCTGCTGCTCGATCTCACGCAAGGCCGCGGCCATACCCGGATCCTTTCCGCCCAACTTCCCTCTCGATCGGGGCGATTGTACCAGCCCCGACCCGGCGCGGAACCCGCGACGTCCCAAGCGATGGCCGTGCAGTCGTGGCCGCACGATGCCCAGCGAGCACCTGGCAGTGAGCTCCTACCAGGTGCTGGCCACGTGCGCTATCGTTGAACGGATCTACCCCAGCAGGGGGGAGTGAGTACTATGCTCGCCCGGCTCACCGAACTCGCGGCCGACAGCCTCCGGCTCGACTACCCCGACATCGAGCGGGTCCGCATCTTGGATCTCGAAGAGATGGGAAAGCGGGGCAGCGCTCCACTGTGGAGCGTCCGGCTCACCTGGCTGGCCGGTCGAGTCCAGCATCTCGGCACATACGTCGTCCGGGCGATACCGGGCCCAGTCGACCCGGCTCGCCTGTCTGAACTCGGGCACCGGCTGAGCCAGGCCGGCATCCCGGTGCCGGCACTGGTCGGTGTTTCGGCAGACCAGACCGAAAGCTTGCTCTTGTTCGAGTCTACCCCCGGCCAACCAGCCGCCTCCGTCCTCGAGCAGGCCCAGATGCGCTGGCAGGTGAGCGCGCTCGCCGTCACGTTGGCGAGCGCGCTGACCCGCCTCCACCGGCTCGACTGGACTGGCATCGCCCCCTGGCTCGCTGATCCGGGTACGCCACCTGAAGAGACGATCGACGAGCAGGTCGACGATCTGCTGGACAGGCTCACGACCCGAGCCGCGCGCCTGCCGACCACCTGGCGCCAAGCGCTCGACCGGGCACTGGCCTGGCTCGACCTCCGGAGGCCGGTGGCGGCGTCGCTCTGCCTCTGCCACGGCGACTTCAGCCCCGACACGGTCTTTCTGGATCAAGACGAAGTGAGCGGCTTGTACGGATGGGAACGCATGCATGTCTCCGATCCCGCCACCGACCTGGCTCTGTTGCCCTACCAGACGCGCCAGCTTGGCCTGTCGCCTGACGACGCCGACCTCTTCTTACAGACGCTGCTGGCCAGTTACCTCCAACTCTCGCCGCACTCGCTCCAGAACTTGCCCTTCTACCTGGTCGCTCGGCTGACTGCGCGTACGCTCGACGCAGCCGAAGGGGCCTTAGCCTGGCGCTCCTCCGCGACACTCGACGCCGTGCCCCAGGTTACGGAGCACCTCACGGCACTGCAGCGGGCGATGGAGCTCGCCCACCTCGCCCCCTGGCGGGCCGGCTGACCGGTGTGCTAGCGTACTTGAACGTGCATGGTGCTGCCCCAGAGGTGAGGTGCCGCGTGTCCTGGCTACCCTCGGGATCGACGCCGTGGCACGAAAGCATGACGAGGCACTCCGCTCTCTTGCTGCTCGTCGTCATCCTCACCGCGTGTGGCACCGGAAAACCGGTGACTCCCCCGGCAACGGCGCTACTGTCCACCCGGGCAACGGCGACACCTCCCTTGCCGGCACCCTCACCGACGAGGACAGCTCCGCTCCCGACGGCGACCGCGACGCCGCCCATGCCCACTTCCACCCAGCCGCTCCCGACCCCGACTCCAACGAGAGGCCTGCTTGCGGAGCCGCGCTGGAGCCTGGGTACTCCAGCTCCTCCGCGACGGCGACGTTCTCGCCAACGGAAGCAACACCGACGAACTCGCCCCCTACCAGGACGAAGTCGAACTCGAGCCTGACCGGTACCGGCTGAAAGCACTCGTCAGCGACGGAGCGCATACCGCCGAGCTGTCGATCGGCGATCCCCTTCCCATTGCACTCTTCCACCACGTGGAAATCGACGGCGTCCAGGATCTGGACAGCGACGGGTGGCCGGAGGCGATCGTGCTCGACTTCACTGGCGGCGCGCACTGCTGCTTCAACTACCATATCTTCGCAAGTGAGCCCAACCGCGTCCGCGAACTCGACGCTCTTACCCTCGGCAACGGTAGCATCCAGCGGGTCGAGGATCTGGATGGCGACGGGCTCTCCGAGATCGTGGCTAGCGACGACCGGCTGGCCCTCGTCGCCGGCCTCGCGATGGCGACCGCGCCGTTCTTGCCCATTGTGCTCTGCCAGCCGCAGGAGGGCGTGTTCAGAGACTGTACGACCCGCTTCCCGGCGCTGGTCGAAGAGTCTGCTGCGTACTACGAACCGGAGATGACGCGCGCGGAGAGCGACCAGACCTCGCGGCTCGCAGCGGCGATCGGAGTGTACGCGCACTACGCCCGGCTCGGTCGCGAGCAGGACGGCCTGTACTGGATCGCATCGCGCTATCTCGAGTGCCTGCGCTTCGTCGAGCAGCACCGGGCCGAGATCGACGCGCGGCTGCGCGAAAGCTGTCCGGTGCACCTGGGAACCAGCCCCTGACTGAAGCGTCAGGGGCTGGTACCGCACGTGAGGATGCCACAGAGAGAGTCAAATGCCGGTCAGGACGTCGGCCGTCACCGCGGTGAGCGCGCGCACGCGGCGCACCAGATCGGCGAGCGTCTCCGGCGTGATCGTCTGGCGGCCGTCGACCAGAGCGCGCTCCGGTTCAGGGTGAACCTCGATGATCAGCCCGTGCGCGCCAGCGGCGATGGCAGCAAGCGACATCGGCGGCACGAGCTCGCGGCGCCCGGTGCCGTGGCTGGGATCGACAATGACCGGGAGGTGGCTAAGCTGGCGAACGAGCGGGACAGCGTTCAAGTCGAGGGTGAAGCGAGTCGCCGTGTCGAAGCCGCGCACACCACGCTCGCAGAGCACGACCTGGTCGTTCCCCCCAGCCAGGAGATACTCAGCGGAGAGCAGCCACTCGTCGACCGTCGCGGCGAAGCCGCGCTTGAGCAAGACCGGCTTGCCGGTCGCCGCGACGCGGCGGAGCAGTGCGAAGTTCATCATGTTGCGGCTGCCGATTTGCAGCATATCGGCGTAGTGAGCGACGACCTCCACCTGTTCAGTATCGAGGACTTCGGTCACGACAGGCAGGCCGGTCGCCTCGCGCGCCTCGGCGAGCAGCTCCAGGCCGATCTCACCGAGTCCCTGGAAACTGTACGGGGAGGTGCGCGGCTTGAATGCACCTCCCCGCAACATCGAGGCGCCCGCCTGGCGGACCGCTTCGGCGGTACGTAGGAGTTGGTCACGGTCTTCGACGGCACACGGTCCGGCGATGACGACCGGGTCTCCGGCGCCGAAGGTGACTTGGCCGACCCGAACCACCGTGCCTGCCGGCCGCACCTCGCGGGCAGCGAGCGTGTAGGCCGGTCCAGGTTTAACCACCTGCTCCACACCGGGCTGCCGGCTGAGCCAAGCCGGTAAATCCTCTTCGATCGGTTTTCCGTTCAGGCCGATGACCGGCTGGCCACCCCCAGCGAGGGCCAGCACATCGTAGCCGCGCTCACGCAGCAGGTGGACAATCTGTTCCCGCTGCCGGTCATCCGCCGCCGGGCTCATCCGCACGATCATCGCGCCGCCCCTTTCCACCGCGCCAGCCACCCGATCCCTCCGCCGCGCTTTCCTCGAAACAAAAGAGCAGAGGCCGAAACCTCTGCTCGCCGACGTTGCTGGTTTATGGGCTACGCGATCAGCCGCTCAACACCTCGCGGCCCACCAGCAACGCCGGCGGGCTAAAGTAATACGCAAACCAGTACTGGTGTCGAGCAGCCATCGCTTCCATACCGCTCTTAGCATAGCCGCCTGTTCCCACGCTGTCAAGAGACAGTGATCTGAAGGCCGATCAGCCCCGTACGTCCACCGTGTTCGCATCGTCCGCGACCAACGTGCGGGCGTGACAGCATGCGCTCGACTCTCCGGTCACGGCCAGTTTGCCCCATGACATGAGCGGGCGTAAGCTGAATGGAGGACGCACCCTGCTGGTAACGGGAGGGAGCGACGAGCTTCAGCAGAGAGCGGAACCAACCCGGGCGAAACGCTCGGCATGCGGGTAGGGAAGGTGCTCCACGGCGAAGCGAAGAGGCATTACCTGGCCGGAACCAGTGGCCTCGACGAGACCGCAGCGCTGCACAGCAGTTGACCTGCGCTGGCACGAGCGTCCGCCGCCTTTCCCGCGCGCGGCCGTTGATCTCCTAACGACGGCTACGGGAGAGGGTGATGACGGGCATTGAGCTCTTCGTCTTCATACTCTTAGTCGTTTCCTTTACGGCTGGCCTACTCGGCTCGCTGATCGGGTTGGGCGGAGGCATTCTGATCGTTCCGCTCCTGACTTTGGTGTTCCGGCTCGACATCCACCTGGCGGTTGGCGCGAGCATCGTCTCGATCATCGCAACCTCCAGCGGCGCGGCCGCCGCCTACGTGCGGGACCACCTGACCAATGTGCGTGCCGGCATCTTCCTCGAGCTGGCGACGAGCACCGGCGCTGTGCTCGGGGCGCTGCTCATTCCGTTCCTGCCTGGCCGTGCTCTATTTCTCCTGTTCGCCGCGTTTCTCCTGCTGTCGCTCCTACCGATGCTCCGCCGGCTCGGAGAAGAGATTCCGAGTGGGGTGCGACCCGACTGGCTGGCCCGTCGGCTACACCTCGGCGGTGCCTATCCCGACCGGGTGCTGGGGCGGGTGGTCGCCTACGAAGTGACGCGTGTCCCAGTGGGTTTCGCTATGATGTTCGTCGCTGGTATGGCTTCGGCGCTGTTGGGACTGGGTGCAGGTGCGCTCAAGGTGCTCGCGATGGACTGGGGAATGCGGATGCCGATGAAGGTTTCGACCGCCACCAGCAACTTCATGATCGGGGTGACGGCCGCGGCCAGTGCTGGCATTTATTTCTGGCGTGGGGATGTCGTGCCCGAAATCGCCACTCCGGTGATGCTTGGGGTCCTGACTGGCTCCATGGTCGGGGCACAGCTCCTCTTGCGCCTGACCAACCGGCGCGTCCGCCAGCTCTTTATTCCGATCTTACTAGTGATCGCGGTGCAGATGCTGTTGCGTGGCATAGGAGTGTGGTGACATGCGCGGGCCAACGGCGGGCACGGAGACACCGACCAGGCCGGCCCTCTCGCCAGCGCAGGAGCGGATCGATCTCCTGATCAGCCGAGTGCTCCGCTCGGGGGTACTGCTGGCCGCGGTGATCGGCCTCATCGGGCTAATCCTCTTCTTCGTCCGGGAGCCACTGCCCGGCGAGCCACAGACACTGCAAGAGCTCCTGCACATGCGTCCTGAGACACTGGCAACGAGCCCGGCGTCGCTCGTCTCAGGTGCGCTCGCCGGCCAGCCCGAGGATATCATGCGGGTCGGCCTGCTGATCTTGATCCTTACGCCGACGGCACGCGTCGCACTGACACTGATCCTGTTTGTCCTCGAGCGCGACCTCGCCTTTGTGGCCATCGCGGCAGTCGTACTGCTGATCCTCCTTGGCGGGCTGGCCGGCCTGGTCGGTGGATGAGAGCTGGACTCGTCGGCGAGTGACTGATACACCGGTGAGCTGCGCCCGGGCGCAGCTCTCGTGGGCCGATGAGTTGTCTGGCCGGCCGTGGCGTGGGACACGTACTGGGTCGAGATGGTGCATCTGCTGCGTGACGTCCACCGGGTGGAAGTATGCAGCCCGGGCAGGGCGCGGTACGCTCGAGCACCTGGTGACCCAGCCGGGCCGTCTTCCAATTGCTCGTTGAGCTGCAAAGGTAGCCACCATTGCTTCCGTACACAGGTCCCGAGTGTTAGGATGGCCTTTACGGTGCCTCGAGGAGGGGCCCAGGGGATCGCGCGGCAAGGAGAGCGGCATGGAGCAGGTCGAGAGTCAAGGTACTGCAGCCGCCGTAGCGGAGCGGGCTGCGTGCGACGAGGAGGAGCTTGGGCGCGTCGCCCGGCGAGTCGCCCGTCTCTACCGACTCTGGCTGGCGCTGGTGCTGGCTCTGTTGGCCATCGGCACGGCCCTCGACCTGGTCGAGGATGGACGAATGAAGACTGAGGCGGTGTCACTCACCCGGCTCCCAGCGGCGCTGGCTGAGGCCGATCCAGCAGCATTCGAGAGCCTGGCACTGCTCACGGTCACCTTCGGGCCGGTGCTTGGGGTTGCCTTCGTGCTCATCGCTTGCGCGCGGCGTGGCGACCGGCGCACCGTCGCGCTGGCGGCGATCGTCCTCCTCATCGTGGCCGCCCTCCCGGTTACGCGCTCACTACGGGGCAGTTGAAGTGGGTCACTTCACTGAACTCGCCATCCTGGTCGTCGCTGCGCTTTCCGGCACGCTGGGCGCCATGGTCGGGCTGGGGGGCGGTGTTTTCATGGTGCCGATCTTCTCCGCCTACCTCGGTGTGCCGATCAAGGCCGCGATCGCGGCAAGTGCACTCGCGGTTATCGTCAACTCGCTCGGAGGCGCTTCGGTCTACTTGGAGCACCGCATGGTCAACCTGCGCCTCGCGCTCGTCCTGCTGATCGCGACGGCGCTTGGGGCGATCGCTGGCGCACTGCTCGTCGTCGGCGCACCGGTCAACGCGCTGCGTATCGTGTTTGCGTTGGCACTCTATGCCATGATCGTGCTTTTGGGCCTGCAACGGGCAACCGCCCAGCCGGTCAGCGTTGGGCCGGACTCGTGGGGACTCCGCGGGAGCTTCTTCGACCCCGCTATCGGTAAAGTCGTACGCTACGTGCCACAGCGGGTCGGTCTGGGCGCGACGCTGAGCGCGGCGGCTGGCGTCCTCTCAGGGCTCCTGGGCGTGGGTGGCGGTTTCATCCAAGTTCCACTCATGAACGTGCTGATGCGCGTGCCAGTCAAAGCAGCAGCCGCGACCAGCGCCTTCATGATCGGCGTCACGGTCGTCGGCAGCACGTTGCTGTACTACGCGAACGGCCTCGTCAACCCGCAGGTCGCGGTGCCAGCGACCTTCGGCGTCTTCCTCGGCTCACAGGCCGGCTCCCGGCTGGCTCGCCGCGTTCAGAGCCGGGTGCTCAGCCGGATCCTGATCGTCATCCTGCTGTATCTGGCCACCACGATGCTGCTTCAATCGCTCGGCGTCCGCGTGCCAGGCGCGCGCTGATGCCCCCAACCCGCAAATTCCCAGGCTGGGGATCGCCCATGGCTGTGAGCGGCTGAGCGCTCCGGGCGAACGACGATGCGGAACCGCCTTGCTCCGGGAGATAGGGCATTCTGAAGAAGAATGCGCAGGGACGCGCCATAGCGCTCGCGGCCAGAGCCAGAACCGCCCGGATCGGCCAGTTTGCACGAGGCAGCTAGCGGCGCGTTGGCGGGTGCTTATCCCGACCCTCCTCGCGCGGCTCACGCATGCCAGGGCGCGGCCGGCGCAGGAAGTTGCCGAAGAAGAGCTGCTGCATCTGCTGGCCGAACGAGATATTGGCCAGCTCGCTGGCGGTATCCTGCACGAGTTCCCCCGGCCGCCGCTCCTGGGTCGCCCAGTCGGCGCGGACGTCGCGGGCCTGCTCGAACGCCTGCTGCAACGTCGCCAGCGTCTCTTCGTTCCCGGCAGCGATCAGATCCCGCAGGTGGTGCAACTCGGCCAGGGCGGTGTCGAGCCAGCGCACGATGTTAGCGCTGTTGGTCGCGCAGATATCTCGGTGCATCTCCGGGCTGCCGCCTGCCAGCCGCGTCGCGTCGCGGAAGCCACTGGCGGTCAATTTGCGCATGTCGCGCCAGGAGGGGTCCTGGCTGACAACGCGCATCAGCGCCACCGAGAGCAGGAAGGGCAAGTGACTGATGCCGGCGACGTAGCTGTCGTGCTCTTCAGCGTCGATGAAGAGCGGCTCGGCTCCGAGCGCGGCGATCATTCCCAGGACGGTCTGGACAGCCTCGTCGCTCGCCGAGACGAGCGGCGTCACGCACCAGGTCGCGCCCTGGAAGAGGTTGGCCTCAGCTCCCTCCACGCTCTGGGTCTTGCCGGCCATCGGGTGCCCGCCGACGAAGTGGACGCTCGCGGGAAGCACCTCGCGCGCCCAGGCCAGTACAGCCGCTTTGGTGCTGCACGTGTCGGTGACGACGACGCCCTGCCTACCGTACTCGGCGATGATCTCGAAGACCTCACGCACTGCGCCCACCGGCGTGGCGATAATGATGAAATCAGCTCGCTCAATAGCACCGCGCAGGTTCCACTCGGTGCGGTCGACCGCCTTGATCTTCTTGGCATAACTCTGGTGAGTCAGGTCGATATCGAACCCGGTGAGCTCGATGACCGGCGGGCGCTTGCCGTCGTCGGTCGCCCAGCGACGCAACCCGAGACCGATGGAAGCCCCGATAAGCCCGAGGCCGATGATGGAGACCTGTTGCATGGCGTATCGTTCACCTTGCTCGCGACGGCGATGCACACATTGGCGTCAGTATACCACTATGGCCAGGCCGACTTCACTGGGGCCGAAGCGACTCGAGATCGATGGTACGGATCCAGCCATCGGTGCCGTCCTCGAGCACCAGGTGGAGCCACGTTGCACCGCCAACCTGCTCTTGCTCGCCGAGAAACATCAGGGGCGTACCGGGCTCGAGCACCTGGACGACCCGCGTCTCGGTACTCGGGCCAGCGCGGAAGTTCACCGGCGCGCCTTGCGCGATCCGGTGCGTAGGCTTCCACGTCGGTGTCGGGGAAGGTGCGGGGGTCGGAGTCGACAGTGAGGCGCTTGGCCCCACCGGTCGGCCCTGCCCAGTTTCTGGAGTGGACAGCTCACCGACAGGCACTCTCGGTGTCGGTGTGGCCACGGACGTCACCCGAGGCACGAAGTCGCTCAGGTAAGGACCGAGGCGCACATAGAGCCAGATGAACGCCGCGAGGGCGATAATGATCGTCATCGCCATGCTCAGGCCAACCAGGATGCCAGACGTGCGAGAGCGCTGACGCAGGCGGGCACTAAGGTCGTGCTCGATCATCGTGCTCCCTGAGCTCGTGGTCACAGAAGCCGACTTCTCTTCCAGGCAAACCAGTATAGCAGGGCGTCGTGCTAGACTGAGGTAGATGATTACGCTGCGTCCGCGCCGAGCTTGGAGAGGACGGTCCTTTGAACCCCTAAGGGAGGGTGGCATGGCGCAGTTCAAGAACTTTATCAACGGGGAGTGGGTCGATGCCCAGAGCGGGGAGGAGTTCGAGCGCCGCAACCCCGCAACGGGCGAGCTGATCGGTACCTTCGCGAAGAGCAGCCGCGCCGACGTCGACGCGGCTGTCGCCGCGGCCAAGGCCGCCTTCGACCGCTGGCGCAAGACCCCGGCACCGAAGCGGGGCGAGATCCTCTTCCGGGTGGGGCAGATGCTGCTCGAGCGCAAGGAGCAGCTCGCCCGGGAGATGACCGAGGAAATGGGCAAGGTGCTGGCCGAGACGCGGGGCGATGTCCAGGAGGGCATCGACATGACGTTCTACATGGCCGGCGAAGGTCGTCGGCTGTGGGGCCAGACCACGCCCTCGGAGCTGCCGAACAAGTGGAACATGTCGGTGCGCAAGCCGCTGGGTGTAGTCGGGCTGATCACCCCCTGGAACTTCCCGATCGCGATCCCGACCTGGAAGATCATGCCGGCGCTGATCTGCGGCAATACGGTCGTGTTCAAGCCAGCGAGCTACACCTCGCGCTCGGCCGTGCGGCTGGTCGAGCTGTTCGAGGAGGCGGGCCTGCCGCCAGGGGTGCTCAACCTGGTGCTGGGGAGCGGCGAGACGGTCGGCAACGCGCTGGTGCAGCACCCCGACGTGGCGCTTATCTCCTTCACCGGCTCCAACGAGATCGGCCAGCAGGTCGCAGTCGAGTGCGCCCGCCTGGGCAAGCGCGTCTCGCTGGAGATGGGCGGCAAGAACGCCATCATCGTGATGGACGATGCTGACCTCAAGCTGGCGCTCGACGGCATCGTGTGGAGCGCGTTCGGCACCTCTGGCCAGCGCTGTACGGCAGCCAGCCGGGTGATCGTTCACGAGGGTGTCTTCCGCGAGCTGGCCGACCAGCTTGATGCCCGGGTGAGCGCGCTGCGGCTCGGCAACGGGCTCGACCCGCAGACCGACGTCGGCCCGGTGGTCAGCGACTCGCAGCTCCAGCGGGTGCACCGCTACGTCGAGGTCGGCCAGCAGGAGGGTGCCGAGATCCTTGTCGGCGGGAAGGTCGCGACGCAGGGCGAGCTGGCGCGCGGGCACTTCCACGAGCCAACCGTGTTCATCAACGTGCGGCCAGACATGCGGATCGCCCAGGAGGAGATCTTCGGCCCGGTGACCGCGCTGATCACAGTGCGCAGCCTGGAGGAGGCGATTCAGGTCTGCAACGGCGTGCGCTACGGGCTCTCAGCCTCGATCTACACCCGCGACATCAACAAGGCCTTCAGGGCGATCGAGGACGTGTACACAGGCATCTTCTACGTGAACGCCGGCACCATCGGCGCCGAGGTGCACCTGCCCTTCGGCGGCACCAAGGCGACTGGCAACGGTCACCGGGAGGCCGGCCAGGCGGCGCTGGACGTGTTCAGCGAGTGGCAGTCGGTCTACATTGACTACAGCGGCCGGCTGCAGCGTGCCCAGATCGATGTCGAGCACCTACCGATCGGCAACGACTGAGCGCGGTCTCGGCCCGGGAAGACGCGGCTCGCAGCCGCTCATGGCACTCTGCGGCCTGGTGGCGGAAGGGGCATAGCAAGCGTCCCTCCCGTTACCAGGTCCAGCGCGTGGCCACGCCTCTACCATCGGACTGTGAGGGGAGGACGCCGATAGCAGCCGAACGTCCACCGGCCGGCACGATCACGGTACGCCCGGCTCGGCCGGATGACCTGCCGGACCTGCAGGAGGTGGCGCGTCGCACCTGGCGCGCCACTTACACCGGGCTCATCCCCAACGCCGACATCGAGCGCTTCCTGGAGCGCCACTACAGCCTGGAGGCGCTGGGCCGGGCGCTGGAGCGGCTGGGTGAGGGGATGCTCGTCGCGGCAGTGGACGACCAGGTGGTCGGCTACGCGACCTGCGGGGTGAACCGAGAGAACTCGGGGGAGCTGTTCGCCATCTACGTGCTCCCGGAGTGGCAGCGGAGAGGCGTGGGCCGGCGGCTGTGGCAGCGGGCCATCAAGCACCTGCGCTCGCTCGGCCTGCCGGAGATGGTGGTGTGGGTACTGGCGAACAACGAGCCAGCGCGACGCTTCTACGAGCGTCAGGGAGCGACGCTGCTCGGAAACCGCGCGTTCCCGGTCAGCGAGACGCCGATCGAGGAGGTCGGCTACGTCGTCCCTCTGGCAGGCCGCTGACTCCGTTGCCGGGCATGGAGCGGCGGCCGAGACCGCGCCTCAGCTCTCCCGGAACAGGCACCCCAGCCCGACCTACTCGGCGCCCTTCAACCACGCCCATGCGGCTTCCCGGGATGGAAAGGTCCGCGCTCGCGCGTCCAACACGAGCTCGACGGTACCGTCATCTGCCATGCGGAGGGCGAATCGGCCCTCACTCCGTAAACGGCTGAGAGCGCGTAGAAGCATGTGACTGACCCCAGGCTGGCTCGTGTCGACATGCTCGATCTTCGAATGGAGCATGGCCGAGTGCCGAGCTGTCGCGATGTCCAGCCTCGGTACAGGCTCGTCCGGGACTGGGAGCGCGATACGCTCCGGGGCGATGTCCAGGTCAGCGAGAAACGCGTACCAGCGCTCAGCAACCTGCACGAGGGCGCTTGCCAACGCATCGCGTCGCACCACCTGCCATACCCCGCGGACGTGCCGCAGCGCCCGACGGAGATCATCGAACTGGCTCATCACCTCGCCGACAAGGCCGGGAGAAGAAGTCGACCAGACCCAGACCAGGTGCGCGTTCTCGCCCTCGAGAGTGACAAGCAACGGGCACGCTGCGCGGGCCACAAAGCTGATATCCGCCACTGTCGGCGGCGCACCTGGTGGGTGCTGATGGACACAGACAGCTTGGTACAGGTGCGTCAGCTCCTGGAAAGGGATAACGACCGATTGCTCGTCACCCTGGTAGAACCCGCGTAGGTCCCCGTCAGGGCCCACGAAGGCGACCTGCTCGGGCGGGTAGGTCATGAGCGCCGCCACCGCTAACACCTGCAGGCGCACCGCTCTCCAGTCGATATCTCTGGGCAATCCATGCTCATGGTTCCGTGCGATCGGGGCATGTGCCATGATTAATTCCCTTTTCTTCCAACCGCTTGCACCATTGGCGTCAATCGACCAAGTAGGCGAGAATTGCGCGCATCCGCTTGCGGGCCATCTCAAGCCACTGCCAGAGCGCTCTCGCTTCCGCCGGAGACGGCGCCGGCAACGGGCTTGGGCTCCACTCCCACCGGGCCGCCACAAGTGGTGGCAGCGTCTCGTCCTCCGGGACAGGGCGAGCCGGGTTCAGGCGAGCATGCTCGAGCCGCTGCGCGATGCCGAGGTCTTCGGCGGTCTCCCGTGCCCAGGGCGTCGCCGCCACCTGAGCGAACCAAAAACAGAAGCGGGCGAGCGGCAGGTCGCCGAGAGCTTTCCCAAGGAGTTCCCAAGCATGGTGATCCTCTGGAGCTGGTGGAAAGTTGGCGAACAGGTTCACCGCTCGCTCCTCGCCGATCTTTGGCTGCTGGGCGACGTACCAGGGATACCAGGAAAGCCAGCGCGACCAGAAGAGGTCAAACGCGGTCACGATATCCTCGATCGGCTCCCTGGGTTGGGCGAGATCAGCGTCTTTGAGTCTCTCACGAACGCGTACTGACCGCGCCAACCACTCCGTGAGTAGTGCCTGACGAGCAGCGGGCTCGGACGCGGCAAGCCACTCGGTTCGGATATACGGCAACCGGTCGCTACTGCCCTCCAGCTGGGTTAGGTCGATGTCCATTTCGTCCACCGCGTCTTCCACCGCGTCTCGGATCGTTTCGATTTCTTCGATGGCACAGGCGATGTGCCGCTCCATGCGGAGTAGCCAGACGAACGTGGCACGGCATTCGCCGACGGTGATGTTGAGCGGCACTGGATACGCATACTCCGGCAGGCAACGACGACTCCAGTTAGACCCGTATGGGTCGTAGCGAACGAAAGAACTATCCTTAGGACGCCCTGTATCCGCACGTGCCAGGTCGAGCCAGCGGCGTAAGCCGAGGGACTCGGCAAGCTCCAATGCGATCGGATGTTCAGCCAGCAGCGGGAACCAATCCACGAACCGGACGAGCGCGAGGTCGGCAACGGTATCGCGGAAGATCTGCCATCCGTCTTGGTCGTCCTCGGCTGGAATCAACTCTTGGTAGGGTGTGCCATCGATGCGGAAGAAGTGCTCCTTCAGCGGGTGATGGTCTGGTAGCAGCTCGTGCGCGTGAGCGGTGAACCAGAGAAACCAGTAGTACCAACCGTGGCCGAAGCTCTCGGACGGAGAACTCGAGTTGATCTCGTGCTCGCTGTCGAGCGCCCACGCTGCACGGAGCGCACCCTCGAGGAAGGCGAGGTCGTAGACCGTCTCACACGGCTGATTCCATTGGAACACCGACTGTCCTCCTCACCGGAACCGACCCACTCGCCGGTACTGTACCTGGGGAGCGGGAAGACTGTAGTTCCCAGCCGTAGCCAAACGCAGCCATCTGCAGGCACGCCAGTGGGCGGGGGCATCTGTGGGGGAGAAGTGACACGTCGTGACGCGAGCACCGTGCGTGGGAAGAGGCGTCACCCTCGATCGTGACGTGCTGGAACTGGAGCCGAGGCTTCACGCACGAACGTCCCGCGACGTGTTCGATGCGCGAACAGGTGTTGCTGGAGGCGTGGCGAAGTCGCCGGGCGATTGACGCGGTTACCGTTGGATCTCCATGAATGCTGTCGGGACAGTCGCCAGGCATCGCCTCGCGTCATCTGGCAAGCGGTTTCAAGCCCTCATAGGTACTGTCGGAACTCCAGGTCTTCCTCGCATGGCTGAAATGGAGGAAGAGTTTCAAGCCCTCATAGGTACTGTCGGAACCAGCCTGCGTGAGCGGCTGGCACTCCGTCCTTCTGTGGTTTCAAGCCCTCATAGGTACTGTCGGAACCGCCACAGCTTACCCGCTGTCGTTGCCTTCTCAGGATGTTTCAAGCCCTCATAGGTACTGTCGGAACTTGTCCGCGCCCACCGGCGCGGGCAATACGAGGAGATGTTTCAAGCCCTCATAGGTACTGTCG
>CALKCJ010000022.1 GCA_938082375.1 uncultured Thermomicrobiaceae bacterium
GGCTTGAACTGCGCCTGCCCCTTGAGCGCCAGCACCTTCGTGATCGCCGCCGTCAACGTCGTCTTCCCGTGATCTACGTGCCCAATCGTCCCCACGTTCACGTGCGGCTTCTTCCGCTCAAACCGCTGCTTGCCCACGGTACGCATCCTCCTGCACTGTGCGCCTGCCCCACAAGGCGCGGCCCCATATCAAAGAGCCCACGCGTACTATCCGAGCACCGTGGGCTCATCGCTCCACGAACCGCCAAGCCGGCAGTCCTGGTGGGGAGAGAGGGATTCGAACCCCCGTAGCGTTACGCACCTGGTTTACAGCCAGGCCCCTTTGGCCGCTCGGGCATCTCCCCACAGCAGAGCCGATGGTGGGACTCGAACCCACAACCGGCGGTTTACAAAACCGCTGCTCTGCCAATTGAGCTACACCGGCGTAGTGACGACGCGCGGCGAGGGTAACCCTCTCATATTCGGGTCTCTGCGACCCGCCATCAAAACAGTATACCGCACCTATGCCGCTGGCGCAACTCGATCGGCACCCCCAGTCACCCAAGGGGACGACGCTGCACACCGCGGGATCACCCGCCTACGGCCCCCTTCCGACCGACCAGCGATCACCAGGCAGCTCTGCTGCCTCCGGAACCAGAAGTGACAGCCCCTCAGGGAGGGGCACCGCCGTCGCCCGCTGCCACCACCACAGAGCAGGGATGGCCATCCCCAGGTAGAACAGGACTGTGGTGCGTCCGTCAGGCGCCGGTGCTCGGCCAGCCAGCCCCGGCCAGCTGGCAGCCAGCTCCGCGATCCAGACGATCCAACGGGCCGGCAGCCAGGCCAGGACACCCAGCGCCTCGGCGACCACAGGGTGAACGAACGAGCCTACGACCACTAGCACGCTACCAGCGAGCACCAGCGCCACCGCCGGCCCGGCAAGCACGTTCGCGACGGGCGCGACCAGGGAATAAGCACCGAACCGGTAGAGCAGCAGCGGCATGGCAGCGAGCTGGGCCACGACCGGCACCGCCAACGCCCCAAGCCATGCCGGATACCGTCCCAGATGGGGCGACAGCAGCGCCAGCGACGCCGTCGAGAGCGCCGAAAGCTGGAACGCGACATCGAACCGGATCTCGGGCGTCACCACGACCATGGCGATCACCGACCAGACCAAGGCCGTTAACGGCTCCCGCGGGCGTCCGCGCCAGCGAGCCGCGAGATAGAGGCTCCCCATCAGCGCGGCACGCGTGACCGGCGGTTGCAGCCCGACGAGGTAGGCATAGACCCAGATGATTCCGGTGAGCACCAGCAGACGTACCCGCAGAGCTGTCCAGCGGCGCAGCGCCAGTTCGCCTATTCCGGCGACCACGGCCACGTTCCAGCCGCTCACCGCGGTAAGGTGCGTCAGTCCAGCCGTCTGGAACGCCTGGCGCGTGGGTGGGGTCATTCCACTGTCATCGCCCAGCAACACACCGAGGGACAGTGTGCCCGCTGGCTCAGGAATAGACCGCAGCAGGCGCTCCCCGATGCTCTCCCGAATTCGCGTTCGCAGGCGTTGCGCGGGCGTCGATGTGTTCCCCACGACGGAGGAGCGATACACGGAGAGCACCATGCTCGAGTTGGAAGACAAACCCGCCGGCCGGCGCACTTCCAGTCTCCCCACGCCGGAAAGCACATCGCCTTGGCGTACAGGAATGGTAGGCGGTAGGTGCGCCAGCACGGTCGCTTCAACCGGCGTACGGAGCCGGAGCTCGACATCGGTTCGCTCGGGGTAAAGCCTTGGAAGGCTAACGACCGTGCCGGTGAAGTTGCTGGCCCCGATTACTTCACCTGGGAGCTCCTGAGGACCCGCCGCCGTTGCCACCCGCCCGGCACCTGCCAGCAGGCAAGCCACCACCAGTGCAGAGGCTAGCCGCACCCGCGCCTTGGACGACCCAGCGGCCACAAGCGCGGCGGCTATTGCGGCGGTGACACCCGCTAAAGTGAAGACCCCCAGATCATACGAGACAACCCCACCGAGGAAGGCCAGGCCAAGCGCGAGCCCGATCACGGCGCTCCCCCGACGGTGACGAGCCCACGCAGCTGGTCGACCATCCGCGGTGAGATCCCCCGTACCTCGGCCAGCTCATCCACCGATTGGAAGGGGCCGTGCTCCGTCCGGTAGGCCACGATGCGCTCAGCCAGCGCTGGCCCGATCCCGGGCAAGGTCTCCAGCTCGTCGACCGAAGCGGTGTTGAGATCGATCAGCGGCGAGGACGGTTCCGCGGCCGTCGCCACGGCCTCGCTGCTCGTCCCCTGGATGGGTCGCTCGGGCACCACGATGCTTTGCCCATCCCGCAGCCGCTCGGCCAGCGGCAAGCGCGAGGTATCGGCCCCGGGCAGGAGAACAGCACGCTCGAGCACCTCCACCAGCCGGGAACCTGCGGGCAAGGTGTATAACCCCGGTTGCGCGACCGCCCCGCCAACGTAGACCGTGATCTCGGAAGGCGTCTCGAGCGGCTCGACTCTGAGAACGAGGTCACTCTGCGCCCGCTCCTGGCGGAGCAAAGCGAGCGCCAGCGCCACGAACAGTCCAGCCATGAACCCCACGATCAGGGATTGGATCGGGGTAAGCCGGCGCAAGCGCTCCACGCCCCCACCTCTCACCGCGCGCTCACTCATGCTCTTGCTCGGCGGATCCTACGGCATCCCACCATCTCCTGTAAAGCGATCTGCGAACGCATTGCGTGGTATACTTGGAGCCTTCACCTGGGCCGCGCCAGCAAGCGGCCCGGTTTGGCATGCGCTGCGTATTGTCCGGACGTGCCTGAGAGATGACGCTCTCGCACCTGGTATCCCAACTGCTCGACGACCCATGGCACCGCGAGCTGGCCACGACGGTTCGCTCGCTTGAGCCAGCGAGCGCCCTTGAACTGGAGGGGATCCCGGCCTCAGCCCGAGCGCCGTTGCTGGCGTCGCTCGCGCAGTTACTCTGCCAGCCGCTCCTACTTCTCACTGCCCGGCACGATCAAGCGTTCGAGCTGCACGACGCGCTCTCAGTCTACCTCCCTTCAGGCCAGGCCCCGCTTCTGTGGCCAGCACCGGAGACACTGCCCTACGACCTCTTAGCTCCCGATCGAGCAGCGAACGCCGACCGGGTCGCACTCCTGCGGCGGCTGGCCACTAGTCCGTCCACGGTCGTCATCGCGCCAGCGCGCGCGCTGACGCAGCTCTTGAGCCCGCCCGAGAGACTCGAGTCACAGGAACTCGAGCTCCAAGTCGGCGCAACGCTCTCGCCGCGCCGCTTCCTCGCTCACCTGCTGGCTGTGGGCTACCAGCGGGCCGCGCTCGTCAGCTCGCCCGGGCAGCTCAGCCAGCGTGGGGGGATCATCGACCTCTGGCCTCCCGGCAGCCGGCTGGCACTGCGGATCGAGCTCTTCGGCGACGAGATCGAGTCGATTCGCTGGTTCGACCCTGAGAGCCAGCGTTCGGTCGAACGGGTTCAGGACGCACGCATCCTGCCCCCGGTGGAGGTCGATCAGTGCCGGCTCGCCGAGGCGATTGAGCGACTCCGCCGCGTGGATACCAGCTCGCTACGCCCTGAAGTCGTGGCCGAGTGGGAGCGCCTGCTTGACGCCCTCGAGCGTGGAGAGATGCGTCCAGGCCCGGAGCTGTTCTCGCCCTTCTTTCTCGACCGGCCCGCGAGCCTTCTGGACTACCTTCCGGCGTCGCACCTCGTGGCTGTGATCGATCCCGGCGCGGTGTATCTGGCGCTTGAGCAGATCGACCTCCAGGCTCAGGAACTCCGAGCCACCCTCGAGGACAGCGGCGAGCTCCCACACAGCCTGCCGTTGCCCTATCATGCGTTCGAGCAGGTCGTGCAGCGTCTGGGGCAGGTGCGGCAGCTTCTCCTCGGGCCCCGGCCCCCTCAGTGGCCGATCGGAGCCGCGGCCATTCCCGGCGCTGCTGGCGGCTACACCACCGACCTGCCGAACTTGGCCGGTCGGCTCGGCCAGCTCCCCGCGCTCGTGCGCGAGCTAATCGCCGATGGCTGGCGGCTCGTGCTCGCTAGCGAGCAGCGCGACCGGCTGACCGAGCTGCTCGAGGAGCACGGCATCTTCCCACGCGTTCGGAAGGAAGCCGCTGTCACACCGGACGCCGGGTGGTTGGCCTCACCCGAGGCAGGCAGCGTTGAAATCGTCCGCGAGCGGCTCGACGGCGGCTGGAAGTACCCCGCGCAGCAGATCCTGCTCCTCACTGACCGCGAGCTCTTTGGGTATCGCCGCGCGGCGCGGCGGCCGGCCGGCCGGCCGCGCATCCGGCCGTCGGATCTGCTGGAACGGCTGAAGCCCGGTCAGTACGTCGTGCATGTCGAGCACGGGATCGCGCGCTATGGTGGATTGGTCACGCTCGAGGTCAGCGGGGTGACGCGCGAGTACCTGCTGCTCGAGTACGCTGACAACGACCGACTCTATCTCCCGGTCGACCAGCTCGACCGGATCACCCTCTACGAGAGCTTCGATGGGGAACCGGCTCTGACCCGCCTCGGCTCGCCGGAGTGGTCGCGCCTCAAGCGCCGGGTGCGTCAGGCGGTACGTGAGCTGGCCTTCGATCTGTTGCAGCTCTATGCAGCCCGCGAGGCGGCGGTCGGCCACGCCTTCTCGCCGGATACAGCGTGGGATCATGAGCTGGAGGAGTCGTTCCCCTACGAGGAGACGCCTGACCAGTTGCGGGCGATCGAGGAGATCAAGGCCGATATGGAACGCCCGCGCCCGATGGATCGCCTGCTCTGTGGAGACGTCGGCTTCGGGAAGACCGAGGTGGCGCTGCGGGCAGCCTTCAAGGCGGTCAATGACGGCTTCCAGGTCGCCATCCTGGTGCCGACGACGGTGCTCGCCCTGCAGCACTCCACGACGTTCCAGCAGCGCCTAGCGCCATTCCCGGTGCGCGTCGAGATGCTCTCGCGGCTCCGCGACCGGCACGAGCAGGCAGAGATCGTCGAGGCGATCGCCCGCGGCGAGGTGGACATCGTCATCGGCACGCACCGGTTGCTGCAGCGGGATGTCCGCTTCAAGCGCCTCGGCCTGGTGGTCATCGACGAGGAGCAGCGCTTCGGCGTGGCGCACAAGGAGCATTTTAAGCGCCTGCGCACCAACGTCGATGTCCTGACGATGACGGCCACCCCGATCCCGCGGACGCTCTATCTGGCGCTCTCCGGCATCCGGGACCTGTCGGTGATCACCACGCCGCCGTTGGATCGAGCGCCGGTCCGCACCTTCGTCACCCCGGCCAGAGACACCGTTATCCGCGAGGCAATCCTGCGCGAGATCGCCCGTGGTGGCCAGGTCTACGTAGTCCACAACCGGGTGCAGAGCATTGGCCACCTAGCGGCGAGGCTCCAGCGGCTGGTACCAGAGGCGCGGTTCGCCATCGCCCACGGCCAGATGGCCGAGGAGGAGCTGGAGCGGGTGATCCTGGCGTTCATTCGTCAGGAGTTCGATGTGCTCGTCTGCACCACGATCATCGAATCGGGAGTTGACATCCCGAACGTCAACACGATCATCATCGACCAGGCGCACACGCTGGGGCTTACCCAGCTCTACCAGCTGCGCGGCCGCGTCGGGCGCAGCTACCAGCGGGCCTATGCCTACCTGCTGTACGACGACCGCAAGCCACTCTCGAAGGAGGCCCAGGCGCGGCTGGAGGCGATTCAGGAAGCGAGTGAGCTGGGAGCCGGCTTTCAGATCGCCCTGCGCGATCTGGAAATCCGCGGTGCCGGGAACGTCCTCGGGCCGGAGCAGAGCGGCCACATCGCCGCCGTCGGCTTCGAACTCTACACGCAGCTCCTGGCACGCGCCGTGGAGGAGATCAAGCAAGGGAAGCCGATCGAGGAGCCGACCAGCGTGACCGTCGACCTGCCCGTGGAGGCGACCATCCCCGAGTCATACTGTGGTGACGAGACGGTGCGGATGAGCCTGTACCAGCGCTTCGCCCGTATCCGCACCCTGGGCGAACTCCGCGAGCTGGTGGAGGAACTCGTCGATCGCTTCGGGCCACTGCCGCTCCCGGTGGAGCGCATGGTCGACCTGGCTCGCCTGCGGGTGCGTGCCAACGGGATCGGCATTACGTCGATCATCGAGCGTGACGGCGAAATCTATATCCGACCAGTGATCGGCACGCGGCTCGACCAGGCCACCCTGCGCCGCCAGCTCGGGCCGGGCGTCTACGTCACCCCACACCAGGTGCGCCTCGTCACCAGCCGGCTCTCGACCGACGTCTGGCGAGCTGTGATAGCCGTGCTCGACGCCATCGAGGAGGCCGGCGCAACATTGCTGCTCTCGGCCGACTGAGTCGACCCGGCGAGCGAGGATAGGAAACCAGTGTGCTCGGGGGCCTACGGGGCCTCTCCGCGTTCGAGCTCCGCCAGGATCTCTCTGGCTCGATCGGCCAGCGGCTCGAGCACGTAGAGCACGTGCTCGTTCGCGAAGTTTGTGAAGTACGCGAGCCCGGGGCCCGTCGCCTTGACCAGGGCGACGATGCCTTCCTCCGCCAGCGCCTCGCGCCAGAGCGCGGCGACGATCTCGTTCGACGCTACCGCCACCGGCACGACCTGAGCCCTGTCCAGGTCACCCGACGAGCGCTCCGTCACCGCGCTACTCCTTCAGGAAGACCACCGTCACACCCTCGCCACCCTCACCGAGCCCGGCCAGCTCGAACCGGTCAACCAAGGGATGGCCACGCAGCGTCTCATGCACGACCGAGCGCAGGGTTCCGGTGCCCTTGCCGTGGACGATCCGTACCCACGGGAGCCCAGCTCTGGCCGCGTCATCGAGGTAGCGCTCCAGGCGCTGGATTGCGTCGGCAGCGCGTAGGCCCCGGAGATGCAGCTCCGGCTCGACGCGCGCTGGCGGCGCCGCTATCGTCACCGAGTGGCTGAATCGCGGCTCGGGAGCCCCGGCCACCTTGCGCAGCACGCGCAACGGCTGGCGTACCCGGAAGGCGCCGACCTGGATCTCAGCCTCGTCGTCGCCGTCGTGCAGCGCTACCAGTTCTCCCCGCAGCCCGAGCGAGGGCACCTCGACCTGATCGCCCACCCGCAGGTGCTCCGGCTGGCTCGCCGGCCGGCGTCGCCGGGCCGCAGCCCGCGCACTCCGCCGTGCGGCCTCCAGCGCCCGCGTTGCCTCCTCGATGGTGGCTGGCTGGGGGCGCTCCTCGCGCGCGGCCTGGCGACGGAGATACCGGAGCAGCTCGCGAGCCTCGGCGAGCTCGAGTTCGAGCTCGGCCAGTGCCTCCTCACGCGCCCGGCTCCGCTCCATTTCCGCCTCGCGCAACAGCTCTTCAGCCCGGCAGCGGAGAGCCTCAGCTTCAGCCCTGGTTCGCTGCGCCTCCTCGAACTGCTTCTCGGCCGTCTCCCGGCGTCGCCGGACCTCGGCCAGTAGTCCTTCGATGCGCTCCGCTGCCGGGTCGAGGTACTGCCGGGCCTCGTCGATCAGCGGCTCGTCCAGGCCGAGGCGTTGCGCGATAACCAGCGCGTTCGACTGCCCCGGCACGCCGGTGACGAGCCGGTAGGTCGGCGTCAGCGTCCTCAGGTCGAACTCGACGCTTGCGTTCTCCAGGCCCGGCGTGGTGTAGGCAAACGCCTTCAGTTCGGGATAGTGTGTGGTCACCACGCCCAGGACGCCGAGCTCGAGGAGACGAGAGAGGATGGCGCGGGCCAGCGCCGCACCCTCCTGGGGATCGGTGCCGGCCGCCAGCTCGTCGAGCAGCACGAGGCTGTCGACGTCGGCGTTGCGCAGCGTGGCCACGATCCGGGTCAGGTGCGAGGAGAACGTCGACAGGCTCTGCTCGATGCTCTGCTCGTCGCCGATATCGGCGAAGATGGCCGGGAAGACGCTCAGGCCTGAGCCCTCGGCGGCCGGGATGAACAGCCCGCTCTGAGCCATGAGCGCCAGCAGGCCCACAGTCTTGAGCGCCACCGTCTTGCCGCCGGTGTTCGGCCCAGTAATCACCAGGATGCGGTAGGACTCCCCGAGCGAGATGTCGATCGGCACGACCGTCGCCGGGTCTAGCAGCGGGTGCCGGGCCTGGCGCAAGCGCACTCGGTGGCACGGGTGACCGCCTTCTGCGGTCGGACCGTGCACGGTGATGATTTCGGGCTCCACCGCCCGCTGGTCGAACGCCAGGCGGGCCTTGGCCAGCGCCAAGTCGACCGCCGCGGCAGCGGCCAGCGCCTGAGAAAGCTCGTCGGCCGCCGCCGCGATGTCGTCGGTCAGCACGCGAAGGATCCGCTCGATCTCGTGTTCCTCGGCGCGTTGCAGCTCGCGCCAACGGTTATTGAGCTCGACGACCTCCAACGGCTCGACGAAAAGCGTCTGCCCGCTAGCCGAGACGTCGTGGGTCACGCCAGCGACGAGGCTGCGGCGATCCGCACGGACCGGGATCACATAGCGCCCCTCGCGCATGGTGATGATCGGATCCTGGATCGCCTGGGCGACACCGCTACTCCCAAGCAGCCGGCGTAGCCGATCGAGTAAGCGGTCGTGGGCTTGCTTCAGCTCGCGCCGGATCTCCGCGAGTCGATCCGACGCAGTGTCGAGGATCTCGCCGCGCGGCCCGACCGTGCGCAGCAGGTCTGCCTCTAACCGGCTGAAGTGCGGGATGGCAAGAATAAACTCGGCCAGCCGCGGGAAACGCTCGGCCCAGGCGGGGAGAGACAGGAAGCTGCGCGCGAGGGCCCGTACAGCTTGCACCGTATCCAGCGTTTCGCGCAGCTCGGCCGGGCCGAGGAGAGAGCCGTGCGTCGCCCGCTCGAGGATCGGTCGGAGATCGCGCATCCCGCCAACGCTGAAGCGCGGATGCTCGGTCAGCAGCGCTACCGCCTCGCGCGTCACAGCGAGGAGGTAAGCCACCTGCTCAGGATCGCCAGTCGGGCCAAGTTCGTAGGCACGTTCGGCCGCCAGCGAGAACTGGCACCGCTGGGCCAGAAGCTGGCGCACGCGGTCGAACTCGAGGATACGCAGGAGATCGCTCGCCACAGTGAACGCCTTCTCCATCGCTCAGTCACACCATATCGTCACAGTCTGGGTCGCGTGATCGAGCGCCGCTCGCCCCGAGAAGCAAGCGTATCGCTAGTCAGCGCGAGCTGCACGCTGGTGGTGCTTCGGGGTCGCATCTGACCGGGGGCTAAGTGGTCGGCCGGAGGATCGAGGGCGGATCACCAGGCAGCCATTCCACCATGTACTGGTAGAGCGTGGGCGCCAACCGAAGCGCTGCCGGAGCGAGCAGCGACTCGTCGAGCGCGCGGTTCAGCCGAAGCCCCACCTGATCGCGCGGCAGGTGGCGAACGGTACCGTTGGCCACCTGTACGACCGTGGTGGTCAGACTCGCCGCGAAGACGAACGCCAGGAGCGACAGGAGCAAGATACCCAGCGCACCGGTACGGAGGGCAGTCAGCCGGCGTGTCGGAATCGGCGAGACCTGGAACGAGCGGAGCATCATCAGTACCGCTGCCGCGGCTAGCAGTGCCCCGGTCACGACGAAACCCATCAGCTCGGACGCCCACTCCGACATCGAAGGCACAAGCGAGCGTAAGGCACTGGCCAATGGCACAGTGAAGAGCGCCGCGCCGACCAACGCGACGACGAGGGAGACCAAGCCGACAAGCGTTCGGGCAATGCCGCCCAGAAACGCGAGCGTATAGGCCGCAAGGAAAACTGAGATGATAAGGGTATCTACTATCGGCACCGGCCGCCCTCACCCGTTCCGCGACCAATCCGTCGCCGATCCACGATTACCGCCCCTTGACACGAACATCTGTTCGCTCGTATAGTAGACGTGACGTACCGCTCCGTCCGCGGAGGAATGAGGGAAGCGATGACCCGGGCACTCAGCCAGCGGCAACGCGCTATTCTCGAATACATCGAACGTTTTCTCGACGAGAACGGCTATCCGCCGACGATCAGAGAAATCCAGCACGATTTGCGGATCTCCTCGACCAGTGTCGTCGATTATAACCTTAACGTCCTCGAACAGCGCAACCTGATCCGGCGCAACCGAAACATCTCGCGCGGCATCGAACTCGTCGGGCGACGCAGTGCCGAGCGGCGGGTGGTTCGGATCCCGGTGGTGGGACAGATCGCAGCCGGCCAACCGCTGCCTGTGCTCGAAGAGGCCGACCCGTCCAACATCGACGACCATATCGAGCTCAGCGACGACCTGGTCGGTAAACAGCCGGATGGCCTCTTCGCGCTCCGGGTCAAAGGGTTCTCGATGGTCGATGCGCTGATCAGCGACGGCGACATCGTCGTGCTGCGCCGCCAGCAGACGGCAGAGAATGGTGAGACAGTCGCGGTCTGGCTCCGCCGGGAGCAGGAGACGACGCTCAAGCGCTTCTACCACGAGGGCGACCGGGTCCGGCTGCAGCCCGCCAACGCGATGATGGATCCGATCTACACCACACCCGACAACGTCGAGATCCAGGGCAAGCTGGTAACCGTCCTGCGCGCTGTTTCGTAGTCTCGTTGTGGTGCTGCGGAGTCCCTGGCCCGCAGTTCGGCCCGTTTGGAGACGTCGCCGGACGGGCCTCGGCCGATGGTCGCTCTCGCCTCCGCATTGCGTCGCGGCCGCGGCAGAGGCTCCGTCGTTATCGAGGTAAGACTTCAGTCCACACTTAAGCCACACACGCTTGACCCCCGGGCAAGATTTCCCTAGTATCTGAGGCGGTGATATCCGTACGGACACTCCGCGGCGCGGGCGGGCGAAGGGATGGGCGGTTGTGGACATCGGCCGTGCGATCACCTACGTGTTTCAAGATCCCCAGTGGCTCAAGAAGGTGCTGATCGGCGGGCTGCTCATTTTCATCCCGATCATCGGTTGGCTGATCATCGGTGGTTACTGGCTGCGCGTCATCCGCCAGGTCGCTCAGGGCAACGACGTGCCGCTGCCGGAGTGGAACGACTTCGGGGGCGACCTGGTGCGCGGTTTCAAGGGGTTCGTCGTCTACGTGGTTTGGGCGTTGCCAGTCATCGTGCTGGCTGTCTGCACCGGCGCGCTCGGCGCGGTCGGCGAGAGCACGGGCTCCGATGCTGCGGCCGCCACCGCGGCGATCCTGGCCATAGCTGGCAACTGCCTGTCGTTTCTCCTCTCGCTGGTCATCGCCTTCTTCCAGCCGCTGTTTTACAGTCGCCTGGCAGTCTCCGAGCAGATCGCTGATGGGCTCGCCTTCGGAGCGATCTTCAGCGAGGTACCGGGCCGGTTCGTCGATTTGCTCGTTGTCCTGCTCGTAGCCTTCGTCATCAGCCTGGCTGCGGTCTTCGGCCTGCTCCTCTGTCTGGTCGGTGTGGTGTTCACGAATTTCCTCGCTGTCGTCATGACCTGCCACCTCTACGGGCAGGTGCGCCGGCGCATCATGGGCACCCAGGCCGAGCCGCTCGCGCCGTCGCCGGCCTTCTAGAGCAAAAGACCAGGCAGGCGTCCGTGACCGCTACCGCAGCGGCGTGTTTGCGTCGCCGTTAAGGGGGCCTCCCCGGCTGCACGGTGGCTGGCCAAGTGGGCTGATCTTTTGATTCGACTGAAGAAAGTTGCTATGACTTGACGCAATGACGTATAATCGGCTTCGAGGTCGATCACCATCTCGTGCTGCAGGCCGGGTGAGCTATGGAGTTCAAGGACTACTACAAGATTCTCGGCGTGCCGCGCGACGCCGACGAGAAGACTATCAAGGCGGCCTACCGGCGCCTGGCGCGCAAGTACCACCCGGACGTCAACAAGGGGGACCCGAAGGCCGAGGAGAAGTTCAAGGAGATCAACGAGGCCTACGAAGTCCTCAAAGACCCGGAGAAGCGTGCCAGGTACGACCAGTTTGGCGCCGATTGGGAGCGCTACCAGCAGGCGGCAGGCGCGCGAGCCGAGACGACCGACGTCTTCGAGTGGCTGTTCGGCAGCCGGCCGGGTGCCGAGACGCGCTACGAGCGTCGCGAGCGGGCCGGCCAGGGGTTCTCTGACTTCTTCGACCTCCTGTTCGGCGAATTTGGCGAGACGTTCGGCCGTACCAGCACCCGCGAGCGGCGGCAAGCACGCCAGCGCCCGCAGCGCGGCCAGGACTACGAGCACCCAATCGAGGTCTCGCTGCGCGAGGCCTACCACGGCGCCACGCGGCGACTGGACGTCAAGGTCGACGAGCGGTGCCCTACCTGTGGCGGGAGCGGGCTGAACGGGCGTGGTATCTGCTCCACCTGCCAGGGTACTGGCTTCGTCAGCCGGACGAAGACGCTCGAGGTCACGATTCCGGCCGGCGTGCGCGATGGCTCCCGCATCCGGATCGCCGGCCAGGGAGGGCCAGGCATCGGCGGAGGCCCGCCGGGTGACCTGTACTTAAGAGTGGCCCTGCGGCCTGACCCGCGCTTCGAACTGGACGGTGACAACCTGCGTACCGAGGTAGAGGTGCCGCTTTATACGGCGATCCTCGGCGGCGAGGTCGTCGTGCCGACGCTGGACCGGCCGGTCGTCCTGCGCATCCCGCCGGGCACGCAGAACGGCAAGGTCTTCCGCCTGCGCGGCAAGGGCATGCCATCGCTGAAGGGCGACCTGCACGGCGACCTGCTCGCGCGGGTCAGGGTGGTACTCCCCACCGACCTCACCCCGGAGGAGCGGCAGCTCTTTGAGCGCCTGCGCGAGCTGCGCCAAGCGAAAGCACACGCCTAAACACACGGCACCGATCCGGGCCATCGCCGCACGGCCGAGCACCCCAACACGCCCCCACGGCGTGCTATAGTTCTGCGGGCCCGCAGGACAACCGAGCGTCCGCGGGGACGGAGACGAAAAGGGGACGACCATGCCCGTCACGATTGTCGTCGGTGGCCAGTGGGGCGACGAAGCGAAGGGGAAGATCACTGACGCCCTGGCGGCACAGGCGCACATGGTGGTACGCCCCAACGGCTCTAGCAACGCTGGCCACACCGTCGTCACCGATCAGGGCGTGTTCAGGTTCCATCTCATCCCCTCGGGCATCCTCTACCCGCACTGCACGTGCGTGATCGGGGCTGGCGTCGCCGTCTCGCCACCAGAGCTGCTCCGGGAGATCGAGGAGCTGGAGGCGCGCAAGCTCCCCCTGGGCCGCCTCGTGCTGAGCGACCGCGCCCACGTCGTGATGCCCTACCATCCGCTCCTCGACCGTTACGAAGAGGAACGGCGCGGCCCGGCTGGCATCGGCACCACCCGCCGAGGCAACGGGCCGGCCTTCACCGACAAAGTCGCACGGCGCGGCATCCGGGTAGCTGATCTCCTCGAAGGCGCGGAGCGTGAGCTGCGTGCCAAGCTCGAGGTGATCCTCCCGGAGAAGAACGTGCTTTTGACCCAACTGTACGGTGCCCCGTCCCTCGACTTGGAGCAGATCCTGGAGCAAGCGCTCCAATGGGGCGAGCGCCTGTCTCCCTACGTTGTCGCCGCTGAGGAGCTGGTGCAGGACGCCCTGCGGCAGGGTCAACACGTGCTCGTCGAGGCCGCCCAAGGGTGCATGCTCGATCTCGACTACGGCACCTATCCATTCGTGACCTCCTCTCCCCCCACCGCCGCCGGGGCCTGCCAGGGTGCAGGTATCGGCCCCACCCAGGTCGATCGCGTCATCGGCGTCTTCAAGGCGTACACCACGCGTGTCGGCGCCGGCCCGTTCCCGACCGAACTCGACGAGGCGACCGGCCAGCTCCTACGGGAGCGTGGCCAGGAGTTCGGAACCACCACCGGGCGTCCGCGGCGTACCGGATGGTTCGACGCTGTCGCGGCCCGCTACGCCGTGCGGCTCAACGGGATGACCGAAATCGCACTCACAAAGCTGGATGTACTCGATCCACTGGCCAAGATCCCTGTCTGCGTCGGCTACCGGGTCGACGGCTGCGAGGTCGCTTCCCCACCGGCTCGACTCGACCTGCTGGCGCGCGCACAACCGGTCTATGAAGTCCTCGACGGCTGGCAGCGCGACACCTCGCAGGTCACCAGCTTCGAGGAGCTCCCGGTGGCGGCGAAGCGCTACATCGAGCATCTGGAAGAGCTCGCTGGCGCGCCGATCACGATGGTTGGCGTCGGCCCCACACGGCGGCAGATCCTCTGGCGAACGGCTGGCGCCCTCGCCTGAGCCCCACCGGGACCCTCCGTGGCACGGCACAGCCGCTGGAAAGCCACGACGCAGCCTCTGGCCCGAGCACGGCCAGCGCACGCGTGCTCGCACGCTCGGTCTGGACACCGAAGCGCGTGCACCGTAAGCTCGGGGCCGGCACATGCCAGCGACGAGGATGCAGCCGAGACTACGGGAGTCAACGATGCTCGATGCACAGCAGATACAGCAGATCATCCCGCATCGTTACCCCTTCCTGCTCGTCGATCGTATCGTCGAGCTCGAATGGGGACAGCGGGCGGTCGGCATCAAGAATGTCAGCGTCAACGAACCGTTCTTTCAGGGGCATTTTCCTGGTAACCCGATCATGCCTGGCGTGCTGATCGTCGAGGCACTCGCACAGGTCGGCGCGGTCGCGATCCTCGGGATGGAAGCGCACCGAGGTAAGCTCGCCTTCTTCGCCGGGATCGACCGCATGCGGTTCAAGCGGCCGGTGCGCCCCGGCGACGTGCTCCGACTGGAGGTACAGCTCGGCAAGATGCGTCGGAACATCGGCACGGGCACAGGCAGAGCGACCGTCGATGGTCAGGTTGTCGCCGAAGGCGAGTTGATGTTCGCGCTGATCACGCCCGAGACCACCACCTAGGGGACGTCCTGATGAGCCGGCTAGTGACTCGACCGCACCCACGTCCATCTCAGCCACTGTGCCCGGAGCGTATCCTCGTGGTCAAGCCGTGCTGTCTGGGCGATGTCCTGATGGCGACGCCGGCCATCCGTGCACTGCACGTCGCGTTTCCGCAGGCGAGCATCGACGTGGCAGTGTCAGCGTGGGCAGCGCCGGTACTCGACGGGAACCCGCGTCTCCGCCGTCTTGTTCCATACCCCGAGCGCCCGACGCTCCGCGCGGTGCTACGGCTGGGGCTGAGACTCAGGCGCGAGCGTTACGACCTCGGTATCGGGCTCGAACGCTCCCCTCTCGCCAACCTCGTACTCTGGCTGGCCGGCATCCCCGTGCGGGCTGGTATCGATAGCCATCGCCGCGGCGTCGGGCTCACCCACCGGGCTCGTCCGCAACCTGGCCAGCACGAGACCGAACTCTATCTCCAGGTGCTCGAACCGCTCGGCATCGCACCGCAGGGGCTGCACCCTGAATATCTGGTACCACCACAGGCCCAGGAGGCGATCAGTTCCAAGCTCGCTCAACGGGTGGACCAGAGTCGAGCGCACCCGTTGGTCGTCGTCCACCCGGGCGGGGCGGTCAATCCCGGCGCGACGATGCCAAGCAAACGCTGGCCGCCCGAGCGCTACGCCGCTCTGGTCGACCGCCTGGTGACGGAGGTGGGAGCGACCGTCGTGCTCACCGGCAGCTCGTCCGACCGCCAAGCTGTCGAGGCTGTGAAGCATACAGCTCACCGCCCCGTCCTCGACCTGTGCGGACGGTTAACGCTCCCGGAGCTCGCAGCACTCTGCGCCAGGGCGCAGCTCTTCATCGGCAACGACACTGGAGCAGGCCACTTGGCTGCGGCCGTCGGAACCGCCACGGTGACGATCTTCGGACCCACCAGCCCGCTGCAATACCGGCCGCTCGGGCCGAAGAGCCGGGTCTGCGCGCCCGAGGAGAGTTGGGGTCTCCCGACGGGCATCGACTTGCGCAGCAACCGTCCTGCCCGCCACGCACCTGACATCCGCCAGGTAGCGGTCGACGACGTCTTTGCGGCCTGTACACTCTTGCTCGACCACGCAGCGTCTCGATGTTGATACGGCGGCTCGCACGCACGACGATTCAGCGCCTGGGAGCAGCCTGGCCTGCTTCACAGACACCTCCAGCCGGCAACGAGCTCGTGCTTCTGCGGCCCGATCACCTGGGTGATGTGCTCTTCCTGCTCCCCGCGCTCGAGCGTCTTCGCCGCTCGCTTCCGGCACAACGAGTGGTGCTCATGGTCGGCCCCTGGAGCCAGGCGGTCGTGGCCCGCAACCCGCACGTCGACGAGATCCTCATTGTGCCGTTCCCAGGGTTCACCCGGACGCGGCCCTCGAACCCGCTTGCTCCCTACCGTGAACTGCGCCGTCAGGCGGCGCGCCTGCGCCGTCGCGGGCCGCTGGCGGCCGTGATCCTGCGTGACGACCACTGGTGGGGAGCCTGGCTGGCCCGCGCCGCAGGCATCCCCATCCGTGTCGGCACCGATCACCCCGCGGTGCGCCCGTATCTCACGCATCCGGTTCGCCTGGCCACGCTCCACGGGGTCGAGCGGAACTGTGAGATCCTCGACGCCACAATTCGACTGCTGGGGGGGCAGCCACCGCCCATGCCAGTGAAGCCGGGGGTTGCCCCGTTGGTCTGGCACCCCTGGCCGGAAGCCGAGGCGGAAGCCCGACGCTTAATCCGCGAGGCCCGCATCGACCGGCCATACGTTGTGATACACCCCGGTGCCGGCGCTCCGGTCAAGCGCTGGCCCGCGGCACGCTGGGTCACTGTCGGCCGCCGCCTCACCGCAGCCGGGTGGGCACTCGTGCTGACCGGCGGGCCTGACGAGCGCGAGCTAGTCGAGGCGATCCGCCAGGGCATTGGCGAGGCAGCGGTCTCGCTAGCCGGACGCACGCCGCTCCCGGTACTGGCCGAAATTCTCCGCGGCGCCCGGCTGGTCATCGGCCCCGATGCCGGGCCACTCCACTTAGCAGTCGCGGTCGGAGCGCCAACCATCCACCTGTTTGGGCCTAGCCAACCGGAACACTTCCGCCCATGGGGCGACCCGCGCCGACATCGGGTGCTGGACGCGGGCTGGCGATGCCCGCGCTGTGGCGACCTCAGCCCGGAGCGACCGGAAGGAGCCGGGTGTATGCTCGCGGTCTCGACCGAGCACGTGCTCGCCACCTGCTGGGAACTCCTCGGCGATGCCTGACCGCTCGCTCTGCATCGGCATCGACGCCAGCCGGATCTGGCCGGGACGGCTTACCGGCACCGAGCGCTACTCGCTGCGCATCACCGAGGCCTTGCTCACGGTCGGCACCGAGCACCGGTATCGCCTGTACCTCAATCGGGAGAAGGCCGTGCCGATCGCGCTTCCGCCACACGCCGAGCTGTGCTCGATCCCTTTCCCTCGGCTGTGGACGCACGCGCGCCTCTCGGTCGAGCTCCGGCGGCGCCCAGTCGACGTGCTGTTCGTGCCCGCGCACGTGGTTCCCCTCTTCGCTCCCGGGCCGGTGGTCGTGACGATCCACGATCTCGGCTACCGCTACGAGCCGGAGGCGCACCCCTGGCTCAGCAGGCTCTACCTCGAGTGGTCGACGCGCTGGAGCGCCCGGCGCGCCACCCGCGTCATCGCGATCTCGGAAACGACCCGTAATGACCTGCTCCGGTACTACCGTGTTCCGGAGGAGAAGATCCGAGTCATCTCACACGGAGTCGATCCGCACTTCACGCCACAGCCCCTGGAGGCGCAGCACAGGGCTCGGAGCCGATATAGGCTTAACGGGCCGTACGTGCTCTCTGTAGGCACGATCCAGCCGCGCAAGAACCTGGTACGGCTCGTGCGCGCGTTCGAACGGCTGGCTGACTATGAGCCAGATCTCGAGCTCGTGTTGGCCGGCAGTCGTGGCTGGCTCGCGGAACCGATCGAACAGGCGGTCGCAACCAGCCGTCATAGCCAGCGCATCCGCCTGCTTGGCTACGTCCCGGAAGACGACCTGCCTGCCCTCTATAGCGCTGCGTCGGTCTTCACGCTGCCTTCGCTCTACGAGGGCTTCGGCCTGCCGGCTCTGGAGGCGATGGCGTGCGGCATCCCGGTCGTCGTGTCCGCTCGGGGCGCCCTGCCGGAGATCGCCGGGCCGGCGCTCCTGGTCGACCCCCTCGACGTCGATGCCCTCGCCGCAGCGCTCCGGCAGGCGCTCGACCCGGGCGTGCGCCAGCAGCTCGCCGCCGCGGGGCTCGAACACGCGCGGCGCTTTCGCTGGGAGGCAGCAGGGCGTACTACGCTGGACGTGCTCGAAGAGGCGGCCAGCCTCGGTCATCGGAGCGCGACGTGATCCCGAGCCACCGGTTTCAGCGGTTCATTGTCATAAAACTGGCCGATCTCGGCGACGCTGTGCTCGCGTTACCGGCGCTGCAAGCGCTGCGGCAGACCTATCCCCATGCCTGGGTCGAAGTGCTTACGACACCGGTAGGGAGCCAAGTCTTCCGGTTGAGTCCGGCCGTCGACGGGGTCATCGTCCTGGAAAAGAACCGCTACGACCGGCCGACTCAGGCCCTCGACCCGCGGGGCTGGCTCCCGCTCCTGCGCCTGGCCGTACGTCTGCGCCGTGGGCGGTACGACGCCGCAATCCTGCTCCACCACCTGACCTTGCCGTTCGGCCGGGTCAAGTATCGTGCCCTACTGCTGGCCACCGGCGCGCCGGTGCGAGCCGGCCTCGACAACGGCACGGGCACCTTTCTCTCCCACACGGTGCCGGATCTAGGCTTCGGATCCAAGCCCGAGTGGCAGTACGCGCTCGACGTCGTGAAGACAGTCGGCGTCGTTGGCGACGGCGGCCCACCGCGGCTCGCGCTGCCAGACGAGGCGCGCCAGGAGGCAGCGGCACTGCTTAGCGCTCATTCCGGTGCCGGCCCGCTGGTCGTGCTTCACCCTGGCGTCGGGCCGTACGGCCCGGGGCGTGCCTGGGCGCCCGAGCGCTTCGGGGCGCTCGCCCGTGGCCTGCTGGCCGCTGGTTGCCGGGTCGTGGTCACCGGAACCGAGCGGGAGCGGCCGCTCGCCGGCCCTACCCTCGCCGTCGACGGCGTGCTCGACCTGATCGGGCGAACAGGGGTGGCGACCCTCGCGGGCGTGCTCGAGCGAGCCAAGCTGGTCATCGGGGCCGACAGCGGGGTGCTCCATCTGGCGACCGCGGTCGGCGCGCCGGTGCTCGCGATCTTCGGCCCGTCCAACGTCGCCGCCTGGGCACCCTACGGCGCCCGCATCCAGCGCGTCGACGATCGACCACCGGCGGCGTTCAGCGTGGCCCTGCACGCTGGCCTGCCCTGCTCGCCGTGCTTCTATGTCGGCTATCGCCTGGGCCGACCTACGGGATGCCAGCGGCGAACCTGTCTGGACATGATCGCTCCCGAGGTGGTGCTCCGCACCGCGCTGGCGCTGCTGGCCGACTCTGGGAAAGGTGGGACGGGCACGACCTCGCCTTCAGCGGACGAAAGAAGCGCCTGGCAGGACAACACAAATTGACGATGCATTCTGCCGGGCCGTAGAATGAGTCAGATATGACGGCGTCGCCAGCGGCCAGCCCGGGCGGTAGCAGTGGCGGCATGGAGAGAGGATCGTGGGGGAGCTGTGGGCAACAAGAAGATCCGCGTAGCGATCATCGGCGTCGGCAATTGCGCCTCGTCACTGGTACAAGGTGTCCATTACTACCGGCATGCCGATCCCAACCAGTTCGTCCCTGGCCTGATGCATGTTGACCTCGGCGGCTACCATGTCGGCGACATTGAGTTCACCGCCGCCTTCGACATCGACGCGAACAAGGTCGGCAAAGATCTCTCCGAGGCGATCTTCACCCCGCCGAACAACACCTACAAGTTCAGCGACGTACCCTATCTGGGCGTGCCGGTCTACCGCGGCATGACCCACGACGGGCTGGGCAAGTACCTCTCGCAGATTATCAAGAAGGCCCCTGGCCCCACGGCCGACATCGTCGGCATCCTCAAGGAAACGCAGACCGATGTGGTCGTCAACTACCTCCCGGTCGGCAGCGAGATGGCGACCAAGTGGTATGTCGAGCAGGTACTCGATGCCGGGTGCGCCTTCGTCAACTGTATTCCGGTCTTCATCGCCCGCGAGGAGTACTGGCAGAAGCGCTTCCGGGAGCGCGGACTGCCAGTGATCGGCGACGACATCAAGAGCCAAGTGGGCGCGACCATCACGCACCGGGTGCTGACACGACTGTTCGCTGACCGCGGCGTGCGGATCGACCGGACGTACCAGCTCAACTTCGGCGGCAATACCGACTTTCTCAACATGCTCGAGCGCGAGCGACTCGAGTCGAAGAAAATCTCCAAGACCAACGCTGTGCTGAGCCAGCTCGACTACCCGATTCCCGAAGAGAACATCCACGTGGGCCCGAGCGACTACATCCCCTGGCTCCAGGATCGCAAGTGGTGTCACATCCGGATCGAAGGCACTACCTTCGGCGACGTGCCGATCAACCTCGAGCTAAAGCTCGAGGTCTGGGACTCCCCGAATTCGGCCGGCGTAGTGATCGACGCTATCCGCTGCGCGAAGCTTGCGCTCGACGCCGGTATCAGCGGCGCCCTCATCGGTCCGAGCGCCTACTTCATGAAGTCGCCGCCCGTACAGTACCGTGATGAAGAGGCGCGGGAGATGGTCGAGGCGTTCATCCGGGAGACCGCTGCCCAGCGCGAGCGCTACATCCCGGCCGAGAGTTGAGTCAAGCACAGCTCTGCAACCTGGGGCAGCGGGTCTCGCCCGCTGCCCCTTTCATTCTCGAGGGCACCGATGATGGGCAAGTCGAGCGACCTTGAAGCGGCCATCCGACTGAACCTGTCGTACGTGCTTCACGAGCCGTCGACGAGCCAGGTCACCAGTGCGCTGGTGCGGCAGGTACTCGCCAACCGGCGCCGGATTGCCGCTGCGACAAGGCATCTGAGTATGCTCCCCGACCTCGCGCTGCTGACGCGCGTCGTGCCGAGGGATCCCCACCGGCTATGGGAGGTGCAGGCTGAGCCCCCTCACACGCTGCTCACGCTACACCTCGGCGCTTGGCCCCTCCTCGGCCGGGTCGTCGCGCTCCACCTGGGCCAGCAACAGCCACCGGCGGCGCTCTACCTCCTGGACGACGAGCCGGTAGGACATGGCCTCGACTTGTCCCTCTTCCGGGCGTCCGCGCACCTCGCGCTGCCACCCGCCGCCCTCCTCAGGAGACATCCTTCCTGTTTTGCTACACTGGTGTTCCGCCCTGGCTGGCGCACGCTCCTTCTCGATCTCACCCCGCTCACTGCAGATCCGATCGAGGCATGGGAGCAGTGGGCTACCTCGCTGACCTCGGCGCTGGAAGCGGCTCTTCGCGACTTCTGCGACCAGTGGCTCGGTCGGCGTGCGCTCTGGGAGGTTGCAGCCGAACGGGCATTGCCGGAGTTTTGTGCGGAGGGGGGCTGAGCATGTGGCTGCTGTGGGCGATGCGAGCCGGCGCCTTGCTCACCCCGATCGTCCCCGCGCGAGCAGGCTACTGGATCTGCCGGGTGATCGGCCTGCTGGTCTACCTGCTCAAGGTGCGCACTCGCGCTGCCGTCCTCGACAACCTGCGCCACGTGGCTCCCAAGCGGGGCTGGCTTTGGCGACAACGCCAGGCCCTTCGGGTGTTCATCACCGCCACGACGAACTATTACGACCTCTTGCGTCTGCGCTCAGTCGACCGCGAGCGGCTGAGCGAACTCATCGAGGTCTACGGCTGGCCACACCTCAAGGCTGCGCTCGCTCGTGGTAAGGGCGTCATCGTGCTGTCCGCCCATCTGGGGAACTTCAATGTGGTCGCGCAGTATCCGGCGGCCCTCGGGCTGCAGGCCGCCGTCATCGCCGAGCAGGTACAGCCCCCTGCGCTCTTCCGCTACTTCACCAGGCTGCGATCGGCGATGGGCATCAGGGTGCTTCCGCCAGCCGCTGGCTCGGTACTGCCGATCCTGCGGCTCCTGCGCCGCAACGGGCTCCTCCTCGTCGCTGGCGACCGCGATGTCACCGGCAATTCGCGCCCGGTTCACTTTTTCGATGCCCCGGCTTCTCTGCCGGTGGGGCCGGTCGTGCTGGCCCTGCGGACGGGCGCGACGCTCCTGCCAGCCTATACCCTGCGTCGATCGACCCGGAAGTCGGTCGTCTTCATCGAGGCCCCGCTCGAGCTGGTACGCACAGGCGACGAGGAACGCGATCTCGACGAGAACCTGCGGCGTGTGGCGCGCGCACTGGAGCGGATGATTAGCGCCGATCCAGGCCAATGGTCGGTACTCCAGCGCGTCTGGCAACGGCCACTCGAAGAAGTCGTTCCGCAAGGCGAAGCGATCGGCGAGATCCCGCCAGAGGTGGCGCAGCTCCCCATCGAGGAAGTCACCAGAGGCTGACCTTCCGCCCCCTGCCAGCCCGTCACAACTGCGATTTCGGCACCACCAAGCCCAACGTGGTAAAATCAGGCGGTACGTTCTACGACCGGGGCGACCGGCGAGGGAGTTACAACCGTGGAGATTGGCCGAGTCGAACGGGTCAGCATCGACGACGAGATGCGGCGCTCGTATCTCGACTACGCGATGAGCGTCATCGTCCAGCGAGCGCTGCCCGACGTTCGCGACGGCCTCAAGCCGGTACAGCGCCGCATCCTTTACGGCATGCACGAGATGGGCTTGCGGCCCAACGCCAAGTACCGGAAGAGCGCTGGTATCGTCGGCGAGGTCTTGAAGTCGTACCACCCGCACGGTGACGCCGCAGTCTATGACGCGCTCGTCCGGATGGTACAGCCGTTCTCGCTCCGCTATCCGTTGGTCGCTGGGCAAGGGAATTTCGGCTCCATCGACGGTGACAGCGCGGCAGCCATGCGCTACACCGAAGCCCGCTTGGCTTCCATTGCCGAGGAGATGCTGGCCGATATCGACAAGCAGACGGTCGACTTTGTCCCCAACTACGATGACAGCGCCCGGGAGCCGATCGTGCTGCCTGCCCGCCTGCCGAACCTGCTGGTCAACGGTGCCTCCGGCATCGCAGTGGGTATGGCCACCACTATCCCACCGCACAACCTCGCGGAAGTGTGCGACGCGCTGGTCTACCTGATTGACCACCCCGAGGCAACTGTCGAGGAGCTGGTCACGATCCTGCCCGGGCCCGACTTCCCGACTGGCGGCGTCATCCTGGGCCGCGAAGGAATCCTGGCTGCGTACGCCACTGGGCGCGGACGGGTGGTCGTGCGCGCCCGCGCCCATATCGAAGAGGCTGCTCGCGGCAACCGGTTCGCGATCATCGTCACTGAACTGCCCTATCAGGTCAACAAGGCCGCGCTGATCGAGAAGATCGCCGAGCTGGTCAAGGCCGGCCGCCTCGAGGGGATCCACGACCTGCGCGACGAGTCCGACCGTAACGGCATGCGCATCGTCATCGAGCTCAAGCGCGATGCCCAGCCCAGGACGGTGCTCAACAACCTGTTCAAGCACACCCAGCTCCAGACGACCTTCGGCGTCAACATGCTCGCGCTGGTGGACGGCACCCAGCCGCGCACGCTGACGCTGAAGCGCGTGATGCAGCTCTTCCTCGAGCATCGGCAGGAGATCGTCCGGCGGCGCACCGAGTACGATCTGGAGCACGCCCGGCGCCGCGCCCACGTGCTCGAGGGCTTGATGATCGCCCTTGACCACCTGGACGAGGTCATCCGGACGATCCGCGAGTCGAGCTCCGCAGACGAGGCGCGCTCGAACCTGATGTCGCGCTTTTCGCTGACGGAGATTCAGGCCAACGCCATTCTCGACATGCAGCTCCGTCGCCTGGCCGCACTCGAGCGCCAGAAGATCGAAGACGACCACCGCGACGTGCTGCGCAAGATCGCCGAGTTGGAAGAGCTGCTCGCCGACCCGTCTAAGATCCTGCGCGTCATCAAGCAGGAATTGGCCGAGCTCAAGGAGCGCTACGGCGACGCGCGTCGCACCGTGATCCAGGACGCGAGCGACGAGATGACCGAGGAAGATCTGATCCCCAAGGTCGACGTCCTGGTCACCATTACCGAGCGCGGGTACATCAAGCGAAACCCGAACGGCGCCTACCGGACGCAGCACCGAGGCGGCCGCGGGGTCAACGGGATCCATGTCCGCGACGAAGACCAGGTGCGCCACGTCGTCCACGCCACCACGCACGACGCGATGCTCTTCTTCACCAACCGCGGCCGAGTCTTTCAGCTTCCGGTGCACGAGATCCCCGATGCCGGGCGGAACGCGCGTGGCATCCCGGTGGTCAACCTGGTTAACCTCCAGCCCGGCGAGGAGATCACGGTGCTCGTCCCGGTGCGGGATTTCGCGGGCGCCACCTACCTGTTCATGTGCACGCGCCATGGACGGGTCAAGCGCACGCGGTTAGAGGAATTCAGCGCGGTACGTTCCTCTGGCCTGATCGCGATCAGCCTGGAGGACGGCGACGAGCTCTGCTGGGTGCAGCCGACCTCGGGTAAGGACGATGTGATCCTGGTTACTGCACAGGGGCAGGCGATCCGGTTCGCCGAAACCGATGTGCGTCCGATGGGGCGGGCAGCAGCCGGAGTGATCGGCATCCGGCTGGAGGAGGGCGATGAGGTAATCGCCACCGAGGTAGCCCACCCTCAGGCTGACCTGCTCGTCGTCTCCCGTAACGGTTACGGGAAGCGCACGCCGCTCGACGAGTTCCGCCGCCAGGGACGCGGCGGCAGCGGCGTCATTGCCTTAAGAGTGACGCCACAGACGGGGCCAGTGGCGGCTGCGCGCGTCATCAGCGGCCGGGGCACCATCGTTTTGATGAGCTGCCGAGGCAAGGTCATTCTTATCCGCTCCGACCAGGTGCCGCAGCTCGGGCGGCCTGCCCGCGGCGTCAGCCTGATGCGCTTGCAGGACGGCGACGAGGTCGCCTCGCTGACTGTCGTCGAGTCCTCGGTCGAGCAGGACTTCCAGCCCGTTGGGGACACCGCCGAGTCGTCATAGCCCGAAGCCGCAGACCAAGAGCACACAGACCCCCCTTAGCCCGAGGCGGAGGTTCCCGAACCGCGTCGGTTTTGGCCGCGCCGGCCTCGCCTCTGAGTCGACCGAGCAAGGGAACGCTGGTGACCGGGTGCACGGCCTTCCCGCCCCTCGACCGCGAGCATCACCACACCGGCAAGGGAGAGTGCTGTGTGCACCAGTGGAACCGGAGCCGGCCGGGTGAACAGGGCCGCCAGCCCGCCGCTGAGTGCCCCGCCCAGCGCCAGGTAGATGATGAGGCCCGCAAGCGCTAGCCATGAACGCGACGGCCTAGGGAGCGCCCAGCCCAGCGCCGTGATCACCCCCGCCATCAGGTAGATCCCGGCAAGCGCGACCAGAAGCGAGCGCGGGTCACCCTGTCGTGCGCTCGGCATGAGGACGGCGACCTGCAGGGCCGCGGGCAGGAGAAGATAGCTCCGAAGCGCCGGATCCGCGCTGGCCAGTCGCCGGCTCAACACGAGCAACCCCAGGACAGCAGCGCACAGCCCCAGGGCTGTCTCGAAGTAGAGTGATGTCTCGACCGCCGTGAGCGCGCGATCCTGCGTCGCCACGTAGGCGTTGATCGTGACCAGGGGCATCACCAGGCCAAGCGTCCAGGCATCGGCGAGCCAGGCCGCGTGCCAGCTCGCCGGCAGCCCCCATCGGCGCCAGAGCCCACCCACTGCGAGCGCAGCCAAGAGCATCGTCAGCGCGAGCGCGAGCGACGCTCGACCGGAGAGCCCCGCCAAAGCGCAGATCAGCCCAGCGAGCAACCGACCTGACGCCATGCCGAGTCCGTGACCCAGGCCGGCAAGCGAGATCTCAGCCCTTGCCCGGCGCTGGCGTCGAGCGGCCTCACCGGCCGCTCGTGACGGCGGTTCCCAGCGCTCTTCCACCCTGTCCTGGCCTTGCCTCACCCTTCCGCACCGCCCCGCACCGCAAGCTCATCACGCCGATCCCAACTCGTCAACTCGAGCCAACTGCCACAGTTCGGCGCGGCCTGGGAAACGTAGTAGGATTCCTTCACCGTGCCGGGACACTCCCGGGTTCCCGGAAGAGCGCCAGAGCTCACCTGGAGTTCGGCTGCGCGAGGAAGGAGCACGAGCACACGTGGCCCGTCTCGGCATCTTTGGCGGCACGTTCGACCCGATTCACTGCGGGCACCTGCTCATTGCCGAAGAGTTCCGCGAGCAGCTTCAGCTCGACCGCATCCTCTTTCTGCCCGCGGGCCAGCCACCGCACAAGATCGGCCGGACAATTAGTCCGGTGCGTCATCGACTGGCCATGCTCCACCTCGCGATCGCTGGCGAGCCAGGGTTCGACATCTCGTATGTCGATGTGCAGCGCCCTGGCCCCTGTTACACGGCCGACAGCCTGGCCATCCTGCGCGCGCAGTTCCCTGGCGACGAGCTCTACTTTCTGATGGGTCAGGACTCCCTCGCCGATCTCCCCACCTGGCACGACCCGAACCGCGTCGCTGCCCAGGCCATCCTCGCCGTGGCCCTCCGTCCAGGCGTGACCATCGACTTGGAGGGCGTGATCGCCGCCGTCCCGGCCGCGCGCGACCGGATCCGGCTCGTCAGCGCACCACTCATCCAGATCGCCGCCAGCGATATCCGGCGGCGTGTCGCGGAGGCTCGCAGCATCCGGTACCACGTCCCCCGCGCCGTCGAAGACTATATCTACGCGCAGCGGCTGTACGTGCCTGCGCCGGCCCCTTCGGCGGTCACGCCCGGTCACTAGCCAGCCCGGGTGTCCGTGTATAATCGCGGTTGGCCTGTGAGCGAGTGGAGAGCGCGCGCAAGGCCTGACAACCTCGACAGGTGAGAGCGGAGTCACTGTGCGGATCAAGCCCTGGCAGACACTGATCGTTATCCTACTGTTGACTCTGGCTGCGGTCTGGGTCGATCTTCCGGGACAGTCTCTCGATCCCCTCGGCTGGAAATCGGGTATCACCGTTCGCCAGGGGCTCGACCTGCAGGGTGGGATCCAGATCGTCCTTGAGGCGCGCCCACCGGCTGGCGTCGAGGTGACCCAGGACGTACTGCAGGGCACACGGGATACGATCGAGCGTCGCGTTAACGGGCTAGGCGTCAGCGAGCCGGTCATCCAGACCCGCGGGAGTAACCAGATTCTGGTCGAGCTGCCTGGCTATCGCGACCCGGAGCAGGCCGTCCGCGTCCTCCAGCGTACAGCACTGCTCGAGATTATCGACACCAACGGCCAGTACCTGGCACCGGGCACCATCGTGAACACTACCGCCGGCCCAGCCAGCGACGTCCTGGGCAGCGAGCCGACTCCAACCGCCGAGCCGGCAGCCACGCCGTCAGCCGGGGAGACAAGTACGCCTTCCGCCACGACGTCCCAGACAGGCGGCACCCCCACGTCGGCGAACGGTACACCGACGCCCGGCGCCACACCCGGGTCAGAATCGACGCCAGCGGCCGGCGGGTCAGCTGGAACGACGGCCAGCCCGACCCACGAGGCAGGGGCGACGCCCACGCCGGAGGCCCAGGGGCCTGTCTACGAGACGATCATCACCGGCGCCGAACTACGGGATGCCTACCCGACCACCGACCAGTTCGGCACGCTGGTCGTCGGCTTCGAGCTCAAGGGCGAGGCCACGCGCAAGTTCTGCGAGTACACCAGCAGTCACGTCGGCTTCCCGATGTCGATCGTGGTTGACAAGCAGGTGATCAGCTCCCCGCGGATCGAGAGCGCGATCTGCGAAGGCCGTGGCATCATCACCGGGCTGAACGCGCAGGAGGTCAACGAGCTGGTGCTCCAGCTCAAGTCCGGCGCGCTCGCTGTGCCGCTGGAGGTCGTACAGAGCCGCACGGTGGGGCCGACGCTGGGGCAGGACTCGATCGACAAGAGCATCGTGGCCGGGCTGGTCGGCCTCGGGCTCGTGGCCCTGTTCATGATCCTGTATTACCGCCTGCCGGGAGTCATCTCGGTCATCGCGCTCTTGATGTATACGTCGTTCGTGTTCGCCCTGTTCAAGCTCATCCCGGTGGTACTGACGCTCCCGGGCATCGCTGGCTTCATTCTGTCGATCGGCATGGCGGTCGACGCCAACGTCCTGATCTTCGCCCGCTTGAGAGAGGAGCTGCGGCTGGGGCGGACGGTCGCTCGGGCGATCGAGGAAGGGTTTGACCATGCCTGGCCCTCGATTCGCGACTCGAATATCTCGACCATGATCACCTGCGTGATTCTGTTCTGGTTCGGCCGCTACGTGGGTGCTACGATCATCCAGGGCTTCGCGTTGACGCTGTTCATCGGCGTGGCGGTAAGCATGTTCACCGCCATCGTCGTCAGCCGCAACCTGCTGCGGGTACTGCTGACGAGCAGACTGTTCCACAACCTCTGGTGGTTCGGCCTGGAATCGCGGCCCATGGAAGCGGTCTCCGCTGCGGGCGACTAGCGACGGGGAGACACGGCTCGCCACTATGCTCGACCTGGTTGGCAAGCGCTACTACTGGTTCCTGCTCTCGCTCCTCGTGATCGTACCCGGGCTCGTCTCCCTGACGCTGCACGGGCTCAACCTGAGCATCGACTTCACCGGCGGCACGCTCTGGGAGCTCCAGATGTCGCGTCCGGTGCAGCCCGGCGAGGTGCGGGACGTGCTCGCCGCCCACGGCTATCCGGACTCCACCGTCCAGACCTCGCAGGACAACGTGGTCCTGATCCGGATGAAGGAGCTGAAGGAGGGCTCGCCGGAGAAGGCCGAGCTGGCCACCGCGCTGCGCGAGCGCTTCGGCAACTTCACGGAACTGCGCATCGAGTCGGTGGGGCCGACGCTCGGTACTGCCATTCGCAACCGCGCCGTCCTCGCCGTGGCGTTGGCCTCCCTGGGCGTCCTCGGCTATATCGCCTGGGCGTTCCGCAACACGAACAACCCGTTCCTCTACGGCATCGCGGCGATCATCGCCATGCTCCACGACGTCGCGGTGGTGGTCGGCACCTTCTCGATCCTCGGATGGCTGCGCGGAATCGAGGTCGATGCGCTCTTTGTCACGGCTCTCCTGACGATTATTGGGTTCTCTGTCCACGATACGATCGTCGTCTTCGACCGAATCCGGGAGAACCTCGGGCGCCGGGCTGCACCGACATTCGAAGAGGTCGTGAACTACAGCGTCGTCCAGACCCTTGTCCGTTCGCTCAACACGTCGCTCACTGTGGTGTTTACCTTGCTTGCGCTCTTCCTGTTCGGCGGCGAGACGATCCGGTACTTCGTCCTCGCGCTCCTGATCGGGATCGTCAGTGGTACCTACTCGTCGATCTTCAACGCCAGCCAGATCCTGGTCGTCTGGGAGAACCGGGAGCTGCATCGGTTCTTGGCCCGGCTGCGCGGCCAGCGGCAGCACGTTCCCGCCTAGCCTCATAGGAGGCGTGCCATGACCAGGTGCCTGCGCATCGGTGTCATCGGCGGCGGCATCGCCGGCCTGACCGCGGCGTATCGTCTCCTGCGACAGGGCCACCAGGTCACGTTGTGGGAGCAGAACCGCCAGCTCGGAGGACAGGCAGCCGCTTTTCCCGTCGCTGGGACTGCGCTCGAGTACTTCTACCACCACCTCTTCCTGAGCGACCGGGACATCGTCGCGCTGATGAACGAGCTGGAGATCGGTGATCGGCTGCTCTGGCTCCCCTCGAAGGTCGGCTTCTATGCCGCCGGCCGGATCTACCCGCTCGCAAGCGCGCTGGACGTGCTCCGGCTGGCGGTCATTCCCGTCCATGACCGTCTGCGGCTGGGCCTAGTGACGTTCTACCTCCAGCACGTCAAGGATTGGCACCCGTTCGAAGAGGTCACCGCCGCCGAGTGGCTGCGGCGAGCCATCGGCCAGCGCGCGTTCGAACGCGTCTGGGGCCCCCAGCTCCACGCCAAGTTCGGGCCCAGGGCTGGCGAGGTCTCGATGGCCTGGTTCTGGAACAAGATCTACCTGCGGACCCAGTCGCGCGAGTCGCTCTTCAAGCCCGAGCGCTTGGGGTATATCCAGGGGAGCTTCAACGTGCTGATCGACCGGCTAGCCGAGGTGATCCGCGAGCTGGGCGGTGAGATTCGGGCCGGCGTCGGCACGGCCGCGATCTGGCGCGATGACGACGAGTGGGTGGTGCGCGACACTGAAGGGGTCGAGACGTGGCAGGACGCGCTGGTAGCGACCATCCCATCGCCGCTCTTCGCCCGACTCTTCCCCGGGTTGCCCGAGGACTACAAAGCCAAGCTCACCGGCACTATCTACCAGGCCGCAGTGACCTTACTCCTCCAGTCGCGGCACGCCCTCAGCGACATCTACTGGCTGAACATCGGCGACCCGGACGTACCGTTCACCGGGATCATCGAGCACACAAACTTCATCGGGCCGGAGCACTACCAGGGCTGGCACTTCATCTACGTGAGCAAGTATGTCGAGCAGAGCCACCCGTACCTGGCGATGAGCGACGAGCAGGTCTTCCAAGAGGCGATCCCACACTTGCGCAAGATCAACCCGAACTTCTCAGCGGAGTGGGTCGAACGGTACTGGGTGTTCCGCGAGCGGGCGGCTCAGCCGATCATCCCGATACGCTATTCAGGCCGCATCCCGGAGCACCGGACGCCCCTACCCGGGGTCTACCTGGCCAATACCGCGCAGATTTATCCGGAAGACCGCGGCACCAACTACAGCGTGCGTATCGGTAACCGCGTGGCCGAGCTGGTGCGTGAGGATATCCAGCTCGGCCGGCTCCCGCTGGCCACGACCAGGGCCGCGGCGCGAGACTGAATGGAGCACGCCCTAGCGCGTGCTCTCACGAGGCACGTGAGCGGCTCCAGCCCCGGCTTGACGCGTCAGAACCAATCTCGTAACGTCGGTTGGCCATCTTGACTGGCCAGCGTGAACAGCATGATATGGCGGAGTAGCAAGGATGAAGTACCACGTAACGTCCACAGGCAAGAAGCTGGTCACCCTGATCCCCGGCGACGGCATCGGGCCAGAAGTCGTCGAGTCTGCTCGCCGGATCGTCGAGGCGACCGGGGTGCCGATCGAGTGGGATGTGCGACGAGCCGGAGCCAGCGTGTTCCGGGAAGGCATCGCCAGTGGGGTGCCGGACGACACGATCGCGTCGATCCAGCGTAGCCGGGTCGTGCTCAAGGGGCCGCTCGAGACACCGGTCGGGTACGGCGAGAAGAGCGCGAACGTCACTTTACGCAAGCTCTTCGAGGCGTTCGCCAACGTCCGGCCGGTGCGGGAGCTGCCCGCCATCCCCACCCCGTACCGGGGCCGAGGCATCGATCTCGTCATCGTGCGCGAGAACATCGAAGATTTGTATGCGGCGATCGAGTACCGTGAAACGCCGGGCGTGTGGAACGCGACGAAGCTGATCTCCCACAAGGGGAGCGAGAAAGTCGTTCGCTTCGCCTTCGAGCTGGCCCGTGCCGAAGGTCGTCGTGTCGTCCACGGTGCGACCAAGTCCAACATCCTCAAGTTGACTGAGGGGAGCTTCAAGCGCATCTTCGAGGAGGTGGCCCGCGAGTACCCGGACATCGAGGCGCAGCACATCATCATCGACAACTGTGCCCACCAGCTCGTCAAGCAGCCCGAGCAGTTCGACGTGATCGTGACGACCAACATGAACGGCGACATTATCAGCGACCTCGCCTCGGGGTTGGTCGGGGGGCTCGGCTTCGCGCCGTCGGCCAACCTCGGCCACGGCATCGCGATCTTCGAGCCGGTGCACGGCTCGGCGCCCAAGTACGCCGGCAAGAACGTCATCAACCCGACCGCAATGATCCTGACCGCCGTCATGATGCTGCGCTACCTCGACGAGTTCGAGGCCGCTGAGGCGATCGAGCAGGCCGTCATCGTCACGCTGGAGGAGGGTAAGACGCTCACGCGCGACGTCGTCGGCGACACGCGCGCGGCGAAGACGACCGAGTTCACCGACGCCATCATCGCCAACCTCGGACGCCGCTCGGCGACGTGGCATCCGCGCGCCTACTGCCCGATCGCGATGCCACCAGTGAAGCCGGAGCCCGACGTTGTCAAAGTGTCGTCGCGGGGTCTGGTCGGAGTCGATGTCTACCTCGAGGCAGCGGATATGCCAGAGACTCTCGGACCAGCGCTCGAGCAGCTTGCCAGCAACACACCCTTCCGATTGCACCTCATCTCAAACCGGGGACTCCAAGTCTACCCACCGACGGGAGCGACGACGGATTACGTCGATCACTGGCGTTGCCGGTTCCTGGCGCGCTCAGTGCACGCTGGCGTGACCGACGCTGAGATCTTCCAGCTCGTGTCGCGGATCGGCGAGCGCTATCCCTGGTTCCGGATCCAGCGCCTGCTCGAGTTCGACGGCGAGCCCGGTTTCACCAAGGCGCAGGGCGAGGACTGAG
>CALKCJ010000023.1 GCA_938082375.1 uncultured Thermomicrobiaceae bacterium
TTGCAGGTAGTCGTCTGCCATCCCGGCTTCGTGGATGTCGACCCAATCGGAAAGGCTGGCTGGCATGCTCCTGACGGCCTCCTCGAGCCCAGGGACACACCCGGCGTAGTCGCGGAGGAGTATTCCGCACGTCGTCTGATAGGCGAGGTCGAGACCGTGACTATACACCACGAACCACGGGTCCTCACCCATCGCCGCGAGCACGTCGACGGCATAACTCACGAACGCCAGCGCCGCCACCAGGCTGCGTGTGTCCTCGGGGAGGTTCGCCATCCGTTTGGTATGCTCCAGGAGCGCCGCTCGGACTTTTGGGGACAACGCTTCGAGCCGCTCCAGGAGCGTGGGGTCGAGCTGTGGAGTGTCCATCTGTCCTCTGGTCCCGCTCCCCCTGCTAGCAACGCTGCTAGCAGATAGCCTAGCACTCAGCGGACATTGTAACACATCCGAACGGATGTCTCACGCGTACGGACGCACAGGCTGGACGAGCGAGCACGCGCCGGTACGTCCGGGCTCAGGCTCAAAAACCGCTGGGGGGCGACCCCCGTGTGGGTTCGAGTCCCTCCTCCGGCACCAGCACTTCCCAGTGCCACCTACCCGCCGGCGCTGGGGTCAGCCTGGGGTCAACCCAAACCAACACCCCCGCCAGCGACTGGCCAGCGGGGTAGCGCTCGTCAAGACATCTTTGACTTCCCCCGAGCATATGTCTCACCTCGCCGATCGTGATGATGCGCTACCAGTAGCGAGGGCCGGGCGAGGGGGTTTACCCATCTGCCTGCGAGCCCACAGGAGCACGGCCGCAATCGCAGTCGCTGGCTAGGCCGCCAGGCGCTCTCGTGGCTTCGACCTCCTGCGCCGCAGGTCTTTCAAGGCCTGCGGGTTATGGTAGACGGTGCCGATGCACCCATCTTCGACTACCACGACGATGCCCTGCAGGCGCTCCACGACGGGCCGTAACTGGGCCGACAGGCACCGACCATCACGGTGGCCGAAGAAATAGTGGAACGCTCCCCGGGCATAGAGTCGTCTGCCGTATCGAATCACCAGCCCGACAACCCATTCCGGGATCCCACGCTGCCGCGCGCATACGCGCATGCGATGCGCGGTGAGTGCTGGAAGCCTCTCGCTGATGATGGCGTGCCTCCTCATCCGACAGAGCCCACACTGCGGGCTCGAGTCAGATGGGAAACCCGCCTCGCCCGGTAAAGCGGAGTCTACCTGAATCCAGGGCTTACCGTCAAGAGTCCTTCTCCGGCAGGAGAGACGCTCTCCCGCCAGGGTGACGCGGCGGGGTGACCAACCTCGTATCGCGACGCAGCAGCGACCGGGCGCGGCCGTGCTTGACACGGGAGGGGCCATGTGCTAATCTATTTATGCGATCCCGATGAGATCGCTCACGGGATCGGCGCAACGGTCAGCGCGAGCTGACCGGCCCTGGCCCAAACGGGCAACCGGGAGGGCCCACGCCAGAGGTCGCGGCGCCTGGCTCGATGCCAGCTCCGCGGGCCAATGGGACGCGACAGGGCGGCGCCGGTTCAGGTGACGGCTCGTCGGGATCGCGCTTTTGTTCCCGTTGCGTCTCGTGACGGGGGCGCTCGGCGAACGACACGTCGCCCCCGACACCGTGCTATGGCGTAGGCACACGGATCAGCGCGCTCGGCCCGCGGTGAGCAAAGAGTTCGACTGGCTCCGGACGCTCCTTCCCTCGAGCTGGTAAGGTGGTTACACCCTTCGCCTGTGATCTCCTGCCGCCGGTCGCTTGGTTGGGCCTAATCCACGCTGCCTGGGGCGGCCAGGGGCTGCCTTCAGCCGTCCGCCCCACGGCGCTCCCAAGCGATCGCCAGGCCAATACCCTCGATCAGATCCCCCGGTGCCCGCTCGTCGGCCGCATCACCCCCAGTATTGTGCATCAAGCACAAAGTTGTGTGCGGGAATTGAGGCAGGCCGCCGATGGTTCGCTGACCGGGCCCTGCTACCGTTGTGGGAAACGCGGCAACGGCGCCGCGTGCTCGGTGCGCGGTTGCACAGGAGCGAAGAAGAGGAGCGCGATGAACGGACAATGCACCACGCCGCAGGACGTGCTCCAGCTCATCCGGGAGCACAACGTTCAGTTTGTCGATCTCCGGTTCACCGACCTGCCCGGCACCTGGCAGCATGCCTCGCTGCCTGCCGCTCACCTCTCGGCGCTCGACTTCGAACGCGGCATCGGGTTCGACGGCAGCAGCATCCGCGGCTTTCAGGCGATCGAGGAGAGCGATATGCTCCTCGTCCCAGACCCAAAGACCGCGTTTGTCGATCCGTTCTGCTCGGTGCCGACGCTGGCCATTATCTGCAACGTCTACGACCCGGAGAGCGGCGAACCTTACTCGCGCGACCCCCGCTACATCGCGCAGAAGGCCGAGGCGTACCTCAGAGCCGCTGGGATTGCCGACGTGAGCTACTGGGGCCCGGAGGTCGAGTTTTTCCTGTTCGACCACGTCGCCTATGATGTCCAGCCCCACCGGATGGGTTACGCTCTTGACTCGCGCGAGGGGTACTGGAACACCGGCCAGGATGACGGTGCGCCCAACCTCGGCTACAAGATCCGGCCCAAGGAGGGATACTTCCCAGTTCCGCCACACGATAGCTTCCAGGATATCCGCAGCGAGGCGGCGCTCACGCTGGAGCGGCTTGGCGTGCCGGTGGAGATGCACCACCACGAAGTCGCCACCGCTGGGCAGGGCGAAATCGACATGCGGCGCGACACCCTGGTGGCGATGGCCGACAAGGTGATGCTCTACAAGTACGTGGTGAAGAACGTCGCGCGTAAGCACGGCTGCACGGCCACCTTCATGCCCAAGCCGCTCTTCGGCGACAACGGCAACGGGATGCATACTCACCAGAGCCTGTGGCGCGACGGGACGAACCTGTTCTACGCCCAGTGCCACTACGCCGAGCTGAGCGCGACAGCGCTTCACTACATCGCCGGTCTCTTGACACACGTCGATGCGCTGCTCGCCCTTACCAGCCCGACCACGAACTCCTACAAGCGCCTGGTGCCGCACTACGAGGCACCGGTCAACATCGCTTTCTCCAAGCGGAACCGCAGCGCGTGCGTGCGCATCCCGATGTACGCCACCGGCCCGGAGAACGCGGCGACGAAGCGCGTCGAATTCCGCCCACCCGACCCAAGCTGTAACCCGTACCTGGCGTTCGCTGCACTGCTGCTGGCCGGGCTCGACGGTATCGAGCGCCAGCTCGACGCCTCGCCGTTCGGGCCGCTCGACGTCAACACGTACCACTTGCCCGCCGAGCAGGCGAATGGCGTCAAGAGCGTGCCCGGCTCGCTCGACGCCGTGCTGGCTGCGCTAGAGCGGGATCACGAGTGGCTGCTGGTGGGCGACGTGTTCACCAGCGACGTGCTCGAGGCCTGGATCTGCCACAAGCGGGAGAAGGAGCTGCAAGAAGTCAGGATCCGGCCGCACCCATACGAGTTCTACCTGTATTTCGATGTCTAGCGCGGGAGCGGTCGGCCGACTCGATCGAGGACTGGTGGAGGCACGGTGGGTGGGGAAGGATAGGTGGCATGGGACCGTGAGCACGAGGAGTAGACTGTATGCATGGACGACACGACCCGGAAGCCCTGAGGCGACCGTCCGAGCGGGCAGCCGGGCCGAGTTGGTGGGCTGGCAGTAACGGTAGGGTTCAGCGAAGGAGACGACCGTTGGTTGTCGATACGAGCGTGGTTGGCCGGCGAGCACCTGCGCCGACTGCGGACGAGGTGCTCGCGCGGGCCGAAGAAGAGCGCGTCGAGTTCGTTAGCCTGCAATTCACCGATATCATGGGGATCGTCAAGAATGTGACCATCCCTATCGATGTCTTCCCGCACATTATCGAAGAGGGACAGTGGTTCGATGGCTCCTCCATCGAGGGGTTCGCCCGCATCGCCGAGAGCGACATGTACCTGATGCCCGACCTCTCGACCTTCGCGGTCATCCCCTGGGAGCGCGGTACGAGCACGACGGCCCGAGTCATCTGCTGGGTCTACAACCCCAATGGCGACCTCTTCCCCGGCGATCCCCGCGTCGTGCTGCTGCGCCAGCTCGAGCGGGCCGCGAAGCTCGGCTTCGTCTACAACACCGGGCCGGAGCTCGAGTTCTTCCTTTTCCGCAAGGAGAATGGCCGGATCGCGCCGCTCCCGCACGACCAGGGCAGCTACTTCGACCTGACAACTGATCTCGCCGCAGCGGTCCGCAAGGACATGATCAAGGCGCTCGCGGCGTTCGGGATCAAGGTCGAGGCGGGCCACCACGAGGTCGCCGTCGGCCAGCACGAGATCGACTTCGAGTATGCCGACGCGCTCACGACTGCCGACAACGCCATCACCTTCAAGTACACCCTGAAAGCGGTGGCGCAGCAGCACGACCTGCACGCCACCTTCATGCCCAAGCCGATCCAAGGCATCAATGGCTCCGGCATGCACACGCACCAGAGCCTGGCCTGGCTCGAGAGCGGCGAGAACGCCTTCGTCGATACGAGTGACCCCTACGGGCTGTCGGAGGTCGCCAAGCGGTTCATCGCCGGGCAGCTCTACCACGCACGTAGCATGTGCGCGGTGCTGGCGCCGTTGGTGAACTCCTACAAGCGGCTGGTGCCCGGTTATGAGGCGCCCGTCTACATCAGCTGGGCACGGCAGAACCGCTCGGCCCTGATCCGGGTGCCGGCGGTGCGCGCCGGGCGGCTGCAGGCGACCCGGATCGAGCTGCGCTGCCCGGACCCCTCGGCAAACCCGTATCTCGCCTACGCGGTCATGTTGGCTGCGGGGCTGGACGGTATCGAGCGCGAGCTGCCGTTGCCGGAGCCGATCGAGGAGAACGTCTACCACTTTACGGAGGAGGATCTCCGGCGGCGGAATGTCGGCGTGCTGCCGTCAACTCTGGGCGAGGCCATTGCCGAGCTCGAGCGCGACGAGGTGATCCGGGAGGCGCTGGGCGAGCACGTCTTCGAGCGCCTGGTCGAAGCGCAGAGGCGCGACTGGGATGCCTTCCGCCAGTACGTGACTCCGTGGGAGATCGAGCGCTACCTCGAAATCTACTAGGCCACGCCTGAAGCACAGGCTGGAGACGGGGCAGACGATGCTGCCTGCCCCGTCTCCGTTTGCGCAAAAACCCTGTTGGTGAGGCCAGCCGTCCAGACGTGGCTTACTCTGGCGAGCGACTCTCCTCCGCGGCCTGCCTGGCTAGCGTGCGCCGGAACTCATGAACCTCGTTCTCGAAGCCCTCGTAGTGGAAGGTCACCCGGGACTGGTTGTTTGCGTCGCCAACGATATCGATCTCGACGAAACCGCGGACGTCCTCGAACCGCAGCCGGCCCGACACGTTACGGACGAGTTGCAGTCCCAAGCCGTCGGGCCCGAAGAACTTCCACGCTCGTTCTGCGACCTCGTCCGGATGCAACCGGAACGGATGCGTCTCGGCCATGATGCCCTCCCTCACCGCCGCTGAAACTACCGTTCGTCTGCCGACGACACGCTCGCTTCGATCCGGTGGCCGGCGGCCACCACGCTCGGCGCGAACAAACAGCGAGATCGACCGGTTGTACTGTACTGCCCCTATCGATGCCAGGGCGCACCGTACTTCTTACTGACATCCTACCTTGAGCCGCGCTTGGCGGCGACCCGAGGGGACTGCCCGAGGTTAGGCCGGCGCACAAGCGACAGTTCTCGTAGGCTCGTAGCCGAAGGTCGGGTTACAGTGATGACTGTCAGACGCGAGAGGCACGGTGGCCACGGCACC
>CALKCJ010000024.1 GCA_938082375.1 uncultured Thermomicrobiaceae bacterium
TGCGGCAGCGCGCCTTCTGTGCCCAGGGGTGGATTAGTACTCCATGCCGCCCGGCATGGCCGGCGTCTTCTCCTTCTCCGGCTTCTCGGTGACCAGTGCTTCGGTGGTCAGGATCATCGCCGCGATCGAGGTCGCGTTCTCGACCGCTGACCGGGTCACCTTGACCGGGTCGATAACGCCCCACTCGGCCATGTCGCCGTACTCCTCACGGATGACGTCATAGCCGATGTTGGGGTTGTTCTGTTCCTTCTGCAGCCGGCGCACGGTCTCGATCACCACCGAGCCGTCGAGCCCAGCGTTCTCCACGATACCGCGCATCGGCTCCTCGAGCGCGCGCTTGACGATCAGGACGCCGGTTCGGACGTCACCATCGGCTTCGACTTCCTCAAGCGCCGCCATCGCATTGATCAGGGCCACACCACCGCCGGGCACGATGCCCTCTTCCACGGCAGCACGCGTCGCGCTCAGCGCGTCCTCGACGCGGTGCTTCTTCTCCTTCAGCTCGACCTCGGTGGCCGCGCCGACCTTGATCACCGCGACGCCGCCGGCCAGCTTTGCCAGTCGCTCCTGCAGCTTCTCGCGGTCGAAGTCGCTCGTGGTCTGCTCGATCTGTGCCTTGATCTGCTCGATACGGGCCTTGATATCCGCCTCGCGGCCATAGCCCTCGACGATGGTGGTCTCGTCCTTGGTCGCGACCACGCGGCGCGCCCGCCCAAGATCCTCGAGCGTCGCCGTCTCCAGCCGCCGGCCGAGTTCCTCCGAGATTACCGTGCCACCGGTCAGGATGGCAATGTCGCGGAGCATTTCCTTGCGCCGATCGCCGAAGCCCGGCGCCTTGACAGCCAGCGCGTTCAGCGTACCGCGCAGCTTATTGACCACGAGCGTCGCCAGCGCTTCGCCTTCGACGTCCTCGGCGATGATCACGAAGTTCTTGCTGACCTGGAGCACCTTCTCCAGGATCGGCAGCAAGTCCGACACTGCCGAGACTTTCTTGTCGGTGATCAGGATGAACGGCTCTTCGACGACCGCCTCCATCCGCTCCGGATTGGTGACGAAGTAGGGAGAGATGTAGCCGCGGTCGATCTGCATGCCCTCGGTGTACTCGACCTCGAAGGCCAGGCCCTTCGACTCCTCCACGGTAATGACGCCGTCCTTGCCAACCTTTTCCATGACGTCAGCGATCAGATTTCCGATCTCGGTGTCGGCTGCCGAGATCGAAGCGACATGCGCAATGTCGTCGCGGCCCCGGACTTCCTTGGCCATGCTCTTGAGCCGCTCGACGACGCGCTTGCTCGCCAGCTCGATACCGCGCTTGAGCAGCATTGGGTTTGCACCCGCCGCGATGTTGCGCAGCCCCTCGTGGACGATCGCCTGGGCCAGCACCGTCGCGGTCGTCGTGCCGTCGCCAGCGACGTCGTTCGTCTTAGTGGCTGCCTCCTTGAGGAGCTGGGCGCCCATATTGGCGAACGGATCCTCAAGCTCGATCTCCTTCGCCACCGTGACGCCGTCGTGACTGATGGTCGGGGCGCCGTACTTCTTATCGAGCGCGACATTCCGACCCTTCGGGCCCAAGGTGGTCTTCACCGCGTTGGCCAGGATGTCGACGCCCTCTTTCAGCGAGCGCCGCGCGTCCTCGTGGAATTCGATGATTTTCGCCGCCACTGTTCTACCCTCCTGTACCGATCGTCATAGAGCCTGATATTCACTCAGCCTTCTCGCAGTCCTACACCGGCACTATTCGGTCAGAATCGCCAGGATGTCCTTCTCACTCAGGATCAGGTACTCCTCGTCGTCGATCTTCAGCTCGGTGCCGGCATACTTCGCGAAGAGCACTTCGTCGCCGACCTTGACCTCCATCGGCAGGCGCTCCCCCTCGTCGGTCAACCGGCCGGGCCCCACAGCGATCACCTCGCCCCGCTGGGGCTTCTCCTTCGCCGTGTCCGGCAGGACGATACCGCTCTTGGTGACTTCTTCCCGCTGGGTCGGCTTCACCACGACCCGATCACCCAGCGGCCGGATTTTGGTGCTGGTCAACACCATGCCAACCGACCTCCCTCGTCACGCGGCGCTACCCGCGCTGCTCAACCACCCTGATTCCATCTGGTTAGCACTCGACGACCGAGAGTGCTAACTAGTGCCTATAGTATTCAACTCCGCGCCAACTTTCAAGGGCCAGCACGTCGAATGTGCGTCGTCCTGTATCACCTCAGCTTAGGCCCCGTGGCAGCCGCCGAGCTCCCTCGCCATACCGCTCCACCGAGCGGTGAGGCATAATCGCGGGCGTGAGCACGCCCGCCGGTTCCGGGCAATCGTGACTTTCTCAGTCGATCAGGCGAATGGAGGTATCGTGGCCTACCAGGTTGCCGAGCGCGTCACCCAGCTCCGGCCCTCGCCGACACTCGCCGTCAGCGACCGCGTACGCGCGCTGCGCGAGCAGGGCCTCGACGTCATCGACCTCGGGGGTGGCGACCCCGATTTCCCCACGCCCGAGCACATCTGCCGCGCGGCCGCCGAGGCGATGCTGCGCGGCGAGACCCACTACGTCGCCAGCGCCGGGATCCCGGCCCTTCGACGAGCGATCGCCCGCAAGCTCTACCAGGACAACGGGATTCTGGTCGATTCAGAGCAGATCATCGTGACCCCCGGTGGCAAGGCTGCTCTCTTCGTCTCGATCCTGGCGCTCGTCGGCCCGGGCGACGACGTGCTGATGTTCGACCCCGGCTGGGTCTCGTACGAGCCGATGGTCACCATCGCCGGGGCGCGTTGCCGGCATGTCCCGCTCGACCCGGCGGAGAACTACTGGATCTCGAGGGGGACGATCGAAGCCCAGCTCACCCCAGCGACGCGGCTCATGATCGTCAACACTCCCAACAACCCCACCGGTCGGGTGTTGACCGAGCCCGAGCTGGCCGCGATCGCCGAGGTAGCCCAGGAGCGCGACCTGCTGGTCATCGCGGACGAGATCTACGAGAAGATCATTTACGACGGCCATCGCCACTATAGCCTGGCGGCCCTTCCTGGCATGGCCGAGCGGACGCTCACCGTCAACGGCTTCTCCAAGGCTTACGCGATGACTGGCTGGCGGCTAGGCTACGTCGCCGGGCCAGCACCATTGATCAAGCAGATCATGAAGGTGCACAGCCACTCCGCCACCTGCGCCACCTCGTTCGCTCAGTGGGGGGCCCTCGCCGCACTTGAAGGCCCACAGGACTTCATCGAGCAGATGGTCTCGGCTTGGGATCGGCGCCGGCGCCTGATCACCGAGCGGCTGAACCAGATCCCCGGCTTCCGCTGCCCGCTGCCGGAGGGAGCCTTTTACGCCTTCCCCGACGTGAGCGGCACCGGGTTAAGTGGGCAGGAGGTGGCAGCTCGACTGATCGAGGAGGCGCGTGTCGGCGTCACGCCGGGCGACGCCTTTGGCGAGGCGAGCACCAGCTGCATCCGGCTGAGCTTCGCCGAATCCGACGATAAGATCGAGGCGGCAGTGGAGCGGATCGCCCGGGTCTTCGAAAGCTGAGCGCGGGCCAGGAGCCGGCACGCGGCGCGTTGGGCATTGCTCCGGCCTTCGGCGCAGCTCCGCCGGGCCAAAGTCGCGAGCAGGCTACTGGCTCCCGGAATCGGCACGCTCGTCCTCATCGACCTCCCCTTCGCGCTGCTGTTCCAGCAGGACGTGCCCGTTACTGCCCCGGCAACCGTTCCAGGTGATTCGTCGCTGCCGGCTATGATCAAGTGGACGGTGCACCAGAGCCTCTGGCAAGGAGATCGGCCTGCGCCTCTGGGTCTAGCTGCCGGGCTGCTCCACGCGACCGGCATAAGCAACACAGCGAGCACGGCGCTGGCGCCCCTCTGGGGCTCGGCCGGGCTGCTGACCCTGGCAATGCTCACCATCGTCTTCAGCCTCAGGCTAGCACTGCTCTCGGCAGCCGGCCTGCCTCTTGCCTCGGCGGTCGACGGCATTCAGTAGAAGCCGACGCTCCAGCTCGGGGCAGACCATAGCCACCTGCCACCCGGGGCCCTACTCCGGCAACGGGATCTGCAGCCGAAGCTGGCGCACCGGTTGTGGCGCTCCGCCAGGCTGCAAGCGCAGTGCCACCACAGCCATATCATCCTGTGGGCAGCCGCGGTCAGCCTCGAGCGCGGCCTCGAGAATCAGGCGCGCCATGCCTTCCGCATCCGGTACGCACTGAAGCGCCCGCTCGACTTCGGCGAGCAGATCGAATCGCCGGCCTCGCCGCTCCCCAGCCGAGACCACGCCGTCAGTCGCCAGCACCACTGCCAGCCCTGGCTCGATCTCCACCTCCAGCACCCACGGGCGCGTGTGCCGGTAGAGCCCGATGCGTCCGCCCGACTCGACGACGGGTTGCGCCTCGCCATGCCGAGCCAACACCATCGGCACCTCGCTGTTGCGCGTGACCACGACGGTCGAGCTGGCCAGGTCGACCGAGAGGATGTCGAGTGCCGCCGAGACCCGGCCCCCGCGCAGCGCGAACAAGAAGTCGTGGGCCGCCCGCGCGGCCGCTCCATCGCGCACGCCCTCGTTGAGCAGCGAGACCACGCGGCCGGCGACCTGCACGCTCAGCAGCTTGGCTGCTTGGCCGTGCCCCTGGCCATCGACCAGGACGACCGAGATGCCCCCGGCAGGCCGTTCGATGACCTCGGCGGTGTCGCCGCTTTCGCGGCTGCCGAAGCGGTGGGTCTTGAGGATCGCCAGGTCGATGGTGACTGCCACCAGGGATGCCGCCTCTACGCCTCGGCACCGCCGGAGAGGACGGCGCGCGCCCCGTAGTTACGCTGGTAGTAGTCGGCGAACTGACCGGACTTCAGCGGCATCCACCAGTCGCGGTTGGTCTCGTACCACCGGACGGTCTCGGCCAGGCCGGCTTCGAACGGGATCTCCGGCGTCCAGCCGAGCGACTCGATCGTCGAGCTGTCGACGGCGTAGCGCCGGTCGTGCCCCGGGCGGTCGGTGACGTGTTGGATCCACTCCTCTGTCCGGCCGAGGAGACGCACGATGGCACGGGCCACCTCGAGGTTGGGCCGGTGGTTGCCAGCGCCGATGTTGTAGACCTGCCCCGGCTCACCCCTGGCGAGCACCAAGGCGATCGCGCGGCAATGGTCGCGCACGTGCAACCAGTCACGCTGCTGGCGGCCATCGCCGTAGACCGGGATAGGCAGACCTTCAAGCAGGTTGGTCACCGAGAGCGGGATGAACTTCTCCGGGTGCTGGTACGGGCCGTAGGTATTCGCCCCGCGGGTGACGAGCACCGGCAGGCCGTAGGACGCGTAGTAAGCCAGCGCCAGCAGATCCCCGCTTGCCTTGCTCGCCGCGTACGGGTTCCGCGGCCGGAGCGGATCAGCCTCGCGTGACCGGCCGGTCAGTACCTCACCGTAGACCTCGTCAGTGCTGACCTGCACGAAGCGCCCGACGCCGGCACGCAGCGCCGTCTCCAACAGCACGTGCGTGCCGTGGACATTCGTCCGAATGAACGCTGCCGGCTCCAGCAGCGAGCGGTCGACGTGCGTCTCGGCGGCGAAGTTGATGACGGCATCACAGCCGTCCATAGCCTCGGCGACAGTGGAGGGGTCGGCGATATCCCCCTGGACGAAGCGAAATCCTGGCTGGTCGGCCACGTCAGCCAGGTTAGCGAGGTTCCCCGCGTAGGTGAGCTTGTCGAGCACGACGACCTCGCGCGTCCCCTGCTCGAAGAGGTAGCGCACGAAGTTGCTGCCGATAAAGCCAGCACCGCCGGTCACCAGGATACGCCGGAAGCGGGCGATTTCCATCACACCTCCACGGCCATACACGGCCCGACGCCTGAGCGTAGCAGAGATGCCGACGACCAGGCAACGGCGGTACGAAATAGCCAGCCCGACAGTACTAGCAGTGGTGGTGCCGCCCGGAACTGCAGGCGGCAAATTCCTAGGACTTTAGTCTTGACAGATGGCGGCGTAGGTACTACGATAAGGGTGACCTGAGTACCGGCGCCTGGGACTCTGGTACTAGAACCAACGGCCATCCGGCCACGGTGGCGGCGTTTAAAGGGTTTGGTTTCCTCTCGGGAAGGGGGATAGGCGCGATGAAGTGGAAGGGCTGGAAGTGGACGTAGACCGGGAATAGTGCCCATGTGGCCGTAAACCCGGTTTCGACGTTCACGAGCTAACCCGCAAGACATTTGTGGCTCGGACCAACGGGTCTGAGTACTGTAGGCCGCTGATTCAAAAACAGCGGCCTACTGATGTTAGTACTTTCGTGGGATTTCTGGCCACAGCGGGCCACCGAATGAGCTTCCTGCTTGTAGAATCACCGTGACGGATGGCGCCCGGAGTCTTAGCTCTCCCCGTGACGTTGAGGGAACCATGCAGTATCCGCTCCGGCTCTACAGCCTCGTCGGCCTCTTCGGCATCCTGACCTTAGGGCTGATCGCGTTCGTCGGCCCACAACTCTGGATCCCTTCCATTACATGGCAATTCGTTGTCGCTGCACTGGTTTTGATCATCGCAATAGCACTATCCGACTTGCTCGGTGTCGATCTGCCAATGTCGCGACTACGCATTACCGTTTCTGTCTCCTCAGCCTTGTGCTTCTCTGCTGCCTTGACATTTGGACCACTCTTGGGCACGGTCATTGCCTTAGCTGGCTCTCTCGTCGAAGATGTGATCGACCGGCGCGAGCCGATTAAACTCGCTGTAAATTCGATCAACTGCGCACTATCGACTTTCCTTGGCGGATGGGTTTATGTTAGCCTGGCTGATATTACTCTGACGCCGATTACCACACTCCAAAACTTTGCTGCCACGCTCCTGGCTGCCGGTGCTTTCGGGATCGTGCAATCGGTTCTCCTATCAGTAATCCTGTCACAGGCAGGAGGAACTAGCCCGTGGTACATACTCACTGCATCGGCTCGTGGCCTGTTGGTTGAGCTATTAGCCCTCCCAGCCCTTGGCACTCTCTACCCGGTGCTGGCGCGCGAGAATCCCCTCGCGCTGGTGCTGATGATCATCCCCCTGCTCGGCCCCTACTTCGCGTTCCGCAACTACCGCCAGCTCCATCACGAGACGCGGGCCACCTTCGAATTGCTCGCCGACCTGCTCGACCGCCGTGACCCCTACACCTCCGAGCACTCGCAGCGCGTCGCTCACCTCGTCGAGATGATCCTCAAGCAGTTCCCCGACCTCCCCTACGAGGAGTTCGAAGCGATCCTCTCCGCCGCGCGCATCCATGACCTCGGTAAGATCGCAACTACCGACTTTGTCCTCTCCAAGCCCGGCCGCCTCACCGACGAGGAGTTCGCCGTTATCAAGCGTCACCCGGTCGAAGGCAGTGAGATCCTCCGGCGGCTCACACCCTATCGCCAGATCGTCCAGATCGTCCGGCATCACCATGAGCGCTGGGACGGCCGCGGCTACCCCGACGGCCTGGCCGGCGAGCAGATTCCCTTCGGCTCCCGCGTCATCGCCGTCGCCGACACCTACGACGCGATGACCAGCGACCGCGCCTATCGACCGGCCATGACCCACGAGCAGGCCATGGCCGAGATCCGCCGCTGCGCTGGCGCCCAGTTCGATCCCGCCGTCGTCGTCGCCTTCGAGCGAGCCATCGCTGCCGAGGTGCCCGCCAGGCATCCGGTACCCAGTGTGCTCGACATCGCTTCATCCGAGTAATCCCCTCCGGAGACCCCCCTGCGACTCGACTCCCACCTGCCCGCAAGGCAGCCGGGTCGAGCAGCTTCGCCTGAGACCGGTGACGACTCGCCTTTCCACTTCTGGTAGGCTCTAGACGAGAGTGGAGGTGACGGCCGTGCGTTTCGACGTCTTCACGATCTTCCCGGGGATCTTCACCGGTCCACTGAGCGAGAGCATCCTCAAGCGAGCACAGGAGCAGGGGCTGATCTCAATCTATCTCCACAACATCCGCGACTGGGCGACCGACCGCCACCGCTCGGTCGACGATGAGCCGTATGGTGGCGGCCCAGGTATGGTGATGATGGCCCCACCGATCGTACACGCCGTCGAGGACGTCCTCGGCCCGGATCTGGAGCGCACACCAGTCATCTTGCTCACCCCCTCAGGCGAGGTGTTCAACCAGGATCTCGCCCGCGAGCTCGCCCAGCACCCTCGACTCGTGCTGATCTGTGGCCGCTACGAAGGGATCGACGACCGGGTGCGCATCATCCTCCGCGCGCGGGAACTTTCGATCGGCGACTACGTGCTCACCGGTGGCGAGCTCGCGGCGGCCGTGGTGATCGACGTCGTGGCCCGGCTCGTACCAGGGGTCATCGACCCCGAGTCGCTGGCCGAGGAGTCGCATACCTCGGGGCTGCTTGAATACCCGCAGTACACGCGGCCGCCAGTGTTCCGTGGCCTCGCCGTGCCCGCGATCTTGCTCAGCGGCAACCACGCCCGGATCGCCGAGTGGCGTCGCCAGCAAGCGCTCTGTCGCACTCGCGCCCGTCGCCCGGACCTGCTGGCGAAGGCACCGCTCACCGACAAGGATCGCCGCCTGCTCGAAGCTTGCCCAGCCGATCCGTTCGCGCCGTGGGCGCCTCAGACCGACACCACCGCGACTGAGCCGGCGCCGTGGCCGCGGTAGGCCGGCGCAGCAGACGTGTTACCACTGCTGACGAGGGAGGGCACAGGGCACGATGGATGCACTGCCGATGAACCCGGGGTCACTGGCGAGCTGGCTCCTGGTCGGACTGCTGGCCGGCTGGCTCGCTGGTCTGCTGACGCGTGGCCGCGGCTTCGGTTGTTTGGGCAACATTGCCATCGGCCTGCTCGGGGCCGTCGTTGGGGGCTACCTCTTCACGCAACTCGGCTTCCACGGCCCCACCGGGTTCTTCGGGAGTGTCCTGATCGCTTGCGTGGGCGCTGCGGCACTGCTCGTGGTCCTGAACTTGGTGGCGCGCCCTCGCTAGGAGGCCACGACAGTGGGATACGACGCTTCCGGTCAACCTTGTGTTTGGGAACGAGGACGCCAGTGGCAATCACGGGGCAGCTGACTGACGACGTGCACGTGGTCGCGCGCGACCTCACCAAGGTGTACCGCCAGGGCCGGCGCGAGATCCCGGCGCTACGTGGGATCACACTCGCCGTTCGCCACGGAGAGTGGGTGGCCATCGTGGGGCCCTCCGGCTGTGGCAAGTCGACGCTGCTCAACCTGATCGCCGGGCTTGACCGGCCGACCTCGGGATCGCTGCAGGTCGCGGGCCAGGAGATCGGCCTACTCAGTGAAGAGGCCTTGGCTCGCTGGCGCCGGCACAACGTCGGCATTGTCTTCCAATTCTTCCAGCTCATGCCGACGCTCACCGCCGTCGAGAACGTCGAGTTGCCCATGCTCCTCGCCCGGCGCAAAGGGGCTAGGCAGCGCGCCCTGGCCCTGCTGGAAGAGGTCGGGATCGGGCACGTCGCAGACCACCTGCCCAGCGAGCTCTCGGGTGGCGAGCAGCAACGGGTGGCCATCGCTCGCGCGCTGGCAAACGACCCGGCTCTGGTGCTCGCCGACGAACCAACCGGCAACCTCGACTCCGAGTCAGGTCGGCAGGTCGTGCAGCTTTTCGCTGAGCTCTGGCGGAGGGGGCGCACCCTGATCCTGGTGACTCACGACCCGAACATCGCTTCCCTGGCGGCACGCGTCGTCGAGCTACGCGACGGCCGTGTCGCGCGTGACGTACCGGCCGACGAGATCTCCCAGTTGCCGGAGCTGGCGGGTACCCCGGTGCGCCTCGCGACGGACCACGGCTAACACCTCCAGAGCGCCGGCCCGCGGAGCGCTCCGGCTGGTATCCGAACATCGGTGTGTGAAGGGCATACCCGCACTTGCCGGGTGTCACCTCGACGTGCTATACTCTCACGTGGGATCAAGCCGGCCCAGTAGGGCTCGGCGCTACAGGCCGAAGTGGCGGAACTGGCAGACGCGCTACGTTCAGGGCGTAGTGGGCGTGAGCCCGTGGGAGTTCAAATCTCCCCTTCGGCACCACCGGTTCGGGAGCGCTCTGGCGCTCCCGTGGGTGACGTTGAGCAGGGCGGTCGCTGGCCTGAGGGCCAGAGGAAAGTCCGAGCTGCAGAGAGCGAGGGTGCCTGGCGTAAGTCAGGGCAGCGCTGACCGGTGGCGCTGACAGTCCAGATCGGCACGTCGGCGGTTGTCGGCGTGAGAGCAACAGAGACGATGACCGGATCAGGATGATCCGGGGTGAAAAGGGCAATCCTCCCCGCAGCAATCTCCGATCGGGCCGTTACCAGGTTGCTCGCCGAGGCCCGAGGTTGAGAGCAGCCGCGGAGGTGACGAAGCGGCCGCCCGCAGGACACCGCGGGCGAGAGAGATGACCGCCGCGAACAGAACTCGGCTTACTCGCTCAACGTCGCCCTTTTCTCTCTACGGTGCCTCTAGCTCAATGGCAGAGCGCTGGTCTGTGGAACCAGTGGTTGCGGGTTCGAATCCCGTGAGGCACCCCAGTGATACCCCGGCACCCGCCGGGGTCTTGTCACGCCCGGGGTGCTGGCCATCACCTTCCCCAGATCAGCGGCTTCCAAAGCCGCGCCCACCCCGCAGTCGCGAGCTGTGTTTGCTCGCTCTACCGCGACGTACGTCCCGCTCTGCCTCCCCAGCTTGGGCTGACAGGCTCCTGGCTAGCGGTCGACGCAGCGCGAGCGATGCGCTGGCACAGCGAGCGGTTGACGATCCACGCGTATTCAGGGCGTCCCGAGCGCCCTCTGAGAAGGTGGGACGATATCCGTGCGTACTCCACGCCAGCAGCGTGCCAGGCGCGGGCAATGGATGGCTCGCGCTGCCATCGCGAGCATCTCGGCTCTCTTCCTCTTTGGCATCGTAGCCGGCTCTGCATCGCGGTGCACGGCTCCCTCCTCGCCGACCGGCGAGCGCTTCGCCATCGAGATCACGGTCACCCCGGGTGCCGAAGAAGCGCGCCTGCGGCAGCGACTCGCCGACGCCCCTGAGGACATCGGTACGATGATGGCCCTGGCTGACCTCTTGAACAACACCGGCCGCGGCATCGAGGCCGTGCACCTCTACGAACAGGCCATCCGCCTTCGACCGGACGACCCGGCGCTGAGACTGGCTTTCGGAAGGACGCTGCTCCGCTACGGCTACTTCACCGACGCTGAGCTTCAGCTCCGGCGGGCGCACGAGCTGGACGCCACCGACCCCGCACCGCTGTTTTTCCTCGGACAGCTCTATGAGTCCCGCTCGCCACCCGATCTCGAGCGCGCTCGCGAGATGTACGAGCAGGCGGCACAGGCCGCCTCCGATACCCCGTACGGTCGCCTGGCCAGGCAGCGGCTAGACGCGCTCCGATAAGTTCGAGTCCCGACTGGTACGATATGACCGCTGGGTGAAGAGCCGCCTGTGAGAGGGGCGCGGAGATGTCGCAAGCGAGAGAGTCCTTACCGATTAGCCAGGAGCTCTTGCAGATCCTCGCCTGCCCGGTGTGCAAATCCCCTGTCGAGCTGCGTGGCGATCGACTCGTCTGCCAGGGTTGCGCGAGACGGTATCGTATCGAGGACGGCATCCCGATCATGCTAGTCGACGAGGCCGAGCGGCCGGAAGCTCCTGAGCAGGCAGGCTCGTGAGCGCCTGCTTCCGAACACCTGTTCGATCTGGCGTATACTTAAACATGGGAGCTGAGCTGCCCGCGACGGGCACGAGGGAGCACGGATGGGAGCGCGGATCGTTTCTGGCCGACGCCGGGAAGACGACCAACCGATCGAGACAACGCTGCGGCCCCGGCGCCTGAGCGAGTACATCGGCCAGGAAAAGGTCAAGGAAAGCCTGGCCATCGCCATTCGCGCCGCACAAGAGCGCGGCGAGCCGCTCGACCATCTCTTGTTCTATGGCCCGCCAGGACTGGGGAAGACGACGCTCGCCGGCATCATTGCCGCCGAGATGGGGGTAAACCTCCGAGTCACGACCGGGCCGGCGATCGAGCGTGCCGGCGACCTCGTCTCGATTCTGACCAATCTCAGCCCGGGTGATGTGCTCTTCATCGACGAGATCCACCGGCTCAACCGGCTCGTCGAAGAAGTGCTCTATCCGGCGATGGAGGACTTCGTCGTCGATATCGTGATCGGCAAAGGTCCGGCAGCCCGGAGCATGCGTCTGAGTCTGCCACGCTTCACGCTTATCGGCGCGACCACCCGCCTTGCCCTCCTCACCTCACCATTGCGCGATCGGTTCGGCTCCACATTCCGTCTGGACTTCTACGACCACAACGCCATGGTGCAGATCCTGCACCGCGCCGCCCGGATCCTCGACATCGCGCTTACACCCGAAGGGGCCGAGGAGATCGCGCGGCGAGCTCGCGGCACCCCCCGCGTCGGCTTGCGGCTCCTCAAGCGCGTCCGCGATTTCGCGCAGGTGCGCGCCGACGGCGTGGTGAGTGCCGAGGTGGCGCAACGCGCGCTCGCGCTACTGGCGATCGACGAACTGGGCTTGGACGAGGTCGACCGGCTCCTCCTCCACGCCATCATTGAGAAGTTCGAGGGCGGCCCCGTCGGAGTGCAGACGCTGGCGGCAGCCACGAGCGAGGAAGTCGACACTATCGAGAGCGTCTACGAGCCGTACCTGCTCCAGCTCGGCTTCCTGCAGCGCACGCCGCGCGGCCGCGTCGCAACGCGCCGGGCCTATGAGCACCTCGGTATCCCGTTCCCCGCCGAACGCGTACCGCTTCAGGCATCTTTCCTAGCCGAAGAGGAGACTGAACTGTGAACTCCAGCCGAACGACGGTGGAAGAGCCGATCCGGCTCTCCGACTACGATTACGAGCTGCCTCCGGAACTGATCGCCCAAGAGCCGATCGAGCCGCGCGACGCAGCCCGGCTCCTGGTGCTCAATCGCCGGACAGGCGCGATCGAGCACCGGCTCTTCCGAAATATCGGAGACTACCTCAGGCCCGGTGACCTGCTCGTCGTCAACGATTCCCGGGTCTTACCCGCTCGCCTCTTCGGGCGTCGCGCCACCGGCGCACAAGTCGAACTGCTACTCCTCCAAGCACGCACGGATGGGCGTTGGGAGGCCCTGGCTCGCCCGGCTCGCCGGCTCCGGCCCGGCGAAGTCATCACGATCCTGCCCCGCCAGAGTGGGCTTGCAGATCCTGCGCCAGCGACGATCGTCGAGCGACGAGAAGCCGGCTGCGTTCTCGTTCAGCTCCCGAGCGACGTGCTCGATGCGCTCGACCGTTACGGGCACGTGCCCTTGCCGCCGTACATCCGCCAGGCACTGCGCGACCCTGAGCGCTATCAGACCGTGTACAGTCGCGCACCCGGCTCGGTCGCCGCACCGACGGCAGGCCTACACTTTACGCCGCAACTACTCGCCCAGCTCCAAAGTTCGGGTATCCGGCTGGCGCAGCTGACACTGCACGTCGGCCTGGGGACGTTCAAGCCGGTTCAAGCAGACGACCTCCGAGAGCACCGAATGCACGCGGAGTGGTATCACGTCCCCGTCGAGACGCTCGCCGCGATTCGATCGGCTAAGGAGCAGGGCCACCGGGTGGTGGCCGTGGGGACGACCTCGGCGCGCACGCTCGAATCGATCGCTGACCGGCTCGAGGTGACGCATGAACTGACCGGATGGACTGATCTCTTCATCGTCCCGGGCCATCGCTGGCAGGTGGTCGACGCGCTGGTCACGAACTTCCACCTGCCGCGTAGCACACTGCTCCTGCTCGTCGTCAGCTTCGCTGGCCGCGACCTGATCTTCCGGGCTTACCGGGAAGCGATCGCTCAGAGGTATCGGTTTTACAGTTTCGGCGACGCCATGCTGATTCTCGACAAATCCTAGCCTCATCGCTCAAAGTGGAGTAACCTCTGTCATACGTACCTCACACCGGCCCACCGCGTCACCGCGGCCGGCCTCCTGGTCTTCAACGCTGACGGCCGTGCTCAGCTCACCGCGTCGTCGATACCACGCTCACAGGGCAAAGCCGGGATGGGAGGAGGTTACGATATGGCGACGACAACGGAGAAGGCCGCATTTCCGACGCCGATCGATCTACCGTTTCACGACCTTGGAGCGCTCCACCACAATCTCTCCGTCGCCGTCCTTTACGAGCACGCTGTACGCCGCGGCGAGGCGACGCTGTCGGCGGGCGGGTCGCTGGTCTGCCTGACTGGCAAGCGAACGGGACGCTCGCCGAAGGACAAGTTCATCGTCCAGGAGCCCTCCTCGGTCGACGAGGTCTGGTGGGACGAGAACCAGCCGTTCGACCCAGGCCAGTTCGAGTGCGTCCTGCACCGCCTCGCTGCATACCTGCAAGGCCGCGACGCCTACGTGCAAGATCTCTTCGTCTGCGCTGACCCGCGCTACCGCCGGGTCGTACGTGTCGTTACCGAACGAGCGTGGCACAGCCTCTTCGCCCGCAACCTCTTCATCCGGCCCACGCCGACCGATCGTCTGCCCGCCCCCGACTTGACCGTGGTCTGCGTGCCCGGCTTTCGGGCTGTCCCGGAAATCGACGGCACAAGGTCGGAGACATTCATCCTACTCAACTTCGCGCGCCGGATGGTGCTGATTGGCGGAACCGGGTATGCCGGTGAGATCAAGAAGTCCGTCTTCACCGCACTGAACTTCTATCTCCCGCGTGAGGGCATCCTCACCATGCACTGCTCGGCCAACGCCGGCCCGCGAGGAGATTCAGCGCTGTTTTTCGGGCTCTCCGGAACCGGCAAGACCACGCTGTCCACTGACCTCGAGCGCCCGCTCATCGGCGATGACGAGCACGCCTGGACAGATCAAGGGATCTTCAACCTCGAGGGGGGCTGCTACGCGAAGACCATCCGTATCTCTGCCGAGCACGAGCCGATCATTTACGCCGCGTCGAAACGCTTCGGCACCATCCTCGAGAACGTGGTCGTCGATCCAGTGACCCGCGAGGTCGATTTCAACGACGACTCCATCACCGAGAACACCCGCGCTGCCTATCCGATCCACTACGTCAACCCTCATGTCGAAACTGGTCGAGCCGACCATCCGCGGACGATCTTCTTCCTCACCGCCGACGCCTTCGGTGTCCTGCCGCCGATCAGTCGCCTCAGCATCGAGCAGGCGATGTACCACTTCTTCTCCGGATACACCGCCAAGGTCGCTGGCACGGAGGTCGGGCTGACCGCACCCCAGGCGACGTTCAGTACCTGCTTCGGCGCGCCATTTCTCCCCCTCCCGCCCGCGGTCTATACTGAGCAGCTCGGCGAGCGCATCCGGACGCACGGTACGCGCGTCTGGCTCGTCAATACAGGCTGGACGGGCGGGCCATTCGGCATTGGTCACCGCATTCCCATCGCCTACACCCGGGCGATGGTGCATGCCGCGCTCAGCGGCTCGCTCGACGAGGTGCCCTTCACGCCCGATCCGACCTTCGGGGTGCTCGTGCCACAATGTTGCCCCGGCGTGCCGGAGCGCGTCCTGCAGCCCCGTTCGACTTGGCACGACCCCGATGCCTACGATACGCAGGCGCGTCGCCTGGCAGCGATGTTTCGCGAGAACTTCGCTCGCTTCGCTGGGCTGGTCGAGCGGCAGGTCGCCGAAGCGGGCCCGCGGCTCTAGTCGCCACACGCGGCGCAGAGCCCGAGCCGGAGAACGGTCAGGAGCGCCGGAGAGCGCGCAGAGCCGCAAGCAGGCGCTCCAGGTCATCGAGCGCGGTGAAGTAGGCACAGGAGACCCGCACAGCATCTGGCACTTGGACGCGCCGCTGGATAATGCCATAGTCGTTCCAAAGGCTCCGGCTCAGTTCCTCGCCACCCCACCCCGCGACACCGAAAGTGACCAGGCCAGAGCTTTCTTCCCACCGCTCCGGGGAGTACAGCGTCACGCCCGGCTCGGCTGCCAGCGCGGTCTTGAAGAGGCCGCTGGTCGCTGCGACATGCTGCTCCACCGCCTCCCATCCGAACCCCTCGAGGTACTCGATCGCCGCGCTCAGCGCCGCATAGTCGTGGAGATTACGGGTGCCGTACTCAAATCGCCGGGCGCTGGCGACGAAATCCCACGGGGCACCCGCCGGATCCTCGCCGAGTAGCTGCCGGTCGAACGGCGGCGCGGTCGCCCCAGCGCCGACCAGCGGTGGTTCGAGCACGCAGAGGCGATCGGCGCGCACGTAGAGAAAGCCGGTACCCTTCGGCCCACACAGCCACTTGTGCCCGTTCCCCGTCGCGAAGTCGCAGCCCATCTGCCTGAGGTTGACCCTGAATTGCCCCACCGACTGCGCGCAGTCGACCAGCGTCAGGATGCCTCGCTCACGGCAGTAGGAGCAGATGGCTCCGACCGGCAAGCGCGTTCCGGTCTCGCAGGACACGTGGCTAATCACCACCAGCCTGGTCGCCGGATGGACAGCTCGGACGAACCGGTGATAGGTCTCTTCCGGATCGAGCGCGACGGAGAAGAACGATAACCGGCCGCGCCCACGGCGCTGTGCAAGCGCCCACGGGAAGAGCACCGCGGGGTGCTCCTGGTCGGTGGTGAGCACGAGGTCGTCCGGCCCAAGCGGCAGGCTTGCGGCGACGAGCGCGACGCCGTCGGTGGCATTGCGGGTGAGCGCCACCTCGTCCGGTTCTGCGCCGATGAGCCGCGCCAGTACAGCGCGCGCCCGCTCGTACCCTTCCCGTGCCGTCTCCTCGGCAACGTGGCCGCCACGCTCATAGTGCGCGACCGCCGCGAGGTGTGCAGCCAGCACCGGCTCGGCCATGATCCCGACCGTGCCGGTGTTGAGATAGGTGACCTCATCGAGGATCGGCAGCGCGCGGCGCGCTGCCGCGAGGTCAAGACCGCTCGAGCCAGACATGTTGCCCCTTCCCCACCCAGCAGCCCGTTGGGCTGCTGGGTATCACGCTCGACGGAGCACGTCAAGAGCGCGTATCGAGCGGGATTATCCTCTAGGGGCGAGTCGGTCGCCATTACGGCTCCACGAGCAGGCAGACCTGGCCATCTCGGATCTCCGAGATCGGCAAGTCGGCCAGCGCCGCGTGCTCCAGCAAGCGCCGATCGGTGGCTGTAATGAGCCGCTGGGCCGCAACGTCGCTCAGGGCCTGGAGAAGACGCTCCTGATGCTCCTGGTCGAGCTCGGAGAGGACGTCGTCGAGCAGGAGCACCGGTACCTCACCGGTGGCTCGCTGGAATGCGTCAATTTCAGCGAGCTTGGTGGCGACGACGGCTAAGCGCTGGATACCGCGCGAGCCGAACGCGGCCAGTTCCTCGCCTGCCAGGGTATAGGCGAGGTCGTCCCGGTGCGGGCCGATCAACGTCATGCCGCGCCGCAGCTCGTCACCGCGCAGGTTGTGCAGCGTGGCTTGGAAGCGTTGGGCTACTCGGGCTTGGGCATCGGCAAGGCTGTCGTGCAGCACCCGCTCTTGCAGCAGCTCAGGCAGTGGAACCGTGCTCTGGTACTCCAGCGACAGGGGCAAGTCGCTGACCGCCAGCTCCCGGAAGCGCGCACGCAGCGCCTCCGCCAGCTTCCGCACGTAGCGGAGCCGGGCGACCAGCACGAACGAGCCGTGAATGACGAGCTGCTCGTCCCAGTAGGCGAGTTGCTCCTCGACTGCGCGCCGGTCGCGTACCGGCTTGGCGGCGAACTGCCGCAGAAGGCTATTGCGCTGTTCCAGTAGGCGCGCATACTGGCTCAGTGATCGCAGATACGCTTGGTCGACCTGCGAGAGTGAGATGTCGAGATAGCGGCGGCGGACACTCGGGGCGCCCAGCACCAGCTCGAGGTCTTCCGGCGAAAAGAGCACCACGCTCAGCGTACCGACAACATCGATTGCCCGGCGGGGTAGGCCGTCCTGCCGTATCCGCTTGCGGGCGCTATTCCGTTCGGGCTCGACGCTCACCGTCATCTCGATCGTGGTCGCGAGGTGGTCCGAGACGATCTCGCCGACCAGCCGTGCGTAGGGTGGCAGGCCATAGTCACGACCGCTCTCGCGGTTGATCAGTTGTCGCTCCGTCGCGGCGCGGAACGAGCGAGTGGTGGCGAGCAGGTAGACCGCCTCGACGAGCGCGGTCTTCCCCGCCCCGTTGCCGCCCACGAGCCGCAGACCCTGCGGCGGCAGCGGAAGGTCGAGATGATGGAAGCAGCGGAACTCTTCGAGCTCGATCCGGCTGAGATACATCGAGCGGTCGCTCTCCCGAAGCTACGAGAGCGCAGTGTGTCAAAGCACAATGGTATCGCGCAGAACCGCACCGTGCTGGACTTCGCCCGCTCGGCAACGGAGGCGATGCGGCAGCATGCGGTGGCACCCTCGTGCTGAGCTTGGGCGAGCAGGCGCCACGATGGAGGAGAGCAGCCTACCAGTGGCGCTAGTGTCGACCCTATCGGCGCGCTAAACGTTCCCGATAACCATCGGCATGATGACGTGCGTGAACGAGGTGTCGCCGACCGGGCGAAAGACCCCCGCGGCGTTGGAGCTGGTCATCTCCAGCGCCACCTCGGCAGACTTCATGACCGAAAGCACGTCGGTGAGATAGCGCCCATTGAACGCGATCTGCGCCTTCGGGCCGTCAACCCGCGCGGAGAGGAGATCCTCGTTGTCACCCGTCTCGGCGGCTTGCGCCGAGACGATGACCGCGCCGGGATCCAGCTCACTGTCACCCGGAAGGAGCTGGAGGCGCACCACCTCGTTGTTCGACTGCGCGAAGATCTTGGCGCGCCGGGCAGCACCCAGGAATGCCTCGCGAGAAACAACCACTCTCGTGTTGTAGGTCTTGGGGATGATCTGGCGAAACTCGGGAAAGTGACCGTCGATCAGCCGGCTCAAAAATTCGACCGTGCCGGAGCGAGCCAGGAGCTGGCTCCGGTTGGGTGTGACTAGCAGGTCGATAGCCCCCTCAGCGTCGGCCATGCTGCGGGCCAGCTCGTGCAGGGCTCTGGCTGGCACGATGATGGCCAGGTCTGCGGCCACCCGCTCGCCGAGCTCAGCCGAGCGTACCGAAAGCCGGAAGCCGTCAGCCGCTGCCATCGTCAGCGTCGATCCCTGGAATTCGACGAGCACGCCTGCGAGCACGGGCCGGCTGTCGTCAGTCGCTGCAGCGAAGACCACCTGGGCGATCATTTCGCGGAGCAGACCGCCGTCGATCCGAGCGGTCGGTACCTGCTCGCCGATCTCCGGCAAGGTCGGAAAGTCCTCGGCAGGGATACCCTTGATGTTCGCTTTGGAGTACCCGCAGCTTACCGCCAGCGTCAAGGAGCCAGGCTCCATCCGCAGGGTCACCTCGTCGCTGGGAAGACTGCTGATAAACTCGGTGAGCAAATCGGCGCGGACAGTGAGCCGACCAGGGGTGATGACCCGCGCTGGGAGCGACGCCGCAATCGCGATCTCCAGGTTCGTCGCAGCCAAGCGCACTTGCCCCTCGTCGGCCGAAAGCAGCACGTTGCTGAGCACCGGCAGTGTGGATTTGCGCGCGACTGCTCGCGAGACGTGCGCCAGAGCGCGCTGGAGTTCCGCCTGCTGGCAGGTCAGCTGCACGCCCGTCGCTCCCTTCAGTGTCCGTACACGCCCCTGTGCCATTATAGCACGCCGAAGAGCTCACGCTCGACCAGCACCAGCCCGCTCGCCGGCTGACCACTATTCTTTAAGGTCACCGCCTGACCCGGCCAGCGCAAATCTTCGGCCTGGTCGGGCTTAGGCGCCCCGCAGCCGGCGGCCCAGCGCCAGAACGGTGAAGAGCAACCCGGCGAGGCCGGCGACAGCAAGCGCCGTCGCCCTCGGTTCCGGCCCCGGTAGCACCACCTTTCCATCGTCGTAGCTGAGGAAGAGCTGGCCCCACTTGCTCTCCAAAGCCCGCTTCACCCGGCGGCGGCCGTGTACCGGATACCAGTAGACATTGTGGTAGAAATTCGATGCGAAGTACGACCACGGCACCAGCGGCGAGCGCAGCAGCACGCTCTCGAACGGCTTGAGCGGCCCGTGGTAGATCAGCTTTTGCCCCTTACTGGCAAACGTGTCACCGGCGACGAAACCCCAGCTCTCGTTCGAAATGTCGAGACCCACCACCTCGATCTCGCGCGGGTCGCCGATACCGAGCCCACGCTCGTGCGCCAGACGAATGAAGGGGATCGAGAGCGGGTCGAAGCCCTGAAGTTTGGCGCTGATGGCGTCGATCGCGACCTGATCAGCGCTGGCGAGGATGATGTCCTTCTCGTGCGGACGCATCGCGCGCGGGCCTGGGCCATCGCCAGCGAAGGTACCGTCCATCACCGCGAAGATACCGGAGTGGATTTCCTGCTGGATCGTCAGCAGGTCGACGAGTGTCTCGTGGATGACGGCGTGTGTCCAGTGCCGCCGCTCGTTCAGGAGGCCACCGAACGCGTTCTTCATCGCGCCGGTGATGGTGGTGAAGACGTGCGTCTTGACGGTCGGCAGGTGGATGATGTTGCGTCCGAGGAAGAGCTTCGGGATCTTGATCCCCTCGGGAAAGATCGTTGGCAGCACCGTCAACTCGTGCTTGGGTTCGTAGACGACCCACTCGACGTCCGGCTCGTAGAGGTGCACGTTCTCGACGCCGTACTTGTCCACCACGTACTTGTGCTTGTTGTTGCGCTCACCGCGGTACGCGTCCACCACCACCGTGCGGTTATGGGCGGCGATGAGGCGGCCATAACCATCGGCCTTGAGTCGTCGGATGACACCTTCGAGCTGCCAGGGAGTCGTTGAACAGCCGGGATACCAGGTATCCCACGTGATATTGACCTTCAGGATTGTGTCGCGATCCTTCGGCAGCGCCGCCCCGTAGCCCGCCATCTGCATCACTCGGCCGATGTCGCCCAGCACGGTGTCCGGCGCGGTGCGCAGCACCGCAACGCGACCTTTGCCAGGGAAATTCGCCCCCATTAGTGCCCTCCGTCCAGTACTCGACGGGTGGCGACGACCCTCGTGGCCGTCGTTCCACCCTGTCGCGATATCTCGATGCTATCACCCGGGCCAGGAGGGTCGCTACTGGCGGCGATGCGATCATCCGTGCTATTGTACGTACGCACACGAGCTGCTAGCATGGTGACTCGACGGCACCGGTTCGTGACGCTCGCGCAGCCAGGGAGCTGCTCTGGCTGCCGAGTGAGGATGGGCGATGTGACTGGTGGAGGAGCTTCAAGCAGGGTCTTCCGGCTGTTCGCGCTCATCGCAGCGATGGCGACCGCGTTGGGTTCCGATCCGGTATCCCTCCGAGCGGCAGCGCCCGAGGTCGTGGCCGCGTCCGCCATTGTTATCGACGCCGATACCGGTGCTGTCCTGTATGAAAAGCGCGCCGATGAACCGTGGGCGCCTGCCAGCCTGACCAAGATCGTGACCGCACTGGTCGCGCTCGAGACGGCGCCGCTGGATCAGATGCTCACCGTCGAGCCGTCCGATCTCGTCGGCGAGGCATCGATGGGCCTCGCAGCGGGTGACAAGCTGACACTCGAGACGGCACTCTATGGGCTCCTGCTGCCCTCGGGCAATGACGCTGCCATGACCATCGCGCGTAACCTCGGGGCACTCCCTGGCGATTCGCCTCAGGAGTCGGTAGACCGTTTCATGCGGCGGGCAAATCTGCTGTTAAAGCGAATGGGGCTCCGCGACACGCGGCTGCTCAACCCGCACGGGCTGGATCAGCCAGGGCATCGTACTACCGCCCGCGAGTTGGCGCTGGTGACCCGCGAGGCGCTCCAAAACCCGACCTTCCGCCGGATCATCAGCAGCCCGATCTACCAGGACGGGCGCTACTCGCTTCAGCAGTCGAACCGGCTAGTGGGCTCGTACCCAGGGCTCATCGGCGGCAAGACCGGTATCACGGACGGGTGCGGCTACTGCCTGATGGAGGCGGCGGAGCGCGACGGCCACGCCGTCATCGCGATCGTGCTCGGAAGCTCGGTCGAAGCCTGGTACGAGGACGCTCGGATTCTGCTCGACTATGGTTTCGCTCAGCTTGCCAGCGGCAACACCGCCCAGGAACCCTCCGCCACAGCCATCACTCGAGCGGCACTACCCGTCGGATCCGCACTCGCCCCGGCCACCGGCAGCAGCGAATTCCCCCAGCGTCTGGCTGAGGCCACACCGATACCTTCTGCCCTCGCCACGCCAGGTGAGAACCGGACGACGGGAAGCCTCGCCGTCGACCGGGCGGCTCCCGACGTGGCGGTCGTTCGCCCGGCGCGTGCCGCGCAAGGGTCGTCGCGCGACGCCTGGCGCTGGCCACTGTCGGCACTCCTGGCGATGGGCGCGGCGTTGGCTCTGGTCACCACTTATCCGGCCGTGCTCGGGCTCGGAAGCCTCCTCTGGCAACGGCGCCGATCTACTCGGCGCCGAGCCACCGATGGCCGGCTGTTCGCTTCGGCGGCAGCCCCTGTAGCTCGTCCGGCTGCCCGTCATGCTCGACGCCAGCGCGGCCATCCGAGCACGCTACCCACCCGACCAGAGCCACGCCAACCCTCCCGCAAGCCAGCAGCGCGCTTGCCGCGTCGCCCCTGGTCGGTTCCTGCTGCTCCGGTGGGGCACCGCGAGATGGAGCGGCCGCTCGTCGTGAGGTTCAACGCGGCCCAGGCAATAACCAGCCGGGCGATCAAGTTGGCGCGCCGAGGCGACTACCATGCCGCGGAGAGCGAATTCCTGCACGCACTGAAGATCGATGCCAGCTACGATTTCACTCGCTGCCCGGGATTCTGGAGCATGCCCCCGGCAGGGTATGTCCTCGCTGCCCGGGCCTACCTGGCGTTCCGCCGTGGCCGGGACGCGAGGACGCTGCTCACGGTCGTGCGACTGAGCTTTGGGAGCACGCCGCTCCTCGAAGAGGAACTCCAGCGGGCGTCCGAGATCGATGAGGCACCTACTCTGCCGCTCAGCCTACAGCTCAGCCGATCACTGCCGCCACGAGGATAGCCGGTGCCTTAGCCGCTCGGCAGTCGACGGCCACCTCCAGCGCCTCCACGCTCTGCCGTGGTGGGGAACGCCCGACGTGCAGGCCGCACAGCATAGAGGAGCTCCGATCGGTTTGATACACTCCGTATCAGATGTGCTATAATCGCAGTGTGTCAAGTCGGTGAGGTAGGCGGGGAGAGGCTATGCGACGATCTGAACCGCTCTATGTCATCAGCGTTGCGGCGCGACTCTTGGAGCTCCACCCGCAGACGCTGCGCAAGTACGAGCGCGAGGGCTTCGTCGCACCGTCGCGGACACCGGGCAACCTGCGCCTCTACTCAACCGAGGATCTGGAGCGACTGCGCCAGGTCAAGCATCTTGTCGAGGAACGCGGGGTGAACCTGGCAGGTGTCCAGCTCGCGCTGGGGCTGACGACGCGCCTTCGCCAGCTTCGCGATCGGTGCCTCGCGATTTCCGAGCAGTACGACCGGATCTTCGACAGTATCGTCGCGGAGATCGATTCGATACTGCAGGAGCTCGGGGCTAGTGTAGAGCAGTAGCACCGCCTCGCTTCACCGTGCCAGTCCCAGGTCACGTGTTCTATCGACCTGATAGCAGGAGGAATCGGTTCCTGTCATGAGCGCACAGCGATTTACCGAAAAGGCCCAAGAGGCGCTGCTTACCGCCCAGCGGGCGGCCGAAACCCACCAGCACGCCCAACTCGACGTCGAACACGTGCTGCACGCGCTGGCCGCGCAGGCTGATGGGGTCGTGCCCCAGGTCTTGCTGCGGCTGCAGCTCGATCCGCGCACGGTCGCCGCCGAGCTGGAGCGGGCCGTCGAGCGGTTACCGCGACTGCAGTACGCAGCGCAGCCATCAGTTTCACCAGTACTGCGACGAGTCCTCGAACGAGCCGATGCGGAGGCCCAGGCGTTCGGTGACGAGTACATCAGCACCGAGCACCTGTTGCTCGCCGCGTTGGACGCGGCGCCGCGATCGCCAGGCGTCCAGGCGCTGGCGCGGCTCGGCGTGACCCGCGAGCGCGTCCTCGCGGCCTTGAGCCAGATCCGTGGGGCCCAGCGAGTCACGACGCCGACGCCCGAGAGCACGTACCAGGCACTGGAGCGTTACGGGCGCGACCTGACCGCGCTGGCCCGGCAGGGCAAGCTCGACCCGGTGATCGGCCGGGACGAGGAGATCCGTCGCGTCATCCAGGTTCTCCTGCGCCGGACGAAGAACAACCCGGTGTTGATCGGCGATCCGGGCGTGGGCAAGACCGCCATCGTCGAGGGTCTGGCCCAGCGGATCGTGCGCGGCGACGTGCCCGAAGGGTTGAAAGACAAGCGGATCGTCCAGCTCGACCTGGCCGCGATGGTGGCGGGCGCGAAGTTCCGCGGTGAGTTCGAGGAGCGGTTGAAGGCTGTCCTCAACGAGATCCAGCAGGCCGAGGGCGAGATCATCGTCTTCATCGACGAGGTGCACACCGTCGTCGGTGCCGGCGCCGCCGAAGGGGCGTTGGACGCCTCGAACATGCTGAAGCCGATGCTGGCGCGCGGTGAGCTCCACGCCATCGGCGCCACCACGCTCGACGAGTACCGCAAGCACATCGAAAAGGATCCGGCACTGGAGCGGCGTTTCCAGCCGGTCTACGTCGACGAGCCGACAGTCGAGGAGACGATCAGCATCCTGCGCGGGCTGCGGGAGCGCTACGAGCTCCACCACCAGGTGCGTATCCTCGACTCCGCCTTAGTCGCAGCCGCAGTCCTCTCGCACCGCTACATCACCAGCCGCTTCCTTCCGGACAAGGCCATCGACCTCGTCGACGAGGCGGCGGCGCGGCTGCGGATGGAGATCACCAGCATGCCGGCTGAGCTGGACGAGCTGCTGCGCCGGATCACCCAGCTCGAGATCGAGCGTGAAGCGCTGCGCAAGGAGCGCGATGAGGCCTCGCGTCAGCGGCTACAGGAGCTGGAGCGGGAGCTGGCCAACTTGCGGGAGCAGGAGCAGGTACTACGCTCCCAGTGGGAGCAGGAGCGGCAGGCGCTGCAGCGCATCAGCGAGCTGAAGCAGCAGATCGAGCAGACCCGCCACGAGATCGAGCAGGCGCAGCGCCAGGCTGACTACGCGCGTGCGTCGGAGCTGCAGTACGGCCGGCTAGTCGAGCTGGAGCGGCAACTCCGGCAGGAGGAGCGCCGGTTGAGCGAGGTGCAGACGCACGGCCGGCTGCTCAAGGAAGAGGTGGACGCTGACGACATCGCTGAAGTCGTCAGCGCCTGGACGGGCATCCCGGTGGCGAAGCTGATGGAGAGCGAGACCGAGAAGCTGATCCACATGGAGGAGCGACTGCACGAGCGGGTGGTCGGCCAGGACGAAGCGGTGCAGGCGGTGTCGAACGCGATTCGCCGGGCGCGGGCCGGCCTGCAGGATCCGAACCGGCCGCTCGGGAGCTTCATCTTCCTGGGCCCGACCGGGGTCGGTAAGACCGAGCTGGCTCGAGCACTGGCCGAGTTCCTCTTCGACGACGAGCGGGCGATGGTGCGGATCGATATGTCTGAGTACCAGGAGCGACATACGGTGTCGCGACTGATTGGCGCACCACCGGGTTACGTCGGGTACGAGGAGGGTGGCCAGCTCACCGAGGCGGTGCGCCGGCGGCCATATTCAGTGGTGCTCTTCGATGAGATCGAGAAGGCGCACCCGGAGGTGTTCAATGTGCTGCTCCAGGTGCTGGACGACGGACGGCTGACCGATGGGCAAGGACGCACCGTCGACTTCCGCAACACGGTCATCATCATGACCAGCAACCTCGGCTCCTCGTACATCCAGGCCAGCGGCCCGCAGGGTGAGGAGGAGATCCGGCGTAGGGTGATGGAGGCAGTACGGGCGCACTTCCGGCCGGAGTTCCTGAACCGGATCGACGAGATCATCATCTTCAAGCCACTTACCCGTGAGCAGCTCGCTGAGATCGTCGAGATCCAGCTCCGCCAGGTGCGCAACCGGCTACGCGATCGCGACCTCACCTTGCAGATCACGCCGCGGGCCAAGGAGCTGCTTGCCGAGCGCGGCTACGACCCGGTCTTCGGCGCGCGGCCGCTGAAGCGCGTCATCCAGCGCGAGCTGCTCGACCCGTTGGCGACCAAGCTGCTGCGCGGCGAAATCCGCGACGGCGAAACAGTGCTGGTGGACCTCGGGCCGGACGGCAACCTGAGCATCCGCAGCGTGCTTACGGAAGCCGAGGTCGTCGCGTAGAATCGGGAGACCAAGCAGAGGGGCGAGCGATAATTGCCGCTCGCCCCTCCGGCCCTGCGCCGCCACGGGTCTGTGCAGCCAAAGGTTGCAGGTGGCCACCATAGCAGAGAGGGTGCACGCGCGAAGCAGGGAGTCAGGCCTGCCGAAGGGGCGACACATGGAGCTCGATTCCATCTTAGTCGAGGTCGTCAAATTCCTGTTGATCCCAGTCGTCCTGCTGCTGGTACCCGTGCTCATGATGCTCATCTTCGACATTGCGGCGCACCTCGGAGAGCTGTTCGGCGAGCGATAGCATCCGGGCCTTCCGCGCTCGGGCTGCCCAGCGACAGGTCGCTTCACGGCAGGCCGCCGGGTGACTGACACGGGACGAGAGATGAGCGGGATCGATCCACTAGCCAAAGCCATCATCGCACTCGGCATCGTGCTGGTCGTCATCGGTTTGCTGCTCCTGCTGGCCGGTCGCCTGCCCTACCTCGGCCGGCTGCCGGGCGACATCGTCTACCAGCGCGACAACGTGACGATCTATATCCCACTGGCGACGATGCTCCTCCTCAGCATCATCCTCACCATCGCGCTCAACCTCTTCTTCCGGCGCTGACGCCTCCTCGAGTGCGGTCGCAGAACCAGTACCGCCTGCACTCCGCACAGTTCGGCCTGCGGTCGCCGACGGCCGGGTATCCGTGGCCGGTTCTCGGCAATCCAGCCAGCCCTACCGAGCGGCCCAGCGGACAGAGCCTACCTGTTCCGTACGTGGATAAGCCCTAGGACAGAAAGGGGCATCGGCTCATCACTCGCCCAAAAGCGGCCGTCACTCGCCCCGAACGGCGAGCCACGCCACCAAAAGGGAACCCCCTCTTCGCCTCTGGCGTCTTCAACGATGACAGCAGAGCCTCACACAAGGAGGAGGCTGAAGATGGGATCGACTCGCACCGCACCCTTGCTCGTCGCATTGCTCCTCTTGCTGCTGGTCGCATTGGCCCTGGCAACGGCTTGCAGCCGGAGCGAGCGACCAGCAGCGCAGCCCGTACAGCCCGGAGTAGCATCGACCGCAGTCGTCACTGACCAGGCACGCCCGGCGCCAGCGGCGGGCGCTCCGGAGATGAGCGTGCCAGCGTCCACCGGAGCCACTCCTCTCGGTATCTTCGACCGCTTCGTCATCCGGACGGCCGAACTTTCGCTCAGCGTGAGCGACGTCGGCCAAGCGCTCGTCGCGATCCGGCAGCTGACGGTCGACGCTGGGGGCTTCGTGCTCAGCTCCTCCACCTACGCCCAGGGGGATGACAAGACGGCCGGCACAGCCGTCCTTACTGTACAGGTACCGTCCGAGCGTTTCGATCAGTTTCTCAACCAGGTGCGCACGAGCCCGCTCGTCGTCAAGGTGGAGCGCGAGCAGCTCCAGAGCCAGGACGTGACTGAGGAGTACCTGGACCTTGACGCCCGGCTGCGGAACCTCCGGGCGACAGAACAGCGCTACCTGGCGCTGCTCGACCGGGCCACCACGATCGAGGAGATTCTGCGGGTCGAGCAGGAGCTGAGCCGGATTCGCTACGAGATCGAACAGGTGACCGGGCGCAAGCAGTACCTTGAGCGACGCATCGCCTACGCACAAGCGACTATTACTCTCCTTCCGATACCCGCGCCGCAGGAGCCAGGAGGCCCAGCGTTCGACTTCGCCCGCGCTGTCGAGCGTGCCTGGCGCGCCTCGCTCCGGTTCATCGGCGGAGTTGTCGAGATCGTCGTGATGTCGGTCGTCTTCCTCTGGTGGCTGTGGCCGATCCTGGCAATTCTCGCCGCCCTCGTGCTGCGTTGGCGTGACCGACGACAGGCGACCGGTACAACTCGCCCGTGATACGATAGCCGGCGGTCTCTTCGAGAGGTCGAGCTCTGAAGGGAGGATAGCGATGTCGGAGGCCCGGCAGGCGCAGCCCGTCGACCCGGAGATCCTCGAGCTGCTGCGTGCCGTCAGCACGGCGACGCTGAGCACCCAGCTGTACCGCCGAGGCTTTCGCAACCTGTTCATGCACGATGTCCGGCCACTGCGCCCCGATCTGCGACTGGTCGGCCAGGCGTTCACGTTGCGCTACATCCCGGTGCGCGAAGACCTGGAGCCCACCGGCGAATTTGACAACCTGACGAACAAGCAGCGGATCGCGGTCGAGTCGGTCGGCCCTGGCGAGGTGCTGGTCATCGACGCGCGGGGAGACACGCGAGCGGGTGTGCTGGGCAACATCCTGGCCGCGCGGATCAAGGCCCGCGGCGCGGCGGGCATCGTCACCGACGGTGCCTTCCGCGACACGCCGGAGATCCGCGAGCTGGGCATCCCGGCCTACGCCCGCGGGCAGAACGCGAACCTCTCGATCAGCATCCACCACCCGGCGGACATCAACGTCCCCATCGCCTGCGGTGGCGTGGCCGTCTTGCCCGGCGACGTGATGGTGGGGGATGCCGAAGGAGTGATCGTGATCCCGCGCTCGGTCGTCGAGGAAGTCGCGCGAGCCGCCTACGAGCAGGAGCGGCTCGAAGCGTTCATCTACCGGAAGGTGATGGCGGGCAGCAGCATCGTCGGTGTCTATCCACCGAACGAGGCGACGCTCGCCGAGTACGAGGCTTCTCGGCAGGTGAGCGAGGCAAGCAGATCCGTCCCCTAGCCTGCCGCGCCGAGGAACGCCAGCGCGGCCAGCGCGTACGCCCTGGTCGCGGTCATCACCTCATCGATACCGACCCACTCGTTTGGCTTGTGAGCCAGCGAGGGGTCACCGGGGCCGTAGATGATCGTTGGGTAGCCCTTGGCAGCGAAGAAGCGGCCATCCGTCCCCATGCTGAACCCGGTCAGCTCGGTGTCCAGGCCGAGGAAGCGGTTGACCGCGAGCATACCCTGCACCACCGGGCTCTCCGGCGGGCACATCACCGCCGGGCGACCGCCCCACTCCCGCGCGAGGCCGACCTCGACCCGCAAGCCCGGCACGCCAGCCGCGGCCCGCTCAGCCACCTCGCGCACTTCGGCGATCGCCTCCTCTGGCGTCTCGCCTGGGATCAGCCGCCGGTCGATGAAGATGGAGCAGCGATCGGGCACCACGTTGGTCTTGACCCCGCCCTCGATCAGGCTGATGGTGGCCGAGGCATGGGCGAAGTACGGGTGGGTCTTCCGCTCCAGCCGTGGCCACAGCTCCTGCTGCAACGCGGTGATGACTTTGGCCATCCCCTCGATCGCGTTGACCCCCTCCCAGGGCAGCGCGCCGTGTGCTGTCCGGCCGTACACCACCACGCGGATGCCGACGCCCCCGCGCTCACCCACGCAGATGCGGTTCAGTGTCGGCTCGCCCACGATCACGTAGTCCGGCCTGACGTCGGCCCGCTCGGCGATCAGGTATGCCCCGAGCCGGCCACCGACCTCCTCGTCGGCCACCTCGTTGACGATCAGCGTTCCCCGCAGCGGCACGCCCGACCGCTTGAGCGCGATGGCCCCCATCACCTGCGCCGTGACGCTGGCCTTGTCGTCGTTGGCGCCCCGGCCGTAGATCCTGCCCCCAGCGATCTCCGCCGCGAAGGGCGGGTGTGTCCAGGCCGCCTCCTCGCCAACCGGGACGACATCGAGATGCGAGTTCAAGAGGAGCGTTGGCCCGTCTCCGGCACGCAGCCAGGCGATCAGGTTGGGCTTCGTGGGCTCTGCGGTCTCGAGCTCGGTCTCGAAGCCTTCCAGCGCCAGCTTCTGCCTGCAGTAGTCCGCAGCCTCACGGACGTCACCCGGTGGATTGACGGTTGGGATCCGCACGAGATCGCGTAGGAATGCGATCACCTCGTCCTGGCGAATCTCTGCCAGGACCTGCTCGGCCAGCGCCGCGTCGATCCGAGGTTCTGCACCCATCGTCTCGCGACCTCCTCGCCTGTCGGCGCACGTTTCTGCTGGTTCCTCTAGACTGTGTGCCCGGCAGATAGATCCGAAGGCTCCTGCCAGGGCTATGCTATGCTCGCCGAAGGGGCGGTGGGCGTCAAGTCGCGATGCACGCTCACCAAAGCCGTGTTCCCGGCGATCGGCCGGTACGGCACTGGGTCGGGTCGGGGACGCCAGGGTCGCCGGCTCTTGAGGGGCGAGCTAGCTATCCGCAGCGCGGAGAGCGGCAATGGGAGGTGCCAGGTGACGGTGGTTCTGAGCGGGAAAACCGAGATCGCCGACGTCCTCCGCGACGTGCGTGCGCTCGTCTTCGACATGGACGGTGTGCTCTACCGCGGCAACACGCGGCTACCCTATGTGCGCGAGCTGCTCTCAGAGCTCGACCGCTGCGGCGTCCCCTACGCGATGGTGACCAATAACTCCACCCGCACGCCCGCACAGTACGCCGAGAAGCTGGCCGGGATGGGGATCTCGACTCCGGCGGAGCGGATCCTGACCTCTAGTCTCGTGACCCGTGCCTGGCTGGAGCAGCGCTATCCTCGCGGTACGCGCGTCTACATCGTCGGTATGGAATCACTGCGGGAAGCCATCCTGGGCGACGGCTACTTCACCCCGGCCGAGGTCGACGCCGAGGTGGTGGTGAGCGGGGCAGACTTCAGTCTCACCTACGACAAGCTGCGGATCGCGACGCTGGCGATCCGCCGGGGAGCGTACTATGTGGCCACCAACCCGGACAAGACGTTCCCCTCCGAGGAGGGCCTGATTCCGGGGGCAGGGGCGATCATCGCCGCGCTGGTCGCGGCGACCGACGTCACGCCAGTGGTAATCGGCAAGCCGGAGCCGGGCATCATGCTCCGCGCCGCCGCGCTGCTGGGCGTCGAGCCGGCTCAAGTACTGGTCATCGGCGACCGACTGGATACCGACGTGCTGGCCGGGCAGCGCGCCGGCTTCCGGACCGCGCTCGTCCTCACGGGCGTCGCCACACTAGCCGACGTAGGGGGCGCTGAGCCGGTTCCCGACCTCGTGCTCCCTGACCTCGGGCCGCTCCTTGA
>CALKCJ010000025.1 GCA_938082375.1 uncultured Thermomicrobiaceae bacterium
TGGCCCCGCTCGACCAGCCACCCCTCGAGCTCGGCCAGCGTGAAGTCGTGCAGGGTCGAGGGGCGCCGGCTGCGTGGCAGCGCCGGCCGGACGCGCTGGGGATGGATTGTGAATTGTGACGCCGCCGTCATGGCCAGGCCCGCCTACTCAGACTGCATCGAAGAGGAAGTGTACCACCCGGGTTGGTCAGACCGGATGCCGGCCCGTCGCCCCGTCGGGCTGCTCCAGGCGTGCCCGGAGCGCGGCGATGCGCTCCCGGTAGCGCTCTTCGCTGTAGGCTTGCAGGAAGCGCGGGAGGCGGTCTCCGCGGGCCAGATGCCACTTGCGGAAGGCGAGGTCGACCAGCAGCTCGTCGAGCTGGCGCTGGAGCAGCCAGGCGCGCAGACCGCCGCGTCTCAGCGCCCGCCACAGCCGCCGTCGCCGCGCCCAGGGGCGCGCCAGGGTATCGAGGTCTTCCGGCAGCGCCGTGCCGTGCTCCACCTCGTCCGCGAGCTGCTCGCGGATAAGGCGGGCCGCCCGCCGCCCGCCGGCCACTGCAAGGACGATCAGGGTGAGCAGGCCAGGCACCGTCAACGCCAGTGGCAGAGCGAGGACGATCCCCAGGGTGAGGAGCGGGTTCTCTTGAGCCAGATCGGTGACCTGTAGCAGTGTCGTGACACCGTTCCACAACGCGTGCAGGAGTACCGCAACGCCAAAACCGGCCACCGGCCAGAGCAGGCGGCGCTTGCGCGGCGCGGCCTGGCGGTAGAGCCCCAGCCCGATGCCGGTGGCGCTGGTGAACAGGGAGTGGGCCAGCCCGCCCAGCACGCTGCGCAGGAAGAACAGCACCCCGACGCCGACCAGTCCGCTCTCCAAGTACGCGCCAGCGAAGTAGAGGATGTTCTCGACCATGGCGAAGCCGAGCCCGACCAGCGCGCCGTAGACGATCCCGTCGACCACGTCGTCGAACTCGTGGCGTGCCAGCAGGAACAGCAAGGCGAGCGCGCTGCCCTTCGCACTCTCCTCGACGACCGGCGCCACGACAGACGAGCCGAGGGCATCTGCCACCACGCTGCCCAGGACGACCGTGAGCGCGACTCCTGCCAACAACTCTGCCAGGACGGACGCCAGTGCAGCGACGAAGGCGCCCCAAAAGAAGGCGGCAGCCAGGAGCACGGCCGGCTCAGGCTCGCGCGGATCGAGAGCAAGGATAAGCGCAGCATAAGCGGGAACCAGCAGCACAGCGGCGAAGCTCGCGACGATCAGGGCAGCCAGCGGGAGGGCGACCAGGAGAAAACCAGCGACCACGATGCCGCTCAGCAGGATGATCCAGCCGGCGCACCCCAGGAGCAGCCAGCGCAGGCTGCGATCCAGCACGCTCGGCCGCGCTCCCGCGATCCCGGCTCCCTCCACCATCGTCTGCGCCCCGCGCTCCACCCCATGAATGCCCGGATCGCCGCCAAGCGTACCCGCAGGCCGATCCAAGCTCAAGACCGCTCACCGACCCGCTCGATCACCTCGACGCCGGCCACCTCGTGGCCGAGCCGCTCCAGCTCGGCGCGCAGCTCTTCCGCACGCGCTCGCCCTCGCTCGACGATGACCAGCACGCGCCGCTCGGGAACCTCCCCTTCGACGTCGAGCACGCCGGTGCAACGACGGAGCTTCCTCTCAATTCTCCGATAGCACCCTTCACAGTGGATCGTCGGGACCGTGAACAGGTAGGCCATACGCAGTGGCGGAGCGGATTGCGCCGAGGGCCTGGGCCGGGGCAGGAGCCGGCCGGCGAAGGAGTGCGCCAGCACCAGGCTCACGCTGACCGCCATCGCTGCCATGGCCCAGACCGGCGTGATGAGCCCGGTCACGGCGGCCGCGATGCCCGCGCCGTTGAAGACCAGGGCCAGCGCGACGTTGGTCGCTGTCAGCCGGTAACTCCGGCGGGCGAGCTCGTAGGCGTCGACGAGCGCCGAGAGCCGATTGCCGATGAGCACGATGTCGGCAGCGTCGATAGCGATGTCGACTCCAGCGCCGATCGCGATACCGACGTCGGCCTGCATGAGCGCGGGGGCATCGTTGATGCCGTCACCGACCATCGCGACGCGCACGCCCCGCAGCTGGAGCTCGCGGATGGCTGCCGCCTTGTCCGCAGGCAGCATCTCGGCCTTCACCACCTCGATCCCAGCGGCGGCCGCCACTGCGTTCGCCACGCGACGATGATCCCCCGACAGCAGGATCGGCTCGATCCCTCGCCGCCGAAAAGCCTCGATCGTCGCGCGAGCATCGGCCTTCACCCGGTCCGCGAGCCCGAGCACACAGGCAACCTGGCCATCGACCGCCACCAGGACGGCGGTCTGGCCCTCGCTCTGGACGCGCTCGACCAGGGGATGCAGGGGAGCTGGGTCGATCCCCTGCTCTGACAGGAAGCGCGATGTACCGGCGAGGACGTCATGCCCTTCGACCCTTGCCCGGACCCCTCGCCCGGGTTCGGCCATGAACCCATCCGGCTCGCTGAGCTGGATGCCCTGCTGGCGGGCAGCGCTCACGATCGCTCGAGCCAGCGGGTGTTCGGACGGGTGCTCCGCGCTCGCGGCCAGCTTCAGGAGATCACTCGGCGTGCCGGCCAGGGCGTGGCAACCGGCGAGCGCAGGCTTCCCCTCCGTGAGCGTACCGGTCTTGTCGAAGGCAATGGCGCGCACGGTGCGGAACACCTGGAATGCCTCCCCTGAGCGCATCAGGATGCCGCGCGCCGCCGCCTCGCCCGAGGCGCGGATGAGCGCGAGCGGTGTCGCCATGCCCAGCGCGCAGGGATACCCCATGATCAGCGCGCCGAGCGCGGCGAAGCTCGCCCGAAGGAGGTCAACGTCGCCGGAGACCAGCCAACTTCCAGCCGTCCAGAGGAGCAAGCCGAGCACGCTCGCGCCGAACACGGTGGGCACGTAGACCAGGAGCACCTGATCGACGAGCCGCAAGATCCCTGGCTTCATCGCTCGCGCCTCGGCGACCTGCCGGGCCACGCTCTGGAGGAACGTGTCGGGGCCAACGTGCGTCACCTGAACGACTAGTGCTCCGGTCAGGTTGAGCGCGCCACCGATGACCTCGCTGCCGGGCAGCTTGTCGACCGGCACCGACTCGCCCGTCACCAGGCTCTCATCGGCCGACGAGGCTCCCTCCACGACGCGGCCATCGACCGGGATCCGCTCGCCGGGGCGGATCCGCACGAGATCGCCGACGGCCAGCCGGTCGACCGGCACGGTGACCTCGCTGCCGTCCGCCGCGACCCGACGGGCGACCGGTGGAACGAGCGCCAGCAGCCGCCGTACCGACTGCGACGCTCGCACATGGACGAGGACGGAGGTATACCCGCCGATCAGGTGGAACGCCAGGACGAACACCGTCGCGCCGAAGAACTCGCCCGCCGGGAGAGCCGGCACCGCTAGCCCGACGAGCCCGCCGATGAGGCCCGCCAGCGCCGAAGCCGAGGCCAGTACGTCCTGGTTGAGGATGCCGCGGCGGATCGACTGCCACCCGTTGCGGGCCACGATGAACCGCGCCGGCCCGCCGACCACATACAATGCCAGAGCCGCCATGACGAGCATGCGAGTCCGGCTCGGCCCGAAGAGCGCGCTCACCAGCATCAGCGCCGACGCTGCCGCGAGAAGGATCGCCGCCTGCAGCGCCTTGCGCCGCGCGGTGGCAAGCTCTCGCTCCTCTTCGAGCAGCGCCAGCTGCTCGTCAGGCGCCCGGACGGAGAAGCCGATCGCTTCAAGCGCGGCTTCGATGGTCGCCGGTGCGACCCGCTCCGGCTCGTACTCGACAAGCACCTCCTCGTGAGCGATGCTCACATGGACCGAGCGCACGCCGTCGAGCCGCCCGACCGCCCGCTCGATCGAGGCGGTACACAGCGAGCAGTGCATCCCACCGACCTTAAGGTGGAGCTTCCTCGTACGCCGGCCGTTCGCCAGCAGCGCTGCATCCACTGCCGACGCCTGGGAATTGACCGGCTGGGGCGAGAATCCCTCGTTCATGGCACATATCTCCTCATTGGATCCGCTCCAGCAGAGCGCAGCCGGCTCGGTCGAGCGAGTAATCGGTGCCTGAATCCGATCGCTCGCTCTCCCTCACCTGGCCAGCCTACACCTTCCAGTGCACTGGAAGGTCAAGTCCTCCTGGTGACTCGTGGGGTACGCGGGATCAGCCGCGGGCACGGCCGAGCCGGTCCGCCGAGGTGAGCGTGCCTGGTATCGATGAGGCGCCGTCCACCCCGGCCGCTTCCAGTGCGCTCGCGTCAGCGCCGTGCCCGAGAGGCGATCAAGTCGGGAGCCGTTGTCGGATCCAGCTCCGGCCCCGCGATTTCGATTGCCGGGCAGACGCCGCCACTGGCCTCCGGCTGCGTCGCCTGCGTCACACGCTCCACCAGTGCAGCCAACTCAGAACGCAGCCGCTGGAGCTCACTGATCTGGCGGTCGATCTCGGCGAGCCGCTGCCCAGCCAGCTCGCGGACCCGGCAGCAGGGCCGGCTCCCGGTATCGTGCAGCGCCAGGATATCCCGGATCGCCTCCAGGGTCAGGCCGAGCGCCTGTGCCCGCCGGATGAAGCGCAGCCGCTCAAGGTCGCGCTCGTCGTAAACGCGGTAGCCGTTCAGCAGCCGCGCCGGCTTCGGCACGAGGCCGATCGCCTCATAGAAGCGGATCGTCCTGGAGTTGACACCGGCTCGCCTGGCCAGCTCACCGATCCGAAGGTGGGTCGTCTCCCGCCGCTCGCTCATCGTGAACCCGCCTCGCATGGCGCCCGGCATACGATCCACGGCATGATTGTTCCACTGGAAGGGACACGAGGCACACTCAGGCATGACCGGAGGTAGTTCGATGGATCTCCGCTCGATCCAGCGGCCGCTCAAGGAGCGGTATCGCAGCGACCCGGAGGCAGCGCAGATCACGCTCCAAGCAACCGGGAGCCAGGTCGACTCTCCGCTCAGCTGCTCGGTTGACATCGGCCGCGCGATCTACCAGGCCGAAGCCCACGCCGGAGTCGGCGGCTCGGGGATGGCAGCCTGCTCTGGCGACCTGCTGCTCGGGGCGCTCGCGGCGTGCGCCCAGCTCACCTGCCAGATGGTCGCCACCGCGATGGGCATCCCATTCGAGCGTATCGAGGTGACGGTCGAGGGTGACCTGGACCTGCGCGGCACGCTCGGCATCGCGAAGGATGTGCCGGTCGGCTTCCAGGCGATCCGGGTGCGCTTTGATGTCGAGGCGCCGCAGGCGACCGCGGAGCAGCTCGAGGCGCTGCGTGAGAAGAGCGAACAGTACTGCGTCGTCATGCAGACGCTGCTGCACCCGCCATCGCTGGAGTGCCGCTGGAGCTAGCGGAAACTCAGCCGTACAGCTCGCTCAGCTTCTCGAGGCTGAAGTCGGGCGACTGGCACACCTCGATGATCCGCCGCTCGCGTGCCTCCACCTCTTTGGCCGCTCGGAAGAGGTCAGGCGCGATCTCGAGCGGGATCTGGATCACGCCGTGCTTATCGCCGTGCAGCAGGTCGCCGGGATGGACCGTCAGCCCGCCGACCTCGACCGGCGTGCCGATCTCGACCACGTGGACGTAGGCGTGCGAGACGTGCACCCGAGAGGCGAACAGGTGGAAGCCGAGCTGCTCCACCTCGTCCAGATCGCGCACGCCGCCGTTGGTCACCGTGCCGACGCAGCCGAGCGCGCGGTGGATGTTGGCGTTCACCTCGCCCCAGAAGGAGCCGACCGGCGGGTCATCGAGGTCTTGAACCACGACGACGCGCGGCTCCGGGATCGAGCAGATGTACTCCCACATCCGGCGGCGCGGGACAGCCGCACCGGGAGCCGGTGGCTGGGCTGCCCGGATCTTGGCCGTCACGGCATAGCCCACCATCACGCCCAGGCCGGGCAACATGCAGCGCACGCTCGAGTCCATAAACCCCTGATTCCGCGGCCGGATATTGAACGTCTCGATCGCGTTGGCGACCGTCGGCGTATTCAGTGTCTGGAGCGCCCGGAGCACCGCCGGGTTGAGCGGCCCTTGCGTCACCCTGTCCCCCTCTCCGGCTTGCTGCCCGCGCGAGCACGGGCAGCTCGAACGCGCAGCGCCCGCTCCCGGCTGCCGGGCGGAGAGATCTCTCGACCGACAAACTGGCCAGCTGACCCTTTTCTCGCTGCGCCCGTGTGCCGTGCCGCTATCGAGGCACTGGCGGTTACCAAGTAGAATCCGGCTCGGGCGACCGATCGCGCCCTTCAGTCACGTGGCGGCACCGTCTGCTCGACGCCAGGAGCGAACTCGCTCGCGGCTCATACTACCAGGCAGTGCGCGCCATCGAGAAGGGCGAAGCGATCGACCGTCCGCCAAGGGAGCGGGCTGAGAGGCAGGGGGTACTCCACGAACGATTGTATGCCGGGAAGGGGTATTCAATGACAGCGCGTGAGGAGCTGAGCGGCTTGTTGGCCCGCATACGGGTGAACCTCGCGCAGGCCGGCATCCGGGTGACCGACGACACGCTGGAGCTGGTGGCCGAGCGCGGGTTCCTGGCGACCGCGCAGGCGTTCCAGCGGATCGTCGAGGAGGCTCCAGCGGATGCGACGCCTGAGTATCTCGAGCCGTGGGGTGTCGTGGACACGCCGCCACAGGCGGGGCCTGCGACTGCACCTCCAGCCTCGGCGTCAGCCGTGACCACGAGACGCATGCCCGGCTATCCCACCCTCTTGGAGCTGGCCGGCCAACTCCGGCGCCGCGAGGTCTCCTCGCTCGAGCTGACCGAGCAGGCACTGGCCCGGATCCAGGAGCGGAACCCAGTGCTCAACGCCTTCCAGCTCGTGCTAGCCGAGGAGGCGCTGGCCGCCGCCCGGCAGGCCGATCGAGACCTCACAGTGGGCAGAGACTGTGGCCCACTGCACGGCATCCCCATCGCGGTCAAAGATCTCCTGGCCATGGCCGGTACAGTCACGACCGCTGGCTCCAAGATCCTGGCAGCCTGGGAGCCAGGCTTCGACGCGGCGGCCGTCGAGCGGCTGCGCGCGGCGGGTGCGGTCATCGTGGGCAAGACGCGACTCTCGGAATTCGCCTACTCGCCAGCCTCGAACAACGCCCACTACGGCCCCACGCGTAACCCCTGGAACCTGGACCACGACACCGGCGGGTCGAGCAGCGGCTCAGCCGCAGCCGTCGCAGACGGGCTGGTCGCCGCCGCGCTCGGCTCCGACACCGGTGGCTCGGTCCGGATACCGGCTGCGCTCTGTGGCCTGGTCGGGCTCAAGCCGACCTTCGGGCGGGTCAGCCTGTACGGCGCTGTCCCGCTTGCTTGGTCGCTCGACCACCTGGGGCCGATAGCCCGCAGCGTTGTCGACGCTGCTCTGCTCTTCCAGGCACTGGCCGGGCACGACCCGCGGGACGGACGGACGCGCCCAGTTCCACTCCCCGATGCCGAGGCGGCGTTGCGTGGCGGTGTGGAGGGCTTGCGCGTCGGCGTGCTGCGTGACGACGGGAGCGGCGAGCCCCTGGGATCCCCCGAGGCGCTGGCAGCCTGGGAGGCCGGGCTGGCAGCGCTGCGAGGCGCAGGCGCCACCCTCGTCGAGCTGGATCTCCCTGAGTTGAGCCGGCTGCGCGTGCTCAACGGTGCGCTGCTTGCCCAGGAGGCGGTCGCCTACCACTTGCCCTGGCTTCGGGAGCGCCTGGAGGAGTACGGCGAGTTCATGCGGCTCCGTATCCTCTCGTCCTTCGCCTACGGGCCGGCCGATTTCGTGCGAGCGCAGCAACTCCGCCAGGTACTCCGCAATCGCTGCCAGCAAATCTTCAAGCAGGTCGACCTGCTGAGTACGCCGACGGTGCCGTACGGTGCCCCGAAGCTTGGGAATCCCGCGCGCAATACGTGGTTCACCGCGCCCTTCAACGCGCTGGGCTGGCCGGCGATCACGGTGCCGGTCGGGTTGACGGCCGAGCGGCTGCCACTGGGCCTGCAGCTCGCCGGGCGCCCCTGGGACGAGGTGAATGTGCTGCGGGCGGCCGCGGTAGTGGAGCAGGCCGGCCCCTGGCCTGGCGGCATGCCCTGATCCGACCACAGGGCGCGAGTATCGGTGAGCCAGGCCGCGCGGCTGGTGCGACGCTCTTATCCGTCGCACCGTCTGTTGCCACACGCAGGCGGCTCAGCGGCGAGTGCGCAGGCGCGCCGGGAAGCCTCGCCAACCCGCGTAGTGCGCTGCCGTGCCGAGCTCCTCCTCGATCCGCAACAACTGGTTGTACTTCTCGACTCGATCCATGCGGGCCGGCGCGCCGGTCTTGATCTGGCCAGCGTTCACTGCAACGGCCAGATCGGCGATGAAGCTGTCGCTCGTCTCACCGCTGCGGTGGGAAATGACCGTCGCATAGCCGTGCCGGCGCGCGAGGTCGATGGTGTCCATCGTCTCGGTCAGCGTGCCGATCTGGTTCGGCTTGACCAGGATAGCGTTCGCCACCCCGAAGTCGATCCCATGGCGCAGCCGCGCCTTGTTGGTCACGAACAGGTCGTCGCCGACGAGCTGGACGCGAGTACCCAGCCTGGTGGTGAGCTCGGCCCAGTGATCCCAGTCGTCCTCCGCCAGCCCGTCCTCGAGCGAGACGATCGGATAGCGAGACGTCCAGGTCTCCCACAAATCACTCAGCTCACTGGACGAAAGGACGCGCCCTTCGCCCCGTAGCCGGTACTGCCCATCTTCGTACAGCTCAGTCGCTGCCGGGTCGAGCGCGAGCACGATGTCCTCCCCGGGGCGGAAGCGCGCGCGCTCCACTGCACGGAGCACGAGTTCGACCGCCTGCTCGTTGCTGCGCAGGTGCGGCGCAAAGCCTCCTTCGTCGCCGACACCGCCTAGCTTTCCCATCTCCGCCAGCACCTGGCGCAGGGCCTGGTACACCTCCACGCCCCAGCGCAACGCCTCTGCGAAGCTCGGCGCGGCGATCGGCAGGATCATAAACTCCTGAAAGTCGACGCTGGAGCCTTCAGCGTGCTTCCCACCGTTGAGGATATTCATCATCGGTACTGGCAGAACGTGGGCGTGCGGCCCACCTAGGTACTGGTAGAGCGGTAACCCCACGGCTAACGCGGCCGCGCGGGCCGTCGCCAGGGAGACGCCGAGCACGGCGTTGGCGCCGAGGCGGCTCTTGTTGGGCGTTCCATCGAGCGAGAGCATGGTGAGATCGACGAGCCGCTGCTCGCGCGCGTCCAGGCCGGTGATCGCCTCGGCGATGGCGGTGTTCACGTTGTGTACCGCGCGGCGCACCCCCTTGCCGCCGTACCGGCTCTCGCCGTCGCGTAGCTCCAGCGCCTCGTGCGCTCCCGTCGAGGCCCCGGAGGGCACCGCTGCCCGCCCTACGACGCCGCTCTCGAGCACGATTTCAACCTCAACCGTTGGGTTCCCCCGCGAGTCGAGGATCTCCCTGGCATGCACCCGGCTGATCCGCGTCCCCGCCATCGTACCCGTCCCCTTCACCGCAGCTCGCTCTGCTCGTTTTCGAGCGCAGTATAGGCGACAAGACGGAAGTTGGGTAGTACCACCTTATACCGGTACCGAACGGAAAGCTTCGCCCGTCTAAGGGCCGCGCGAAAAAACATGCGCGACTGGAAACACCAAAGCCGAGGCGCTCTCTCACCGGTAGCCAGCCCGATGACGCGCCGAAGTGCTCCCTTGCGCGTGCACTTCGCGTCGCTACCCTTCGGGGGTATACGGCATGCCCAGGGCGGCCGGTTTGGTGGCGCCCCAGCGCAGGCTGAACCAGCGTGTCGAGAGCAACACAAAGACCACGATCGTGATCACGAATGGCAGGGTGCGCCAGATGTACCGCGAGAACAAGCCAGGGAAGAGCAGTTCAGGGTAGAGCGACATCTGCCACAGTAAGCCAAACAGCACCGCGCCCGCGACCACGAGAAACGGGTTCCACAGCGAGAAGAAGACGAGCGCTAGCGCGATGAAGCCCCAGCCTTGCAGGTAATTGTAGCTCCAGACCGGATTATAGACCAGCGAGTAGACCGCGCCCGCCAATCCCACGAGCACGCCTGCCAGCAGCACACTCAAGTAGCGTAGCCGAACGACTGAGATACCCGAGACCTCTGCCACCGATGGGTTCTCCCCCACTGAACGCAATTTGAGGCCCAGATGTGTCTTGTAGAGCAGGAACCAGCTCGCCGCGGCGAGCGCCACCGCGAGCAGGAAGAACGGAGGTAGGCCGGCGACCCTCGGCAGCGGGCTCAGGCCCAGCGGGCCGGTGTACGGATACCCGACGTACGTGGTCAGGCCGAAACCGAGGATCCAGATCGCCATGCCGTTGACGACCTGGTTGCTCCCCAGCGTGATGGAGAAGACGCCGTGGAGGAGGCCAACGACTGCACCACACAGGACGGCGGCCGCGAAACCCACGGTATAGCTGCCGCTCGTCTTCGCCGCCATGAAGCCGAAGGTACCGCTCAGCAGCATGACGCCTTCCAACCCGACGTTGAGGATCCCGGCTCGCTGTTCGATCAACTCGCCGAGCGCGGCGATAGCGAAGACCGCCGCCGCGGCCAGGCTAATGATGAGGAGATTCCACACGACTTTCCTCCCGTTCCAGCGGCAGGGCGACCGAAGTCGGCACACGCTCGATGCTTAGGCGATACTCGGACAGAGCCTGGAAGGCGACCATCGTGATCATCAACACGCCGAGGAGGGCGTAGTCAATTCCGAACGTCAGTTGGAGCTTCCCCTGCATAAAGCGGGCGCCACTCGCCATGCCGCCGAAGAGCAGCGCGACCGGAATCGCGGCCAGCGGATGACTCCGCGCAATGAGGCCGGTGATAAGCCCATAGAAGCTGAAATCCCCGAAATCGCCGTAGCTCTTTGGGATCTTGTACACGCCCGGTACAGCGGCGAAATAGTGGTATCCGGCCAGCCCGGCCAGCATCCCGCCGAGGCCAAAGACGAGCGTACTGATGAAGAGTGTGTCGATCCCCGCATAGCGTGCCGCCGCCGGGCTGTGTCCCAACACCCGGATCTGGTATCCCAGCGTGGTCTTGGCGAGAAAGAATAGAAGGACGAGCGCCAGCAGCACGGCCCCGTAGGCAGTCAACGGCACGTTCAGTACCTGCGGCAACCGCACCGAGAGGGGCAGGCTGAACCCCTCACCCTCCGCCGTCCGCCCCATGAACGGGCCGCCTTCACGGATCATGTGCGCCACCAGCCACAGCATGATCCAGTTCATCATCATCGTCGTGACGATCTCGTTGACCTCGAACCGCCCGCGCAGGAAACCGGCTATGGCACCATAGAGACCCCCTCCGACCAGCGCGGCCAGGATCATGAGTGGAATCACCAGCCAGCCCGGTAAGGCAGCGTTGATCCCCGCCTTCCCACCAAAGAGGTAGGCCACCGCGAACGCCGCCAGCGTCCCCGCGTAGACCTGTCCCGGCAGGCCGATGTTCCACAGCCCGGCGCGCAGCGGTACGATGAAGGCGAATGCGCACAGCAGGATGAAAACCGCTCGGTTGACGGTCTGAGGCAGCCCGAACTGGCTCGCAAACGCGTAGCGCGCGATCTCGGCGTAGACCTGACGTGGGTCGGCTCCGGCCTGCAGAAAGGCGAACCCGAGCAGGAACAGCGACACGGCGATCGCCAGTACCGACGCCAGGGAGGCGTGCCACCAGCGCGTCTCTCCCCGCTTCTCGATTCGCAGCCTGTAGCCAGCGACCTGTGTCCTCATAGCCGCCCCCTACGCAGCCCGGCCATCAGCTCCCCGATCAGCTCCTTGCTCGCTTCGGCCGCGGGGACGATGCCGGTAAACTGCCCCTCATAGATGGCTGCGACCCGATCGCTGAGCATCAGCACCTCGTCGAGATCCTCCGAGATCAGGATAATACCGGTACCGGCTCGTTTGGCCTCGAGCAACTTCCGGTGAATGAACTCGGCCGCGCCAACATCCAGCCCGTGTGTCGGCAAGGCAGCGATCAGCAGGCGCGGCCGGCGCGAGAGCACGCGAGCGACGATCACTTTCTGCAGGTTACCGCCCGACAGCGAGCGCGCCGGCGCCTCTGGCCCAGCCGCGACCACGCTGTACTCGCGGAGCAACTGCCCGGCCAACGCCCGCGCCTCGCTCGCTGCCAGCACTCCCCGGCGGGAGAATGTTGGCTCGCTGTAGTAGTTCAACAGGACGTTGTCCACCAGCGAGAAATCAGGGATCGACCCCACATCGCGCCGCTCGGTCGGGATGTATCCCAGTCCCAGCTTCCAGCGCTGGAGGACGGAGGCGCGCGTGATGTCGACACCAGCGAGGCGGATACGGCCGCGCTCCACCGGGCGCAGGCCTGCCAGTGCGTCGGCGAGAAGCTCCTGGCCGTTGCCAGCGACGCCAGCGATGCCGAGGATCTCTCCCGCCCGCACCTCGAAAGAGACTCCCTGTACGGCCAGCACCCCCCGGTCATCGCGTGCCCACAGGTCATCGACCGTGAGCACTGGCTCGCCGATGGGCACCTCGATCCGCTCCACGTGCAGCGTCACCTCGCGCCCGACCATCGCGGCGGCCAGGCTCTGCTCGGTCGCCTGCTTCGTCTCCAGCTCGGCGACTACTCGCCCGCGCCGCAGGATCGTCACCCGGTCGCTGTGCTCCAGCACCACCGGGAGCTTGTGCGTGATGAAGGGGATGACGGCCAGATCCTCACTGGCCATGGTGCGCAGCGACTGGAGAAGCCGCTCGACCTCGGGCGGCGACAGGACGGAGGTCGGCTCGTCCATGATCAGCACGCGGGCACCGTGGTAGAGCGCCTTCAGGATCTCGACGATCTGCTTCTCCCCTTCAGAGAGCTGCCACACCTTGGCTTGGAGCGGCAGCCGGAACCCGTATCGCTCGCACAGCGCGGCAATTCTGCGCTCTGCCTGGCGGAGATCGAGCACGGTTCCAGTATCCGGGTGCCCCAAGATGATGTTCTCGACGACTGTGTGCGCGGGGATCAGCTTGCGCTCCTGGTGCACCATGCCGATCCCCAGCCGGATGGCGTCGCGGGGGCTGTGGAAGCGCACGCGCTGCCCGTGAAAGAAGATCTCCCCTTCGTCCGGCTGCAGCTCACCAAACAGGATCCGCATCAGCGTCGTCTTACCAGCCCCGTTCTCCCCCAGCACGGCGTGGATCTCCCCCGCGCGCAACTGGAGGTCGATACGGTCGTTAGCGACGACCTCGCCGAAGCGCTTGCTGATACCGCGTGCCTCGAGTACCACCTGGCCACGCTCGACGCTGTCCATGGTCGCTCCTCGCGGCGGCCCGCGCCTGCCAGTGCGGGCAGGTGGTGGATTTCCACCACCTGCCCGCTGCCCATCCCTCGCCCTCGCCCAGTTCCGACCTATGGCAAGATCGTGACGCCGGCGAGGTCGAAGTTGAACTTCGTCAACAACCACTCGGTGGTCGGCGCCTCACCTGCCGGTTTGACCGTCGCGCCTTTCTCAGGGATCGGAGTATCGGGCAACGCGAGACCGGTGCCGTTGCTCACCAAGGCGTTCTCCGTGAACGGATCCCATTGGCCCTTGCTCATCTGCTCGCGCCGCTGCGCTACGAGGTCGACGATCTCCTTCGGAAGCTCTTCGCGTGCCTTGGGACTGATGGCATCGACGCCCACCTTCAGATCGTTCATCAAGTCGACCGTCGATTCCTTGGTGCCATCGGCCAGCGTCATCGTCGACTCGAGCCCGAGGAAGAGCACCTGCTCCGGCTTCTCCCCCTTCATCAGCGCCTGGATAATGCGGTCGTAGAGCACCTCCCAGCGCGTGTCGAAGGAGACGGCGACGGTGTTGGTATCGGCCCACTTGTAGAAGCCGACGATGTCCATGTCTTTACCGACGAACCAGATCCCCTTCGCCTTGCAGACGTCGAGCGTCGAGCCGGAATCGGTCTGCTGGGTCAGGATATCGCAGGAGTACTGGCTCGCCAGAGTCTCGGCAACCGCCCGCTCCTCGGCCGGGAGATACCAGTCACCCACGTACTTGATGTAGAGGTTCACGTCCTTGTTGAGCAGCTTCGCGCCTTCCTGGACACCGAGGATGAAGCCTGCCTGCCGGCGAAGCACCTGGATGTTCGGGAACGCCGAGACGATCCCGATGTTGCCGGTCTTCGTCAGCGCAGCGGCGATCAGGCCCTCCAGGTACAGCGCCTGGTACTGCCGCGGGAAGACGCGGATGAAGTTCTCGGTGTGCGTGAGGTCACTGGCAACGATCGAGACAAAGATCTTGTCTGGATACTTGTCGGCGATGTCGAGCAGCGGCAGACCGATGAACTCGGCATTGCCGACGATGATATCCGCACCCTCTTTCGCGATCATCTCTTCGGCGAAGGGTACCGACTGGTCAGGCCCGACCTGCTCGCGGTAGATGTACTTGACGTTCGGGTACTTCTCCGCTAGGCGCTTGCCAGCCCGATCGTGGGCACCAGACCAGGTCGTCCCTTCGATAACACTGAAGTGCAAGATGGCGAGCGTGATCTCCTTGCCAGCGGGCGTGGCCGCTGCTGCCGGCGTTGCCCCCGGGGCAGGTGTCGCGGCCGGCGCCGGAGACGCCGCGGGTGCTTGGGTCGGTGTCGCTTCCTGGCGCGCGCACCCGGCGAGCAACCCGCCGACCAGCGGCGTGGCAGCGCCAGCGGCCAGCAACCGAACCAGCGTGCGCCGGCTCAGGGTTCGGCCCAGCCATGCATTGTGCTGGGGTCTCTGCTCTGCCATCGTTTCTCCTCCTCAGGCTGAAACACGGTCACCCACAGATCGCCGCCTCAGTTGGGGGCGGCGGCTTCGCCACTGAACAGACGCGCTCACCAGGCCGGCAGCCTCTCATACCTGACTACCGCCGTTCGACCGCTGGCTTCCTCTCACCTGTTACCCCGAAGACGACACCTCCTTTGACAGCATCCCCACGGCTCAGTGGATGTTCGCGTCGGATAGCAACGGCAAAGAGCAACCACGCTCCCAAGAAGCAACACACCGGCGCCCCCGTGCTGCTGCACAGGAGTATACGGAACTGCGCCAGATCTACACGACTGGCTCCAGACGGTGCCCCCAAGCCGCTGTTCCCCGGCAAGGGGGTTCAAAAAAAAGATGATCGGCCCCTGACCCGATCGAACCCGTTGCAGTGGGTCACCGGCCGCGCCTGGAAGCCCGCCAGGCAGTATAACGAGGGGCTCGTCATCGGTCAACTGGACCGATGCACACTCGACGCTCACCGCTGCTGTCGCTTGACATCGTCTCGCGCCGTCGCTTATGCTGGTAGCGTTATGGGCGCGAGACGTGGCCGGTACCAGTGCACGGTGTGCGTCAGCCACCACGTCCACTTTAGCCCGCCGGCGTTGCCGGTGGGGCGCGCGGTGCTGGCCTGGTAAGCGTGTAGCCCTCAACCGGCGACGTCGGCGAGCAGAGGTGCATGCCTCTGCTCGTTTGTTTGCTCGATGGGCGTGCTCGGAGCCGGGACGAGACGGGGCAGGGAGGTGACGGTCTTGAGCGGTGCGGTCGAGCAGATCAGGCAGCAGGCGCTGGCCGAGCTCGAGCAGGCCAGCACGACAGCGGCGCTCGCCGAGTGGCACGGGCGCTACCTCGGGCGGCGCGGCGAGCTGACGCAGCTGATGCGCCGGATCAGCCAGGTACCGCCAGAGGAGCGCCCGGCCTACGGGCAGGCGGTCAACGCCCTCAAAGAGGAACTCACGGCCCGGTTCGAGCAGCGCGAGGCGGTGGTCAAGCGTAGGGAACTCAGCCAGCGGCTCACAGCCGAGGCGGTCGACGTCACCCTGCCCGGCCGGCCCGCCGACGTGGGCGGGCTGCACCCGGTCACCCAGATGATCCGCGAGGTAACGACGATCTTCAACCACCTGGGCTTCCAGACGGTCGAGGGGCCGGAGGTGGAGTACGGCTACTACGCCTTCGACGCGCTCAACATCCCGCAGGATCACCCGGCGCGCGATGTCTGGGATACGATCTTCATCGTCTCCGACCAGCAGGAGATCGTGCTGCGGCCGCACACGTCGCCCATGCAGATCCGCACTATGGAGCGACGCCAGCCACCGGTGCGCGTGGTGGTGCCGGGCCGCTGCTACCGCTTCGAGGCGGTGGACGCGACCCACGAGTGGCACTTCCACCAGATCGAGGGTCTGGCAGTCGACGAGCAGATCACGATGGCCGACCTCAAAGGCACGCTCGCCGAGTTCGCCCGCCAGCTCTTCGGCCACGAGCGCAAGGTGCGCTTCCGCTGCGACTACTTCCCGTTCGTCGAGCCAGGCGTCGACTTCGCGATCGACTGCATGTTCTGCCGCGGCGAGGGCTGCCGGGTCTGCAAAGGCACCGGGTGGATCGAGATCCTGGGGGCCGGTATGGTCCACCCGCAGGTGCTGCGCAACGTGGGCTACGATCCGGAGCGCTATACCGGCTGGGCCTTCGGCATGGGGGTCGAGCGGCTGGTGATGCTGAAGTACGGCGTGCCCGACATCCGGCTGTTCTACCAGGGCGACCTCCGCTTCCTGGCCCAGTTCAACCGGGCCCTCGCCTGAGGGTTACCTGCAGAGCAGGGGGTAAGGGGGTTCCCTCTTGAGTTTTCCATAGGACGCCGAGCAGTTCGTGAGAGGACGGCACGCGCACGATGAAAGTACCGGTCAGGTGGCTCAAGGAGCTGGTTCCCACTGAGCTGAGCGCCCGCGAGATCGCCGAGCGGCTGACCCTGGCAGGACTGGAGGTCGAGGCCATTACCGAGATCGGCTCGACCTGGGACAACATCTATGTCGGCGTCGTCGAGCGCATCGAGCCGCACCCGAACGCCGATCGGCTGGTGCTCGCGACGGTGGACGCTGGCGCGCACCGGCTGACGGTGGTGACCGGCGCGCCCAACATCGCGCCAGGCCAGAAGGTGGCGCTCGCCCTGCCCGGCGCCACGCTCTACGATGGCCATAGCGTAGAGCCGAAGCTGATCACGCTCAAGCCCAGCACCATCCGCGGCGTCCGCTCCGAGGGCATGGTCTGCTCCGAGAAGGAACTGGGGCTCTCCGACGAGCACGAGGGGATCATGGTGCTCCACGCCGACGCGCCGGTCGGGGTACCGCTACGGGAGTACCTCGGCGACCAGGTGCTGGAGCTGGAGATCACGCCGAACCTGGTGCACGCCTTCTCGGTCGTCGGGGTCGCGCGCGAGCTGGGCGCGCTGATCGGGCAGCGCGTGCGCTACCCGGAGCGCGCGCCGCTGTCGGTCGGCGGGCAGGAGGGCCTGGTGACGATCGAGGCGCCGGATCTCTGCTACCGGTTCGTCGGCGTGGTGATCGAGAGCGTGACCGTTGGCCCTTCACCCTGGTGGATGCAGCAGCGGCTGCAGGCCGCTGGCATGCGCCCGATCAACAACGTGGTAGACATCACGAACTACGTGATGCTGGAGTGGGGCCAGCCGCAGCACGCCTTCGACCGCGATCGGTTGCGCGAGGGGCGCATCGTCGTGCGCCGGGCGCGACCCGGCGAGACGCTGGAGACGCTCGATGGGGTGCGCCGCGAGCTGGATCCCGACACGCTGGTGATCGCCGACGCCGAGCGGCCGGTCGGCATCGCCGGGGTGATGGGTGGTCTGGAGAGTGAGATCACCGACGAGACGCGCACAGTGCTGCTCGAGACCGCGAACTTCGAGATGCGCAGCATCCGCCGCACGGCGCGGGCGCAGCGGCTGCGCACCGAGGCCTCGGCGCGTTTCGAGCGCGGCCTGGATCCCAACTTGGCCTGGGAGGGCGCTACCCGGGCCGTCGCCCTCTTCCGGCAGCTCATCCCCGGCTGTCACGTCACCGCGGTCATCGACATCTACCCGAACCCTCGGCTGCCTCGCCAGCTCTGCATGCCGCGGCGTGAGATCCCGCGCCTGCTCGGGGTCGACTTCTCCGACGAGGCGGTACTCGATGTCCTCGACCGGCTCGAGTTCCAGCCAGAGCTGCGCCAGGAAGACGGCCAGAAGCTGATCGTCGTGCAGGTGCCGACCTACCGGAGCGACGTCGCCATCGCAGCCGACCTGGTAGAGGAGGTGGCCCGGATCATCGGCTACCACGAGCTGCCGGAGATGCTGCCGCTCGGCCGCACGGTGCCGGTGGAGATCTCACCGGAACTCCGGTTAGTCCAGGCAGTCCAGGACACGCTGGTCGCCGCCGGCCTGAGCGAGGTGATCACCTACCCGATGGTCGACGAGGCCGCGCTGCGCGCGCTGCTGCCCGGCGCTGCCACCTTTCCCGACTCTTACGGGTTCTATCCGCGCCCGGAGCGCGAGCTGGTGCGCGCCCTCAACCCGATCCGCCCTGAGTGGGCCATCATGCGCCCATCACTGCTGCCGTCGCTGCTCCGCAACGCGGCAGAGAACCTGAAGTTCAACCGCGCGGTGGCGATCTTCGAGACCGGCAAGGTCTATCTCCCGCGCGGGCTGGACGAGCTACCTGACGAGCGGCGCACGCTCGGCTGCCTGCTGGCCGGCGCTCGCCACCTGCGCGACCTCTACCACGAGGAGCGGCCGGTCGACTACTTCGACCTCAAGGGCGTGCTCGAGGCTCTGTTACCGCGGATCGGCATGCCCGACCCGCGCTTCCGGCCGCTCGCCCACCCCAGCCTGCACCCGGGCCGGGCTGCCGAGGTGCTGGTCAAGGGACAGCCGGTCGGCCTCCTCGGCGAGGTACATCCTGCAGTCGTCGAGGCGTTCGAGATCGATCCGGACATTCGCGTCGTCTTCGCCGAGATCGACCTGCAGCGGCTGCTGGAGCTCGGCCTGGAGCCGCCGCGGCTACGACCGATCTCGCGCTACCAGCCGATCGACCAGGATTTCGCGGTCGTGGTGGATGAGGCCACGCCGGCCGCCGAGGTCGCCGACGCGATCATGGCCGGCGCCGGGGCCCTCGCCGTCTCCGTCCGGCTGTTCGATATCTACCGTGGGCCGGCCATCCCAGCGGGCAAGAAGAGCCTGGCCTTCCGCGTGACCTTCTCGGCGCCTGACCGCCCGCTCTCCGACGAGGAGCTGGCGCGCCTACGCGAGCGGATCGAGGGGCACCTGCGGCGGCGGGTGAAGGGAGAGCTCCGCCGGTGACCGAGGTGCGCACCGTTTCATCCCAGCGGGAAACTGCCGCGCCGCTTGAGCGGCTGCGCGGCATGCAGGACGTCGGCCCGGAAGCGTACCGCGCCCGGCGGCAGGTGCTCGACCGCCTGCTCGAGGTGCTGAGGCACCACGGCTACCGGCTCATCGAGACGCCGGTGCTTGAGCCGACCGAGCTGTTCCTGCGTAAGTCCGGGGCCGAACGCATCGCGCAGATGTACGCCGTCATGTACCGGAACCGCGAGATCGCGCTGCGCCCGGAGCACACTGCCTCCGTGCTTCGCTATTATGTCGAGTCTCTTCAGACCGAACCGTTGCCGCTGCGCCTCTCCTACGCCGGGCCGGTCTTCCGCTACGAGCGGCCGCAGGCTGGGCGCAGCCGGCAGTTCACCGAGGTCGGCTGTGAGCTGCTCGGCGCTCCCGGGCCGGCCGGCGATGCCGAAGTGATCCACCTGGCCGCTGAGGTGCTAGACGTGGTCGGGATCCGGCCGCGCATCGTGGTCGGCCACGTCGGCATCGTACTCGACTTCCTGAGCCGCCTTCCGCTGCGTCAGCGCGTGCGCGACTGGCTGCTCTGGAGCATGGAGCGCTTGCGCAAAGGCCAGGAGGTGGAGCTGGAGCCCGAGCTGGCCAGTCTCACTGGCAGCGAGCGGCTAGCCAACCTTTACCAGAAGCTGGGTGCGGCGCTGCGCGAGGTCTCCGGCACAGAGCTCGAGCGCTGGGTGCTGGCGATCCTGCAGGAGACCGGGGTGCAGGTAGCCGGCGGCTCACGCACCCCTGAGGAGATCGTGAGCGGTGTCCTGGCCAAGCTCACTCGCTCCCACGACACCGATGACCTCCGGCGGTCGTTCGCCTTCGTCCGCGACCTGGCCGCGATCCACGGCCCGCCGGACGAGGCGATCCCCGCGCTGCGGGCGCTCATCGAGCGGCACGGGCTGGATCCGTCGCCGATGACGCAACTAGAGAGCGTACTCGACCTGCTGGCCGCCTATGGCATCGAGCGCGACCGGATCGAGCTGAGCCCGGGGATGGCACGCGGGCTGCACTACTACACCGGCGTCCTCTTCGAGGTCTACGCCGCGGATCAGCCCTCGCTCCAACTCTGTGGCGGCGGGCGCTACGACGACCTGGCGCAAGTGTTCGGGGCGCGCGCGCCGCTGCCGGCCTGTGGCTTCTCCTGCGGACTAGAGCGGATCGCCGAGGCGGCGAGCCTGCCAGAACCGGCCGCGCCTGAAGTCACACTGGTCGCGCCGGCCGCACCGGAAGCGCTGGCGCGGGCGGCTGGGGTCGCCGAATCGCTGCGCGCGGCCGGCGAGGTCGTCGAGCTCGATGTCCGCAACCGCTCTGCTGGTGCCAACCGGCGCTACGCCCGCCGTCGGGGCATCCACCGTCTCGTGCTGGTCTACCCGGACGGCCGGGTGCAGACCGAGACCATCAGTGGCAAGGGAAACGACCGTGAGTGAGCCGTTGCGCCTCGCGATCTCGTCGAAGGGCTCCTACGAGGAAGCGACGATCCGCTTCCTCGAGTCAGCCGGTCTCGCTGTCTGGCGGCCCAACCCGCGCCAGTACGTCGGCAGGATCAGCGGGCTATCGGACGTCGAGGTGCTGTTCCAGCGCACGGCTGACATCGTCCACAAGGTGGCCGACGGCAGCGCTGACCTCGGCATCACCGGCTACGACCTGGTGGCCGAGCATGTGAGCGACGACCCGAACGTGATCGTCGTGATCGACGACCTGGGGTTTCGGCGCTGCGAGCTGGTGCTGGCCGTGCCCGAAGGCTGGCTGGATATCACCACGATTGCCGACCTGGCTGATCTCTCGATCGACTTCAAGCGCTCCGGCCGCTCGCTCCGCGTCGCCACCAAGTTCCCCAACCTGACACGCGACTTCCTGTACCGCCACGGAGTCAACTACTTCACCCTGGTCGACTCGCACGGCGCACTCGAGGTCGCGCCAGCGCTCGGGCACGCCGATATCATTGCCGACCTGACCGAGACCGGCGTGACATTGCGCGAGAACCGGCTGCGCGTCCTCGAGGGCGGGCTCATCCTGCGCGCCCAGGCCTGCCTGATCGCCTCGCGCCGGGGGCTGTGCGTTGCGCCGGACAAGCTGGAGCGCGCCCGAGCCATCGTCGAACTGGTCGAAGCCCGGCTGCGCACCCGGCGCTACCGGGTGGTCACCGCCAACGTCCGGGGAGCCAGCGAGGAAGACGTCGCCCGCCACGTGACCGCGCAGGTCGCCACCGCTGGCGAGCGGGGGCCGACCATTGCCCGCGTCTACCCGAAGGCCGGCGACTCCAACGGTGGCTGGTACGAGGTCACCGTCATCGTACCTAGTGACCTGCTCCTGGCGGCGGTCGACCACCTGCGCCGAGCGGGCAGCAGCGGTATCACTGTCTCCTCGCCGGACTACGTGTTCGATAGCTGTTCAGAGGCGTTCGTGCGCCTGTGCGCTGCGCTCCAGGAGGAAGCATGAGCCAGGGGACACCCGTCCGCGTCTTCGACGACCTCGAGCAGGCGCGGGCCTTCCTGCTGCGCAGCCGGCGGCTCGAGCAGGTGGAGCTACCGCTGGCGGTGCGGCAGAAGGTGCGTGAGGTCTTCGGTGCCGACCTCACAGCGATGGAGGTCGTCCAGCGCATCGTCGACGACGTCCGGAGAGACGGCGACGCCGCGCTCCGCCGCTACAGCAAGACGATCGACGGCCTCGAGCTCGCCCGCTTCGCCGTCACAGAGGAGGAGTTCGCCCAGGCTCGGGCACAGGTGCCGGAGGAGGTAAGGCAGGCGCTGGCGCTGACCCGCGACCGCATCGAGTCGTTCCACCGGCGCCAGCTTCGCCAGTCGTGGCTCCACTTCGAGCCGGCAGGTGGCTTCGGGCAGCTCGTCCGGCCACTAGAGCGGGTTGGCGTCTATGCCCCGGCCGGGCGCGCCCCGTACCCGTCGTCCCTCCTGATGTCGGCCGTCCCGGCGCGGGTGGCCGGCGTCGCGGAGATCGTCGCCTGCGCTCCACCTTCGCCGGACGGCAGCGTCTCGCCGGTGATCCTGGTCGCCGCCGAGCTGGCGGGAATCGATCAGGTGTTCAAAGTCGGCGGTGCCCAAGCGATCGCGGCCATGGCTTACGGCACCGAGAGCATCCCGCGCGTGGACAAGATCGTCGGCCCCGGCAACATCTTTGTCGTGCTGGCCAAGCGCCTGGTCTACGGCGATGTGGACATCGACCAGTTGCCCGGCCCTACCGAGACGCTGCTCATCGCCGACGCCAGCGCCGACCCTGCGCTCTGCGCCGCCGACATGCTGGCGCAGGCCGAGCACGACCCGCTGGCCAGCGCCGTCCTGCTGACCACCGACGCGAGGCTCGCCCGCGAGGTGGTCGCCCAGCTCGAGCGCCAGCTCGCCCGCCTCGAGCGGGCGAGCATCGCGGCCGAATCGCTAGCGACCAACGGCGCCATCGCCGTCGTGCCTGATCTGGACACTGCCTTCGAGCTCGCCAACGCCTACGCGCCCGAGCACCTCTGCCTGCTGATCGAGGATCCATGGGCTTCCCTCGACCGCGTGCAGCACGCCGGTGGGGTCTTCGTCGGTGAGAGCTCGCCCGAAGTGATCGGCGACTACACGGCCGGCCCCAGCCACGTGATGCCGACCGGCCAGACGGCCCGCTTCTCCTCGCCCATCAACGTGGACACGTTCGTGAAGGTCATCAGCGTGGTGGCCGTGAATCCACAGGGGCTGGAGGCGCTCGGGCCGCCGGCCGCGACGCTGGCGCGCGCCGAGGGCCTCACCGCGCACGCGGCCGCCATCGAGCAGCGGCTGGAACGCCGCCGGCCGGCGTAGGCCCGTCTCGCGCAGACAGAGGCCCGGATCCTGGTACCCGCCGTTCTTCACGATCATGAAGCAGATGGCCCTCTGGGGTATTCACGAAAGGCAAACGTGAACGCCCATACGCTGATCAGCTGCAGGAGCGCGCACCGGGAGCGAGGTCGCCGCTGCCAGGCGAGGCTATCCGGTGCGGGCCAGCAGGCGCAGCGCGGCCAGCACCCGCTCCTCAAGCGTCGGAGCCTCAGCCAGGTTCACCCGTGCTGCGGCCTCGCGGGCCTCGGCCGCGGTGTAGCCGAGGGCCATCAGCGCCTCGATCACCTCGCGATCCGGGGTGACCCCGGCCCGCTCGCCGACCGGCGCCAGCGCCGGCAGCTTGCCACGCAGCTCCAGCACGATACGGCTAGCGGTTTTCCGCCCGATGCCTGGCGCCCGGCTGAGCCGCTCCACGTCTTCGGCCGCGATCATCTGCCCCAGCTCGTCCGGCCGCGCGATCGAGAGCAGCGCGAGCGCGGCTCTCGGCCCCACGCCGCTCACCCCGATCAGCAGTTCGAAGAGCTCGAGCTCGGCGGCCGAAGCGAAGCCGTAGAGCGCTAGCTCGTCCTCCCGTACCCGCAGGTGCGTGACGAGCTCGACCTCTTCCCCCGGCTGGCCGAGGTCAGCCAGCGTGGTCTGCGAGGTGTAGACACGCAGGGTCAAGCCGTGCAGGTCGACGAGCACCGCGCCCGGCTGCTTGGCGACCAGCCGGCCCCGTATCCCCCGGATCACGATGCTGCCTCCCTCCGAACCGGCAAGTCGAACACGCGCGCGGCATTCTCGCCGAGCACGAAGGCCAGCTCCTGTTCGGTCAACCCCACTCGCCGCACCCGCTCGAGAAACGGCTTCTGCCGGAGTACCGGGTAGTCGGTCGCCATCAGCACCCGGTGTGCCCCGGCGATATCGATCACGGCCCTGAAGACCTGGAACCGGTAGAGGTAGGTGCTGGCGGCCGAGTCGTAGACCACGTTTTGGGCTGTCCTGGCGACCTCCGGCATCAGCTCGTAGAAAGGCAGACCGCCGCCCCAATGGGCCGCCACCACCACCTGATCGGGGAACGCTTCCAGGAAGCGGATGAAGCGCTGGGGCCAAGCAGAGCCTTTGCCTGGATACAGGTGACCCAGCGGCTCACTCACATGGACGAGCAGCGGCTTCGCGTACGCCTGGCAGGCCTCTACCAGCGGCGCCAGCACTTGGGGCTCGGCGAAGTCGAACCCCTGAGCGTCGGCGTTCAGCTCCCCGATACCGGACGCCCCTTTTTGGAAGCAGCGCTCCGCCTCGGCCGGCGCGCCCGGGTCGCCGGGCACGACGATAGCGAGCCAGGCGATGCGCTCCGGATATTCCCGACAGGCGGCAGCCAGGTAGTCGTTGTGCTCCCGACACAGTCCGGGGTCGCTCCAGGGAAAGCCACAGGCGACCGATACATCGATCGCGGCACTCTCCATCGACGTGAGGAGATCCTCGGCGGTAGCTAGGAGCGCGCGCGGGCTGGCATAGAGCTCGCCGAACCAGCGGTCGCGCTGGCAGAACTCCTCGCGCTGGTGAACGACCTCCGGCGGGAAGATGTGGGTATGGGCGTCCACGATCACCGGGATCACCCGCCGTAGCCAAGTGCCAGAATCACTGCCACGATAGCGATGAAGACCAGCAGGCCGAGCAGCACCAGCGCCACCATCAGCCGGTTCGGCCCCCCGGCCTCGACCGGTGCCGGTTCCTCCTCAGCGACCGGCTTCACCCAGGCGACGACGGCGGTGGCGTTGTCGTTCGTCTGGTGCGCGATCGCCAGCTCGACCAGCCGGCGAGCCGCCTCCTCCGGCGAGTGTGCCAGTACAGTCGTGGCGATCTCGGCCGCGCTCACGAAGTCGTGGACGCCGTCAGTCGTCAACACCAGACGGTCGTCACTCAGGAGCCGGAGCTCGAAGATATCCACGTCGACCCGATGCCGGTGCCCCAGTGCCCGGGTGATCACATTGCGGTACTGGCTCTCGCGAGCCTCCTCCTCGGACATCACTCCGGCGGCCACCTGCTCGGCGACTAGCGAGTGGTCGCGCGTGATCTGGGTCGCTCGCTTGGCGCGGATCAGGTAGGCACGGCTATCGCCGACGTTCGCGACTGTCAGGTCGTACTCGCGGATGACGGCGGCGACGAGCGTGGTACCCATGAGGTGGTCTTCGCCCAGCGGCTGCCACTCGCTGTAGATACGCTCGTTGGCCTGGCGGATGGCCGTGCGCAGGCGCTGGGGGATCTCGGTCGGCTCCAGCGGGCTACTGTAGAAGACATCGCGCAGCGTCTCGATCGCGAGCTGCGCTGCCACCTCGCCGCGCTGGTAGCCTCCCATCCCGTCGGCGACCGCCAGCAGCACGCCGTGGCTGCGCGCCAGCTCGCTCTGCGGATCGGTCAGGAGGACTGCATCCTCGTTCTGCTCGCGGACAGGCCCCGGGTCGGTGGCAGCTCCGACCACCAGCACTGTCTCGCGCACGCGCTGTCGAACCGACAATCCCTCGCTCCTCCGGCCCCCACACGACCCCTCGCGACTCGTATGAGTAGTATGGAGCGTGAGGCGCAGAGCGACAACCGAGCCCCTGGGCGCCAGCCGATACTCGCCGCTAGCGAGCGGCCGTATAATGCCGGTACAATCGGCCGGCCGATGCAAGGATCACGCTCGATGCCCGCTCACACGCAAGCCGCTCCCAGACCTCGCCGTGGTGTCCGAGTGCCGAGCTCGTCGTCCGTGTTTCTGCTCGCGCTGCTCGTGCTTCTGGTACCAGGTTGCCGAGGAGACGAGGTCGAACCTCCTGTCGACCCGTCTGACCTCGTGAGCACCGCGGCCGACCGGCTCGACCAGGTCAAGACGTTCCACTTCGTGCTGACCCACGAGAGCGGGGGAACACCGCTCTTACAGACCATGCTCCTGACTCGGGCCGAGGGGGACATGGCTCGGCCGGGCCAGATGAAGGCGCAGCTCGCCGTGGAGGCGGTCGGAGCCGCGCTGCAGCTCCAGTTCATCGGTATTGGCGACGAGGCCTGGCTCAGCAACCCGTTCGATCCGACGCAGTGGCAGGCCCTGCCCGATGTCGCGGCGCATGACGTCCTCAACCTGGAGGCGCTCCCCCACGTGCTGCGCCAGCTCAAGAACCCGAGCCTGGTCGGCGAGGAGCGTCTCGCCGGAGTGGCAAGTTATCACGTCCAGGGCAAGCTGGACTCGGCCGAGCTGGCGACGCTCGTACCGAGCGGTGCCGAGCCCGGGCTGGAAGTCACAGTTGACCTCTGGATCGGCAAGGACGACTCGCTCGTACGTCGGGTCGTTGTCAGCGGCGCGCTCACCTTCAAGGAACCGACGACTATGAAGCGCACAATCGAACTCTCCGACTTCGACGCTCCGGTGACGATCATGCCGCCTCAGTGACGGCACGCGCCAGGATGACTGGGAAGTCACCCGCGCAGAGAACTGAAGACCGGCCACGTCACGGGCGAGGTGCCCTCCCGCCCGGACTCGTCCGCAGGCCGGTCGCAACACTCATCCAGTCACCAGGACTGCTGGTGTCCGCGCTGGCCCTCGGCGTCTTCTTCGCCGGACTCGACCAGACGTTCGTGGTGACCATCCTCCCCGATATGATGCCCGACCTCGGTATCACGGTCGACAACTTCGGCCGAGCGGCCTGGATCGTGAACGGCTACCTGCTCGGCTACACCGTCGCCATGCCGCTCATGGGCCGGGTAGCGGACGCGTTCGGCCACCTACGTATCTACGTTGCCAGCACCCTCCTTTTCCTGGCCGGCTCCGCGATGGTAGCGCTCGCCCCGAACCTGGAACTGCTCACGGCAGCCCGCGCGGTACAGGCGGTTGGCGGCGGCGCGATTGTGCCGATCTCGATTGCGATCGCTGGCTCGCGGCTGTCACCTGGCCGCCGCGCACTCGCGATCGGGCTTATCGCCGCGCTCGACGACGCGAGCAGCCTGCTGGGCCCGCTGTACGCGGCTGCCCTCGTCGAGCCGCTCGGCTGGCGCGGCCTGTTCTGGCTCAACATCCCGCTCCAGATCCCGTGGTTGCTCGCAGTCGCGCTGCTTGTCCGCCGCACTCCGATCCTCGCAGCACACCGAGTCGACTGGCTGGGCGGGCTGCTCCTGGCCGCTGGACTGGCCTGCCTGACCATCGGCCTCACCAGTGAGTCGAACGAGACCAGCTCAGTCTGGATCACCGCACTCTGGTTCGCGCTCGCGCTCGCCAGCACCGTCGCCTTCGTCGCCCGCCAGCGGCGCGCCCCCGACCCACTCGTCCCGGTGCGCGCGCTGCGGCAGCGCGCCGTCAGCTCGGGGATGGCGCTCTACTTCATCGACGGCGCAGCGACCATCACGCTGATGATCTGCATCCCCTTGATGACCAATGTGCTCTGGGGCGGCGATCCGCTGCAAGGTGGCCTCAACCTGATGAAGATGATGGTCTGGATGCCACTAGGTGGGGTCCTGGGTGGTTGGATCGCCCAGCGGCTCGGCTACCGACCAACCGCTGCACTCTCGTTCCTGCTGCTGGCGATCGCCTATGGAGGCATGTACCGCTTGCCGGATTCACCCGGGCCGGGAGCGCTCTGGGGCACGTTACTGGTCGCCGGGCTGGGCATCGGCCTGAACGACGCGCCGATCCTCACCAGCGTGCTCGACAACGTGCGGGCCGCCGAGCGGGCAACGGCGGCTGCACTTACCCAGATGGTTCAGACCACCGGCATGATCGTCGGTACCGCCCTGCTGGCGACGCAGGGGATCGGCCGCTTCGACCAGCGGGCCGCCGAGCTCTTCCGCCAGCGCGGCCTCAGCGCCTCCCCAGAGGAGTACCAGGCCATCCTCCGGGCGACCTTCGACGAGGTCTTCCTGGTTGCAGCCGCAGTCACGTTCCTGGGCGCGGGACTCGCTCTACTCCTTGCTCGCGGTCGCCCATATCGGGCAAGCTGGTCGCCGATCGCCACCACGACGGCCCATGAGGAGCAGTAGGCCTGCAGTCAATCACGAGCGGCGCATGGCGTGGCGGAGCATCTGCAGGGCATCCACGGTCGAGCCGTTCGGCGGGAACACCGCCGACCCCGCCACCACCACGTCAGCGCCGGCCTCGAGCACCGCTGCCACGTTACTCGACTTGACCCCACCGTCGACCTCGATAACCGCCGGGAGGCCCATCTCGTCGATCAGCCGGCGCAGGCGTTCGACCTTGCGTAGAGCAGCCGGGATGAGCGTCTGCCCTCCATAGCCGGGTTCGACGGTCATGACGAGCACCAGATCGACAAAGGGGAGGATCTCCTCCACGGCGGTGACCGGCGTGGCGGGGTTGAGCGCGACACCGGCCAGCGCTCCGAGCACATGGATCTGCTGCACCGTCCGGTACAAGTGTAGGCACGCTTCGGCGTGGACGGTGACGATCGCGGCGCCGGCCGCGACGAAGTCACCGACATGGCGTTCTGGCTCGACGACCATCAAGTGCACGTCGAGCGGCAGGCTGGTCGCCCGGCGGGCCGTCTCCACGACGGGCAGGCCGAAGCTGATGTTGGGCACGAACCGCCCATCCATCACGTCGAGGTGCACGTAGTCGGCCCCACCCAGCTCGAGCTGCCGGAACACCTCGACCAGATGGCCGAAATCGGCGTTGAGGATTGAGGGCGACAGCGCCGGCCGGCGCGCTCGCAAGTCCAGCATGTGACTCCCCCGCGCATCACCGCCTTGCCCAGTACACTCCGGCGAGCTCCGGATACCCGTCGGGTAGAGTGTACCGTGCCAACTATCCGCCCGGTACCAGCGCCGCCTGTACGGGCGCTCTTCGCTATCCTTGAGAGCGAGGCAACCGAGCGAGAGCCCTGAGCGCAGCGGCGAGTACGCGGCTCTCTAGCTCCGGATCCGGCCGTCTGAATCTATCTCGGAAGGAGGCGGGCCGTGCAGCGACGGATCTTCAGAACCGGCGACGACCCCTCAGCCTTTACCGGCGCAGTCCTCTGCCGTGACATCACGATACCGTCCGATGGCAAGCCAGTGACGATCCGGCGCGGCGTCCTGCTGGCCGAGGCCCTCCAACGCCTGCCTCAGCGGGCCGACAGGCTCGAGATCGCTGTCCTCGTGCCGGACGACGGCGAGCTCGAGCAGCCGGACGCCTCGGCGCGGCTGGCCGAGGGCGTGGCCGGCCCCGGTGTCGCACAAGAGCCGCCCCACCAGGGACAGGTCAATCTCCGCGCTGCCATCGCGGGGCTGCTCAGGGTCGACGGGGCTGCCGTTGCCCGCCTCAACCGCAGTGGTGTCGCCCTGGTCGCGACCGCGCTGGACGGGCGTGTCGTGCAGGAGGGCGAGACAGTCGCCATCGTCAAGGCGCCCGCCCTGTTCGTCGACGAGGGGAGGGTCGAGCGCGCGCTGGCCAGGCTCCGGGGAAGACCGATCCTGCGCGTCGCCCCGTTCCGAGTCCAGCGCGTCGCGATGGTGGCTGGGACGCGCATCCGCCCGGCCCAGCTCCAGGTGGCGACCCGGCACCTCTCCGCGCACCTGGAGCGCTTCGGCGCGCGGCTCGTCGCGATCAGGCACCTCGATAACGACGACCCCAGCGAGATCGCCCATACCTACCGCGCGCTCCTGGAGGAAGGGGTGGAGCTCGTGCTGATCGCCGGCTCGATCATGCTCGACCCCGAAGATCCGTTCATCGTCGCCGCCCGGCGTATCCGTGCGCGGGTTGCCTGTATCGGCGCGCCGGTCGACCCGGGGACGATGTTCTGGGTCGCGTACGCCCGCGAGGTGCCGATGTTCGGGCTGGCCTCCTGCGAGCTCTACGGACGACTCTCGATCTTCGACCTGCTCTTGCCCTACGCGCTCGCCGGCGAGCTGATCACCCGCGACCTGCTGGCCGAGCTCGGGTACGGGGGCCTGCTCAGTGAGACCCAGCACGCCCGGCGCCCACCGGGCTGGTACCGCGAGGCCGGCGACGAGGCTGCGACCGCCCACCCGGAGCCAGCCCGCTCAAACGACGCCTGAACCGGGTGCGCGGAGCGATTGAAGAGTGCTCCGGCAGCATACGAGCCTGGCCGGAGATTAGGTGACTGTATCGCACAGGGCGACCCGGCGATGGTGGAGGCAGGCATGCGGGATTCGAGCAACCCCGAGGGCGCGCGCATCCTCGTGCCGCTCACGCTCGCCCCGATCAGCGAGTCCAAGCTCCCAGTGGCCGAGGAGCAGGCCCGGGGGCTGAACGCGGAGCTGATCCTGCTCCACGTGCTGCCACCGGGGGTGCTGGATCCGGACACGGTGACGCCAGCGGAAGCAGCGGCCCGTGCCTTCCTCGATACGGTCGTCGCGCGGCTGCGGCGGGCGGGCCTGCGCGCCCGCCAGCTCATCCGCGACGGCCCGGTCGCCGAGACGATCGTCGAGGTCGCGCGCACGCTGCCCGCGCGCCTGATCATCCTGGGCATGAACGTCCGCACGACGTTGCCGAGTATCCGCCGGGGTAGCGTGACCGATCAGGTGATCCGCCACGCTCCCTGCCCCGTCCTCCTCGTGCGGCCCGACCCGGCGGCCGGCGTCGGCCATCCGCTGCGCTCCTTCGTCGAGGATGCCGCGCGCGCCGGCCCGCTGGCGCCGCGCCGGCTCGGGCTTCGTACCGTCCAGGTGGCGCGGATCGTGGGCAGCGTGGGAAAGGTGCACGAGCTGGGGCCGGATTTCCGCCCGCTCAGGCCCAGCCCGAGCGAGGAGCAGCGCTACCAGCAGATTCGCGACGCGCTCCTTCGTGGCGAGCCGTTACCGCCGGTCGAGCTCTACAAGCTTGGGTTCGGCTACTACGTGCTCGACGGCCACCACCGTGTCGCGGCCACGCGCGAGCTCGGCCCGGACGCCGAGATCGACGCCATCGTCACCGAGTTCTTGCCGCTCGGCGAAGCGGAAGCCTGGGAGGCATTCTCGGCTCGGCAGGCCTTCGAGCAGGCCACCGGGCTGACGCGGATCGGCGCCACCCAGCCCGGAACCTACTCCCGGCTGGCGGAGCTGATCGACGCATACCGCCTGGAGCAGGGGCGGCCCGATCGGCGCCAGGCGGCACGACGCTGGTACAGCGAGGTCTTCCTGCCGCTCCGCCGGCGCATCCGCGAGCTCCGGCCGATGCGTCGCTTTCCCGGCGAGCGCCCAGCCGACATCATCGCCAGGGTAGCCGAATGGCGTCGCCGCCGGGAGGAGCGCACCGGCGAGCGACTGCCGCTGGTCGAGGCGCTCGAGCGCTTCGCGGCCGAGCTCGACGCTGCGCCGGACACCGCGCTCGAGCGGGCACCGTAGCGCAGGCCGGGCAACGCCGCTCACGGGAGAGCTCGCCGGGAACGATCGGGCGGCTCGGGCTGCGGCAGGTGCCGGTAGATCACCACCCCGGCGTTCTCGAAGACCCGCTCGAAGCGCGGGTCGTGCGCTAGCGCGTTGCGCAGCGCGACGCAGCAGTCGCCCCCGCGGCTCACCGGCGGGCGCTTGACTACATAGAGATAGGTGAACTCGACGTCGTACCGCTGAGCCCAGGCCTCGATGCAGTCCCCGTCCCAGTCGGCGCACGCCTGCACCTCCTGGTAGCGCGCGATCTCTTCCGAGAAGCCCGGCAGCCACTCGTGCCCCTGCACGGTCGCGACGCTCACGCGCCGGGCCAGAACCGGGAACCACTCGGACGACCGGTCGTCGGGCCAGTTGTCCCTGCTGATCACGAGAAAGCGACTCCACGGATGCCGCGACTGGGCTAATCGTGCGGACGGAGAGCAGCCAGGGGCAGCAGCCGGAAGTCGTCGAGATCACCTACCACACGATCGAATACCTCGCTCCGGAGCAGGTGCCGCCAGACCTCGCTGCCGTCCCCATCCCGGCCGGAGCGAGCACGGAGGAGTACTGGGATCGCGCGTTGAGCGCCCCTCTCCCTACCCTTCCATACGACGTGTACGTCGCCGACTTCGGGTCCTCACCGGTAGCCACGTTCCGCCGGGTCTCGAACTCCTCGGGGTTGACGAGCGACCGCGCCTACGTGATCTACCGTACAGCGTCCGGTGAGGTCCAAGTCATCTCCGGGAGCGGGCCGAGCCAACCTGGCCAGATGCCCGGCGATCCGGCTCCCGGCACGGTCGAGATCGCCGGCACCCGCTGGCACGTCGAGACAGGACTAGGCGGCGTGCAGGGGTCGGCGCAGCTCGGGCGAACTGTAGTCACGATTGCCGCGCCCGACCTGGAGCTCTTCTAGCGGGCCGCGTCGACGCTGCGCCTGTGGCGCCCATGAGCTGCGACTGTGCCGGGCTCGCCTCCCCAACGCCGGTGGAAGGCGTATCGCGCCGTGAGAGACACGGGTACGACGCCTTGAAGATCCGAACGTTCCTGGCGCTTGCTTAGTCACTCGTCCTGCTCGCGCCCGCCTTCGCTCAACGCCAGGCTCCTGCGGCGGTGCCCTGGCCGAGCTCGACGGGCCCGCGCTCGGTCAGCGGCGAGGTGCTGGACGCCGCGCTGGTCTCGGAGACGTTCGGCTGGGTAGTGACCCAGGACGAGCTACTGGCCACGTCCGACGCCGGGGAAACCTGGCACGCAGTGCCGCTGCCGGGGCCGTCCACGCCTCAGCGTGCAGCAGCGGCGCTCGACCCGCAGCGCCGCTGGGTCACCACGATCCTGGGGGCCACGGTGCGCATCGACCACGCTGACGATGAAGGGTCGACCTGGAGCGGCAGCACGCTCTCGCCTCAGGGACCGCCAGGAACGGTGACCCTGGCCATCGATGGCGGCCTGGTGGCGGCCCTCGTGCAACAGATGACCAGCTCCCAGTTCTCGATCGCGGAGCTCTTCGTCACCGTGGATGGGGTGAACTGGTCTCGCTACGAGGCGCCGGTCGCCAGCTCCCTGGCGGTGATCGCGCCCGGCACCGTGCTCATCGCCGGGGGAGCGGAGACAAACGAGCTCTGGCGCAGCGAGACGCTCGGAACGGACTGGCAGCGCGTGTCTCTCGGCGACCGGGGGGCGGAGTCGATCACGCTCGGGGCACCCAGGATGTTTTCCCAGACCGACGGCGTGCCGCCGGTTACGCTGAATACGGAGCCGCGCTCGCAGGTCGCGTTCCTGGTGACCACCGACGGGGGAAAGAGCTGGTGCCGGGCCGGCCGGGTAACGGTCGACGCCTCGACCGGCCCGGGGGTGAGGGTGCCGGCTGCCGTCACCTCGCCCCGGCGCTGGTTCGCCATCGAACCAGGCGGCGCCAGCGTCTATCGAGCGGACAACGCCGGGCGAGGGTTCGGCCAGGAGCGGGCGAGCAGCTTGCCTCAGGGCGTCGCCGACCTTCACGCCGCGAGCGACAGCGTCGCCTGGGCTCGGACCTGGATCGGCTCCTGCCGCCAGGGGAAGACCGACTGCTGGCTGACGACCGGCGTGTTCCGCAGCCGCGACGGTAGACGAAGTAGGCAGCCAGTCGTCGTGTCCAACCCGAAGCCCCTGTAGCTGCTTGCCAGGGGGAACGTTGCCCCGCATGCCCACACTGCCAGTTGCTCGAGCGCAAACCTGCAGCCCGACTGCCTGCTTACCCCCATACCAACAACCTCGAGCGTCTGCTTCTGCAGAGCGGTAGGAACAACTGAGTTGTAACGCTGGTAGTTGGTAGGGGCGAATGATCATTCGCCCCTACCATATGATCGACCCAGCCCTCAGCCTATTTGCCGCCGCGCGCGTCCAGTCCGTATACTTCGCTGACCGTTAGGGTGGCTTACGAGTGAACGCGCGAAGATGATCAGCAGCTTGCAGCGATTCGAAGACTTCGTCGAGCGCCTGATGGAGGGGTCGGTCGGGCGCATCTTCCGTACCCCGATTCAGCCGTCGGAGATCGGGCGCCGGCTGGAGCGGGCGATGGAGAGCCAGAAGCTCTCGACCGTCGAAGGGCCGATCGTCCCGAACGACTACCTGGTCCGGCTCAACCCCGAGGACATGGTCCAGTTCGCCGACTTCCTCAGCCCGCTCTGCATCCAGATGGAGGAGTGGCTGCTCGACCTGGCCGAGGAGCGCGACTACGGCTTCATCGACCACGTGCGCGTCCAGATCGTCGCTGACCCGAACGTCCCCCGGCGCACCATCCAGGTCGAGGCGTCCATCGCCCAGATCCCCGACTACGACCCCGCGGCGCAGCAGCAGTGGCAGCGCACCGAGGTCTACCGGGCCATCGAGGAGACCGGGAACGTTACCCCCAAGTTCCTCCGAGTAATCGATGGCCCGCTGCCGGAGCAACTCTTCCTGATCCGCCAGAAGGTCACCACCATCGGCCGGGCGCCGGACAACGACGTCATCCTCGAAGTGCCGGAGGTCTCCCGGCACCACGCCCGCCTGGAGTATCATGACGGCACGTTCGAGATCGTGGATCTGGGATCGACCAACGGCACGCTGGTGAATGGGGTCGTGGTCACGCGCACGCCCCTGAGCGATGGGGACGAGCTGACGCTCGGCACGGTTCGGCTGCAGTTCCTGCCATATGCGTCGTCCCAGATCGCAGTCAGCGCCACCGCGAGGCCATGATCACCGCACTCCCGTTCGAGTGGTTCATCTTGCTCCTGCGGCTTGTGTTCGTCTTCCTCCTCTACTTCTTCCTGCTGCTGGTGATCCGAGTCACGCTGCGGGAGCTGGCTGCGGTCGCGGCGGCTCAGCGGGGTGACAGCTCGCTGGCCGGCCATCTCATCGTGCAGTCGCCTGGGACGAGTTCACTGCGGCCCGGCACACGCCTGTCGCTCGAGCCAGTCAGTGTGATCGGGCGCCACCCGCAGTGCACAATCCGGCTGGACGACAGCTTCGTCTCGACGGAGCATGCGCAGTTGACCTGGGACAAGGGGCGCTGGTGGATCAGCGATCTGGGGAGCACCAACGGTACGCGCGTCAACGGGCAGCCGGTGACGGCTCCCACCGGCCTGCGCTATGGTGATGTCATTGAGCTGGGGGACGTTCGGCTCGTCCTCGCGCCCTAGGGGGCGACCGACATAAGGGGAAGGGATCGGACGCTGGGCACAGCCGAGGAGACACGCTCAGTTCGTCGCCAGGCTCGTCTCGGTGCCACGAGCATCCGCGCCTTCGGCAAGCGCGTCGCCGGCACGTCGCGCCGGCCGGCCAGACCGGCCTCGAGGCGTAGGCTTGCATTGGCGACTCTGGGGCTGGCTGCGCTGATACTCGTGGTCGGCCTGCTGCGCCTCCCCGCTGGCAGCGACGACGTGATCCCGCACGGAGTTACGGTGGCCGGGGCCGAGCTCGGGGGCCTCACGCGCCAGCAGGCAACACAGGTTCTGGAAACACACCTCGCCCGGCTGGAGGCAGCCCCGGTTACGCTCACGTTCGAGGGACGCACCTGGCAGCCGACGCTGGCCGAGTTGGGCGGCACCATCGACCTGGAGCACACGCTCGACCGGGCGATGGCCGGCCAGTCGTTCTTCGCTCGCCTTCGCACCCGGCTGCTCGGCTCAGCACCCGACCCGATACCGCTCTACCTTACCCTCGACCTGCCGAAGCTCGAGCGCTACCTGAGCCGGTTAGCCGAGGAGATCGACCGCCCGCCAGCGATCCCCCGGCTGGAACTCCGCGATGGGCAGCTCCTGTTGCACGAGCCGCAGCCAGGCGTACGCGTCGACCAGGACAGGCTGCGCAAGGCGGTGATTCAGGCGCTCCAACGCCTTCAGCCCAGCACGGTCGAGATCCCCGTCCAGACGGTACCGGCAGCGTACGGCGACGAGGACGTGCAGGCGGCTGTCGCGACGCTGAGTCGTTTCCTGGCGCAGCCTCTGACGCTCAGGTTCGAAGGCCGCTCCTGGCAGATCGATCCGGCGACGCTGGCCTCGCTGCTGCTGCTCGTCGAGCGTCCCGACGCACCGGCCGGGCAGCGCCTCACTGTCCGCTTCGCCCACGAGCAGACCGCGAGCTATCTGGGAATCCTCTTGAGCGATCTCTGGCGCCCGGCGAAGAACGCCCAGCTTGCGTGGAACGGCGAGCGCGTGGTCGCAGTCACCGAGAGCCAGGACGGGCTGGAGCTGGATCTGCCCGCGATGCTGGCCGCGCTCGACGGAGCGCTCGCACAAGGCCTCGCTGTGGTGCCGGTGCCGGTCAAACGCATCGAACCAGCGATCTCGTCGAACAACCTCGAAGCACTGGGCATCCGCGAGCTCATCGGCGTGGGCGAGACGATTTTCGCTGGCTCTTCCCCAGAGCGGGCGCACAACATCCGCGTGGCGGCGGGCTACCTGAACGGAATTCTGATCCCGCCCGGCGCGACGTTCTCCTTCAACGAGGCTATCGGCCCGATCACCGAGGAGCGTGGCTATCGCGAGGGCTACGTGATCTTGGCCGAGCAGACAGTGCCGGGCATCGGTGGCGGGGTCTGCCAGGTAGCAACGACAACCTTCCGTGCCGCGTTCTTCGCTGGCCTGCCCTTCGTCGAGCGGCACCCGCACCGCTACCGGGTGATGTGGTACGAGTTGGGCGGCTGGCCGGTCGGCTTCGACGCCGCTATCTTTCAGCCGGGCGCCGACCTCAAGTTCCAGAACACCACCAGCGCCTACATCCTCGTCCAGACCGCAGTGACCGAGGAGAAGCTGTATGTCTACTTGTATGGCACCTCCCTCGGCTACGAGGTCGAGCTGCAGGGGCCAGAGATCGCCAACGAAGTGGCTCCGCCGCCAGATGTGGAAGAGGTCGACCCCAGTCTCCCGCCTGGCGAGCGCCGACAGGTCGAGTGGGCAAAGTCTGGGATGGACGTTACGATTACCCGCATCCTCAAGCGCGGGGGGCAGGTGGTCGAGAGGGAACGGTTCTTCACTCGCTATGAGCCGTGGGGCAACAAGTACCTGGTGGGGCCAGCGCCGGTTGAGGAGGCAACGCCGCCAACCGAGATGCCGGCACCCACCCCAGAAGGAGCCACGCCAGGTGATCCGTCCACAGAAAGGTCCGCGGGCGAAGAGATGCCAGCGAATGACGAGCCAGACACCAACTCGACGACCGAGGGGTGAGGGAGTCGACCAAGCGTCTGGGAAGGGGGGTACGTGAAGCGGCTACGCGTGATGATCCTGGCAGGGCTGCTCATTGGCAGCCTGGTGCCAGCAAGCTCGGCACTGAGCGCACCGAATGCGCCTGAAGACCTTCTGATGCCCCGCTATTTCCCAGAGACCGGGTTTTGGGTACAGGGGATCTTCCGCCAGTATTGGGAGACACACGGCGGCCTCTACGTCCATGGCTATCCGATTACCGGCGTCTTCGAGCAGGACGGGTACCTCCGCCAGTACTTCGAGCGCTCGGTCTTCGAGTATCACCCGGAGAACGCCGGTACGCCATACGAGGTGCTCCTGATGCGCCTTGGGGCTTGGCGGATCGAGGGGCGGCAAGGTGAGGCGGCCTTCCAGCCGATCCCGTCGTTCTCCAGTTCGGACGACCACTGGTACTTCCCCGAGACGCAGCACTCGCTCAGCTATGGCTTCAAGGCCTTCTGGATCGCCAACGGCGGTCTGCCGAACTTCGGGTTCCCGCTCTCTCAGGAGTTCGACGAGCGCAACCCTGACCCGCCGGCTGGTGACGGCCAGGTGCACACGGTGCAGTATTTCGAGCGCGCGCGCTTCGAGTGGCACCCGGAGAATCGCGGCACCCAGTGGGAGGTGCTGCTGGGGCTGCTGGGCCGCGAGTACTTGCAGCACCGCGGGGCACCGCCGGAGGCACTGGCCCGTCAGGATCCCGCTCTACCGCCGCCCGACCCGATCTCCGGCCGTCACTACGGCCCGCACGTCGGCTACGGCTTCAATATCCACTGGCGTGGCGACGGCGAGGCCGACAGCTTCAACCAGAAGACGCTCGATATGGTCAAAGCCGCTGGGTTCTCCTGGATCCGGTTCCAGGTCGAGTGGTCGGACATCGAACGGGAGCCGGGCCGCTACTCTACCGGTGGCCTCGACCAGATCGTCGACCGCGCGTACCAAAGCGGCATCAAGATGATCGTCAGCGTCTCGCACGCGCCATCCTGGCTGGATCCCAACCATGGGATCCCGTCCGACACCGGGCCGTTCCGCCAGCTGATGGAGCGCCTGGCACAACGCTATCGGGGGAAGGTACAGGCTTGGGAGATCTGGAACGAGCAGAACCTGGTTTGGGTACCCGGGCAGCAGGTGGACGTCGGCCGCTACGTCGAGCTGCTGAAGGCCGGCTATCAGGGCGTCAAGGCAGGTGACCCGGATGCCATCGTCCTGTTTGGGGGCCTGACGCCGACCGGCGTGATGGATCCCTCGATCGCGATCGACGACGTCGAGTACCTGCGACGGGCCTACGCCTATAACAACGGCGAGGTCAAGCGGTACTTCGACCACCTGGCGGCACACCCTGGAAGCAACCAGAACCCGCCGGATACCATGTGGCCGTCCAACCCCGGGCCAGGGCCAGGCTGGCGTGACCACCCGAGCTTCTACTTCCGCCGGGTGGAGCAGCTCCGCCAGGTCATGCTCGACAACGGCGACGGCGCCAAGCAGATCTGGCTCACCGAGTTCGGCTGGACGACCGCCAACCAGGCGCCGGGCTATGAGTATGGCGTGTACACGAGCGAGGAAGAGCAGGCACAATATCTCGTGCGGGCCTTCGAGATCGCCCGTACTGAGTGGCCCTGGATGGGCGTGATGGCCGTGTGGAACTTGAATTTCAGCGTGGTCGTGCCACCCAGTGACGAGAAGTATCCGTGGTCGGTGCTCAACGGCGACTGGAGCCCGCGTCCGGCCTACCGCGCGCTGCAAGCCATGCCGAAGTAGGCGAACCGCACCGATTTTCGGGTGCGCCCGTGCGAAGGCCCGCATCACGCTGGCAGTTTTGCCCCGGGTCCTCCGCGGGCGCACCGTTCGGAGGAAGTCGATGGTGCTCTCTGGCAAGCTCTCGCTGGTGCTTCCGGCACACAACGAGGTGCTGAACCTCGAAGCTGTCGTACGGCGGGCGCTCGAGGTTCTCCCCGAACTCACCGAAGACTTCGAGGTCATCGTCGTCGACGACGGCAGCCGCGACGGCACCGCCGAGCTGGCCGACCGGCTGGCCGCCGAGTCGACCAAGGTTCGAGTCGTGCACCATCCGGTCAACCGTGGTTACGGAGCCGCCCTCACTTCCGGGTTCCAAGCGGCTACCGGCGACTACATCATGTTCATGGACGCCGACCAGCAGTTCGACCCGGCCGATCTCGCCCACCTGGCACCGTTTGTGCCGCAGGCCGACGTGGTGGCCGGCTATCGGATCAAGCGGCGTGACCCCTGGATCCGGCTGCTCTACGCCCGCGTCTTCAACCTCTGCATGCGGCTCCTCTTCGGGCTGAACGTCCGCGACATCGACTGCGCTTTCAAGGTCTACCGCGCTGATTTGCTCAAGGCGATCAAGATCACGACAGCTGGCGCGCTCATCAACACCGAGCTACTGGTCAAGGCACGGCGGGCCGGCGCCAGCATCGCCGAGGTCGGCGTCCGGCACTTCCCCCGGCCGACTGGAGAATCGTCCGGCGGCAGCCTTAAGGTGATCCTGCGGGCCATGCGCGAGACGATCTGGCTCTGGTGGCATATGCTCGGCTACCGGCCACCCGCGGTGCCGACCCGCGGCCGGCCGATCCCGGCCACCCTGTTCCTGGTACGCGCGGCCGTTGTAGCGACGGTGGGGCTAGGAGTGCTGCTGGGAGCGGGCACCTGGCTGCTTCGCCGAGGGCGCGGCGGCCGCCGCGAGTAACCCTCGCCAGCGGACGCCCTCTCGCGGCGTCGCCCCAGGCGACCGCTACGCCCCGAGCCGGGCAGCGATGCGCGCCTGTAGCTCGTCCGCCCGCAGCCCCTCGATGAGCACGCACTTGCGCCGTGACCGCTCCCCGCCCAGAAAGCGAACCTGCCTCTTGGGCACGCCAAGCACTTCGCTGAGCAACTCGACCAGTGCCCGGTTCGCAGCGCCCTCGACCGGAGGAGCGGTCACCCGGATGCGGAGCGCCCCGCGCTCGACTCCAGCAACCTCGCTCATGCCCGCGCGCGGTGTCACCTGAACCCAGAGCTCGACTCCCGCAGGCGTCTCCCGAAGCTCGAGCTGCCTGGCTCCCTCGCTCATCGGCGCACTACCCGGTGAGGCACTCGTGGAGCGTGTCGAAGGTTATCTGGCCCGGCCGGTCGCAGCCTGGCGCACGGTCTCAGCCAGCACCTCGTTCAGGCTGCCGCTGCGGTAGCCCTCGAGATCTAGCGTCACGAAGCGGTAGCCGGTGGCGCGCAGCCGCTCGACGATCTCCGCGCGCAGCTCGACCGCGCGCAGGAAATCGTCCGGTCGCACCTCCAGGCGAGCGATCTCGTCATGGTGACGCACCCGGAACCCGCGGAAGCCCAGCTCGCGCAGCGCCCGCTCGGCTGCCGCCACCTGGCGCAGCTTCTCGACGGTGATGGGGGTGCCGTACGGGAACCGCGACGACAGGCAGGCATAGGCCGGCTTGTCCCAGGTGCGCAAGCCGAAGTGCTGCGACAGGGCACGGATCTCGGCCTTGGTCAGCCCGGCCTCCTGGAGCGGGCTGCGCACGCCCAGCTTGCGCGCCGCCCGTAAGCCAGGCCGGAAGTCGGCTAGGTCGTCCGCATTGGTGCCGTCGACCACGTGTGCGAGCCCACGCGCCCTGGCGAGTTCCCACAGCTTGCTGTACAGCTCGTCCTTGCAGAAGTAGCACCGCTGATGGGAGTTCATCGCGTAGCGTGGGTCGGTCAGTTCCTCGGTACGTACCATGACGTGCTCGACACCGAGTTCGGCGGCGAGCTCGCGCGCCTCGGCGATCTCCTCCTCTGGATAGGTATCGGAGAGCCCGGTGGCGGCGAGCACGCGGTTGCCGAGCACCTCGCGCGCAACGGAGAGCAAGAAGGTGCTGTCCACCCCGGCGCTGAAAGCGACGACCACAGACTCCAGCTCGGTCAGGATCTGCTTCAGCCGCTCGTACTTCTGCCACAAGGCCGCTTCGACCATCCGTCTCGCTCTATATCCTCGGCCAGCGGCCGGCTCCTGCGCAATCCGGGCCGTCAGCGCCCGTGCAAGCATAGCATGCTCGCTGCGAGTGGCACCTCGCCAGCCGGTTCGGTAGCATCCAGCGGGGTTCGGTAGATGATAGCCACGGAGCTGCGGGAATCTCATGGAGCAGGCACGCATCGAGCGCTATTGGCGCCATCTGCTGGCTGGCCTCGCGATCGGCGTGCTGGTCGTCTTCGCGCTGGCGATCATCACCGACGGGAGGCAGCTGGTAGCGTCCCTCACCGGATTCGAGTGGTCGCTCCTGCCGGTGATCCTGGGCCTCACCACCTTCAACTACGCGCTCCGTTTCGTCAAGTGGCAACTCTATCTCCGCTGGGTCGGCGTCGACCGGCTGCCACGCACGCTCAGCCTCGGGATCTTCCTCGCCGGATTCGCCATGACGATCACACCTGGCAAAGTCGGTGAGCTCCTCAAGTCTTACCTGCTCCGCCGGGCAACCGGCGTCTCGCTGGCCACCACGGCCCCGGTGGTGCTCGCCGAGCGCCTGACCGACGGTCTGGCGATGGCGATTCTGGCGCTGGCCAGTGCTTTTGCCGGCATCGAGACCGGCTGGGCTAGCTTGGCGCTCGTGCTGGTCGTGCTCCTCGGGGGGATCGGTGCACTCCAGCAACGCCAGCTCATGTTGGTCATTGTGCGCCGGTGCACCCAGCTTCCTCTCGTTCGCCGCCAGGCCCGCGCTGTCTATGAGCTGTACCACGCCTCCTACGAACTGTTCCGGCCACGGCACCTGGTCACCGCCTCCGGGCTGAGCGTGGTCTCCTGGTTCGGCGAGTGCCTCGCCCTGTGGGTCATTCTTGTGGGGCTAGGTCTACCATTGACGCGCGACGTGCTCCTGCTGGCTGTGTTCAGCCTCTCCACAGCCTCCATCGCCGGGGCGCTCTCCTTGCTCCCCGGTGGCCTGGGTGCGGCCGAAGCAAGCATTACTGGGATCCTGCTCGTCTTGAGCCAGCCACGCATGGCGCCGGCCACTGCTGCGGCCGCGACCCTCCTCATCCGCTTCGCCACCTTGTGGTTTGGGGTGGCGCTGGGCCTGCTGGCGCTAATGTGGGTACAGCAGCGGCTCGCACGGCACGTGCCGGAACCGGGCACCGGTGGGTCACCATCCCGCCTGGCGGAGCCACCGGCAGCGAATCACCAGCGGAGCTGAGAGCAGGCGCTCGCCATGCTCCCGAACCGGTGGATGCGCTGCGCGCGAACGCTGTGAGAACACGAAACCCCGGCTGTGCCGGGGTGCTGCGCCTGCTCGACGCATCCGCGGGGCTCACGACTCGTCGTCGAGCAGCTCCTTCAAGCGGTCGCCGATCCGGTAGCCGCCCGGCCGCTCGGGGCGGGGCGGAACTCCCGGCCGTGGCCGCCGGTCAGGCCCCCGATCTCGGGCACCGGGGCGCCCGCCGGACGGGCCACCGCGGCGATCGGGCCCACGGGGCTCGCGCTCACCCCCGTGCGGTCTGGGCGGACGGCCACCAGGGCCGGACGGCACGCCGGCTGCCTCGCGTTCCTGCTCGGCGGCTTCTCGCTCGAGCAGCGCCTTGCGCGACAGATTGATCTTCCCGTCGGGCCGGATCCCGGTCACCATGACATTGATCTCCTGTCCTACCTTGAGTACGTCTTCGACCGATCGCACCCGCTCGGGCGCGATCTCTGAGATATGCAGGAAGCCGTCCTTACCCGGCAGGATCTCGACGAAAGCGCCGGACGGGATGATCGTGACGACCCGCCCGTAGAAGATCTCGCCTACCTGCGGCACACGGGTGAGCTTCTCGATCTCCCGCACAGCGCGGCGGGCGCTGTCTTCATCCGCCGCGCTGATGAAGACCGTGCCATCCTCCTCGATCTCGATCTTGGAGCCGGTCGCCTCCTGGATACCGCGGATCACCCGGCCGCCAGGGCCGATCACCTCACCGATCTGCTCGGGGCGAATCTTGATGCGGATCACCCGCGGCGCGTACGGCGACATCTCCGACCGCGGTGCCGGGAGCACCGCGGTCATCTTCTCGAGGATGTAGAGCCGGCCACGACGAGCCTGCTCCAGCGCGGAGCGCAAGATCTCGGGCGTGATGCCCATCACTTTGATGTCCATCTGGACAGCCGTCACGCCGTCCTGCGTGCCGGCCACCTTGAAGTCCATGTCCCCAAGCGCGTCCTCGATCCCCTGGATATCGCTCAGGATGGTGTAGCGCCCCGTCTCCACATCAGTCACCAGCCCCATGGCCACGCCAGCGACGGGCTTGCGGATCGGCACGCCCGCATCCATGAGCGCTAACGTGCTCCCGCAGACGCTGGCCATCGAAGTCGAGCCGTTGGAGCTCAACACCTCGGAGACCAGCCGCATGGTGTAGGGGAACTCATCCTCGCTCGGGATGACCGCAAGCAGCGCGCGTTCAGCCAGCGCCCCGTGGCCGATATCGCGCCTGCTCGGCCCGCGCAGGCGCCGCACCTCTCCAACGCTGAAGGGCGGGAAGTTGTAGTGGTGGATGTACCGTTTGGATTCCTCGATCCCCAGCGTGTCGAGGAGTTGCTCCTCTTCCTTGGTGCCGAGGGTACACACCGTGAGCACCTGTGTCTGACCGCGGGTGAAGAGCGCTGAGCCGTGCGGCCGCGGCAGGATCCCCACCTGAATCCAGATCTCCCGGATCTCGTCGGGGCGCCGGCCGTCGGGTCGCTCGCCGCGCTCGAGGATCGACTCGCGCACCAGGCGTTTGACCAGTGAGTCGAAGAGCTCACCAACCTCCTTCGCAGTCGGGGCTGGCTGCTCCGGCGCGGTTACGAGTTCGGCCGGCGCGAAGTGTGCGAGCACCTCCTGGCGCAGCGCGGCGGTCGCTTCCAGCCGGGCAGCCTTGTCCGGGTTGAAAACGGCAGCCGCGAGCCGGTCGCCGACGTACGCTTCGATCTGGAGCTTCAGCTCGATGTTCTCGGCAGGCGGGACGAACTCGCGCTTGGGTTTGCCGGCCGCGGCCTGCAGCTCGCGTTGGAGCTCGACAATCCGCTTGATCTCTCGATGCGCCAAGAGGATCGCCTCGACCAGCCGCTCCTCTGGGATCTCGCTCGCCTGCCCCTCGACCATCACCACGGCGTCAGCCGTGCCGGCGACGACCAGGTTCAGTTGGCTCTCGAGGAGTTGCCGGCTCGTCGGGTTTACCACCAGCTCGCCATCGATCTCGCCGATGCGTACCGCGCCGACTGGGCCGTACCAGGGAATATCGGAAATGGTCAGCGCCGCCGACGCGCCAATGATCGAGAGGATGTCCGGCTCGTTCTCCTGGTCGGCCGAGAGGACGGTGGAGATGACCTGTACCTCGTTTCGGTAGCCCTTGGGGAAGAGCGGCCGGATCGGGCGGTCAGTCAGGCGAGCGGCGAGGATCGCCGCCTCCGATGGCCGTGCCTCGCGCCGGAAGAAGCCCCCCGGGATCTTCCCCGCAGCGTACATCTTCTCCTCGTAGTCGACGGTTAGCGGAAAGAAGTCGATCCCCTCGGCCGGCTCCTTCGCGCCCACGACGGTCGAGAGGACAACCGTCTCCCCGTACCGTACCATGACTGCCCCATCGGCCTGCTCGGCGACTCGCCCGGTCTCGATCGTGAGGATTCGGCCGTTGACCTCGATTGATCGCTCCTGGATGAGAGGTGGCATACCCTAACTCCTCTATCTGCGAAACGCTGTCGACACGACGCGGCAAGCTTCCTCGCGGTCAGGGCGCTCGTACGGCAGGGGCACCGCGCACACCACGTTCGCGAGGCGAACACGCGGCCGAGCGAGCACGGCGGGCCACAACGCAAAAGCCCAGGGTGCACGCCCCTGGGCCGAAAAGCCGCAGCCAGCCAGTGCGGCGCATCCTGAAGCCTTTGACAGTGACGTCCTGGTGTGCTCGATCGGCCTCAGCAGACACGTCGCTACCGACGGAGTCCGAGACGATTGATGAGCGTACGGTAGCGCTCGGCATCGGTGTCACGCAGGTACCTCAGTAACCGCCGCCGGCGCCCAACCAATTGGAGCAGCCCGCGGCGCGAGTGATGGTCGTGCGGATGCTCGCGCAAGTGCTCGACCAGCGTGTTGATCCGCTCGGTGAGCAGGGCAATCTGCACTTCGGATGACCCGGTGTCGGCTTCGTGCGTGCGGTACCGCTGGATGATCTCTTCCTTCTGGGCCTTATAGAGCGTCATGCCCTGCTTGCCCCCTCGCGTCCCAGTTCTCACGCTAAACCTTCCCCTCGCCACAGAGGGGAAGCCCACACAACAGATGGCAGTATAGCAGAAATGATCACCCACACCCAACCGGTGACCAGACGACCGGCGACCCGCTACAGGCCACTCCGGTGACCACGGCCCGCCTCGACGCAATCGGCCTCGACAGGCCGGAGGGGGCAACTGCCGCGGTGCGCTCGGGAAGCTTCGCCCGACCCGGTAGCCTCTCTGGCTCGAGCCCGTCCTGCTAGGAGGGGATCCGCCTCGCCTTCAACCACGGCATCATGGCCCGCAGCCGCTCGCCCACTTCCTCGATCGGGTGCTGCTGGGCCTCTTGGCGCATCCGGTAGAAGTTCGGGCGACCGGCATCGTTCTCAGCCATCCACTGCTGGGCGAAGCGGCCGGTCTGGATGTCCTGGAGGATCTGGTGCATGGTCTCGCGTACCCGGTCGTCGATGATCTTCGGCCCGCTGACGTAGTCGCCGTACTCGGCCGTGTCGCTGACCGAGTAGCGCATGAACTTCAACCCACCCTCGTAGATCAGGTCAACGATCAGCTTCAGCTCGTTGAGCACCTCGAAGTAGGCCAGCTCCGGCTGATAGCCGGCCTCGACCAGCGTCTCGAAGCCGGCCTGGATCAGGTGGCTAACGCCACCGCAGAGCACCGCCTGCTCGCCGAAGAGGTCGGTCTCGGTCTCCTCTTTGAACGTTGTCTCCAACACGCCAGCTTTGGTGCAGCCCAACCCCTTCGCATAGGCCAGCGCGATCTGCTTAGCCTGGCCGCTCGCGTCCTGGTGCACGGCTAGCAGCGCCGGGACGCCGATGCCCTGCTGGTAGAGATCGCGCAGGACGTGGCCAGGGCTCTTCGGTGCGATCATCGTCACATCGATCTCGGCCGGCGGCATGATGCGCCCGTAGTGGATGTTGAAGCCGTGAGCGAACATCAGTACCTTGCCGGGCTTCAGCTCCGGCGCCACATGCTCCTCGTAGACGCCCTTCTGCACGTGGTCGGGCATCAACATCGAGATCACGTCGCCACGCTGGGCCGCCTCGCGGACTGAGAGCACCTCGAGGCCATCGGCCACAGCCCGTTCCCGGCTCCGGCTCGTCTCCGGCAAGCCGACGACGACGCTGACGCCGCTATCACGCAAGTTCTGGGCATGCGCGTGCCCCTGGCTACCGTAGCCGAGGATCGCGACCGTCTTCCCAGCCAGATACGAGAGATCCGCGTCCTGATCGTAGTAGATCGTCGCCATGGTCTTGCTGACCCCCTCCTGTACCCAAACTCCACTCGCTGGCCGTGAGCCCGTTTCCGGCAACATCCGAGCTAGGCTACAACTTCGGGCTGGCCAATGGCAACAGCCCGGCTGCCCCGCGCCATCGCGACCACGCCGGTGCGGGCCAGCTCCTTGATCCCATACGGGCGAATCAGCGTGATCAACGACTCGATCTTCTCCGGCGGGCCGGTGACCTCGATCACCATTGCGTCCGGCGCCGCGTCGACGATGCGCGCCCGGTAGACGTCCGAGACGAGCCGCATGATATCGGAGCGTGTCCGCTCCGTCGCGTTCACCTTGATGAGCGCGAGTTCCCGCTGGATCAGGTTCTCGTCGGTGACGTCCGTAATCTTGATGACCTCGAGCACCTTATAGAGCTGCTTGACCAGTTGCTCGATCTTGCGGTCGTCTCCCTTGGCCACCAGCGTAATCCGCGAAAGGCCTGGCGTCTCGGTATGCCCGACTGCAATGCTGTCGATGTTGAAGCCCCGCTGGCGGAAGAGGCTCACGATCCGGTTCATCACTCCCGGCTTGTCTTCCACCAGCACGACCAGTGTGTGGCTGCGCACCCTACCACTCCCCATCCTGCGCGTCGTGCACGTCGATCATCTCCCGGAAGGAGCCTCCCGATGGGATCATCGGGTAGACGTTCTCTTCCTGGTTGACCACGAATTCGATCAGTGCCGGGCCCCGGAACGAGCGCGCCCACTGGATCGCCTCGTCCACCTCGGCCGGCCGGGTGACGCGCCGTGCCGGCATCCGGTAGGCCTGGCCGAGCAGCACGTAGTCGGGGCTACTGATCGGCGTCTCGGAGTAGTTCCGGTTGTGGAAGAGCTGCTGCCACTGTCGCACCATGCCGAGGTAGCCGTTGTTGATGATCGCGACCTTCACGTTGCACTGCTCGTCGACGATGGTCGCGAACTCGTACAGCGTCATCTGGACGCCGCCGTCCCCGACCACCGCCCAGACTTCCGCCTCCGGGCGCCCGAACCAGGCACCCATTGCCGAGGGCACGCCGAAGCCCATGGTACCGAGCCCACCGGAGCTGATCCACTGCTTGGGGATGTCGCACTTGTAGAGCTGAGCTGTCCACATCTGATGTTGCCCGACATCGGTCGTGACGATCGCCTTGCCCTCGGTCAGTTTGTGCAGCCGGTCGATCACGTACTGTGGTTGGAGCACGCCATCGGGGCCGGACGGCGCGGTGCGGATCGGCCGGTACCAGCTCCGGATCGTTTCGATCCACTCGTCGTGGCGCAGCGGCTCCATCTCTTCCAGGAGTAGCTTCAGCGCTTCGCGCGCGTCGCCGACCACCGGCACCTCAGTCTTCAGCACCTTGCCGATCTCGGCCGGGTCGATATCGATGTGGACGATCCTGGCGTTGGGAGCGAACTCACTGGGGCGCCCGGTGACCCGGTCGTCGAACCGCATGCCGATGCCGACGATCACGTCGGCCTCGTGGATGGCGCGGTTGGCATGGGCAAAGCCGTGCATCCCCACCAGCCCGAGGCAGAGCGGATGCGATGCCGGGAAGCCGCTGATCCCGAGCAGCGTCAGCCCCACGGGAATCTGTGCCCGCTCGGCGAACTTGACGAGCTCCTCCGTGGCACCGGAAATCAGGATGCCGTGGCCGGCCAGGACGAGCGGCCGCTTGGCTTGCCGGATCAGCTCGGCGGCGCGGCGGATCTGCCGCCGGTGCGGGACGATGGTCGGGCGATAACCAGGCAGGTTGACGGGCTGGGGCGGGGCGAGGTAGCCCTTGGCGAGCTGGACGTCCTTGGGGATGTCGATCAGCACCGGCCCGGGCCGGCCCGACCTCGCCAGGTAGAAGGCCTTCTGGATAGCCGGGCCGATCTCGTCCACGCTGCGGATCACCATGTTGTACTTAGTAATCGGGATGGTGATCCCGGTGATGTCGGTCTCCTGGAAGGCGTCCATCCCGATGACGTGCTGCGGCACTTGGCCGGTGATGGCCACCAGTGGCACCGAGTCCATCATCGCCGTGGCGATCCCGGTGACCAGGTTCGTGGCTCCGGGGCCAGAGGTTGCCAGGCAGACGCCCACTTTGCCGGTGGCGCGCGCATAGCCGTCGGCCGCGTGCGCCGCGCCCTGCTCGTGGCGGACGAGCACGTGGTGGATCGGGAATTCCGGCAGCACGTCGTAGAGCGGGATGACGGCCCCGCCGGGATACCCGAAGACCAGATCCACGCCTTCACGCACGAGCGCCTGGCAGATCAGCCGGGCGCCCAACTGCGGTTCGGTCTGGTGCTGCTCCGTGGTCACGCGTCGCGTTTGTGTCTCGACCGCCATCGCCTTGCCCTCCTTACCCGACTCCCGGGTACCCCCGGTTCAACGCTCTGCGCCCGAGCGTCACAACGAGTGAGCCTCCCGGTCTCGGGAGGCTCACGAGTCTCGGTCTCTGTCTCGTGCTACTCAGTTTCTCGCTCAGCCTCCCAGACTGCCGGCGCGGAGAATAATAAGGATGCCTACGATAAGGAGGATGAGCGAGCGTACAGTGAGAGCGCGGTCACACGGCAGCGCGAGAGGCCGGCACACTACCGACACCCTCTTCGTCCTGTACTGTCCGCCGGCTGTCCTCACGCAATGATCCTCCGCCCGCGCTCCTGCGCGCTCCTGTATGCTGGCACTAGCCTAACAGGATCACGCCGTGCTGTCAAGGATGCTCACGGCATGGCCGGTGCTTCAGGCACGCCTGCCTCGCTTGCTCGCATTCTCGCGGGGCAGGCCGTCCGGCTGGCACGGCCAATCAGCCACCAGTGGGGGCAGCCAGGCGATCCGGTTGAATGCCTCTCGCCAGTCGCCAGAGCAGGCATAGGCGGCGCGAGCCGGGTAGCCGAGGCCTGGCAACAAGTCATCCGGCTCGTTCGTCGTGAGTGCCCACACGCCGGCCGCGATCACCCGCCTCGCCTCGCCCAGGTCGTCGACTGTCCAGGTGGTGACGACGTAGCCACGCTGGCGCAGCCAGCGTACCAGCCGGGGCGAGACGACCCGGTGGTGCACGGTGACGGCGTTGGCGCGCGCGTACCCTGCGCCGAATGCGATCTGGAGCGCCAGCAGCCAGCGTACCGTCGTAGTGCCTCGCTCGCCCAGGCGGCGCGGCCACCAGCTCAGCACGTGGCCACGGGAAAGGCCGCGCAGGGTCTCGGGTACGAGGCCCGCCAGCCGGCGAAGGCTCCGAAGCCGCTGGGCGGTGATGAAGATGCGTGCCGGCTGTCCCCAAGATCGGAGCAAGTGCGCCAGCTCCTCTTCGTATCCGGCTTCTTTCAGGTCGAGATTGAGGAGCGCCTGGTCTCCGAATTCGGCCAGGAACTCTTCCACGGTTAGCAGCCAGGGGAGCGCGGCCTTCAGGGCAGGATACGACGTCTGCCGCACCACGAGGCGCCGGCCGTCGTCCAACCGCACGTGCTCATCGTGCAGGAGGACGAGCACACCGTCGGCCGTCTCACGCACGTCACACTCGAGCGCATCGGCGCCGACGGTGACCGCGTGGCGGAACGCCGCCGCGCTGTTCTCGATCTCGTGCGGTGCTCCACCCCGATGTGCGATGACGACTGGGCGTAGCGGCACAGAGCCCCCCTTCATACCGAGCCTTCTACCAGCACGACCCGCCCTTCCGGCTCAGCCTGTGCTTCGAGTTCGGTCGGCGGGCCGGGTCGCTGGCAATCTCGCAGCCCGCGGTAGAGCGTGACCAGACCGACAAGCCAGGCCGAGCCGAGGAGGTACGACCCGAGGACATCGGTGAACCAGTGATGCCCGAGGTAGATGCGCGACGGCCCAACTAGCGCGATCAGCGCTGCCGCCGCGCCAGCGATGGCCCGCCGCAGCGGTCGCCAGGGAACAGCATGAGCTGCCAGGTAAGCCGCTAGACCCCAGAAGGCCGTGTAGTGGACAGCATGTCCGCTCGGATAGCTCGTATCGCGGAGCTTGGCCAGAGTGACTCGGATGCTGGGATGTTGCGGGCGCGGCCGCCGAATGACGAGCTTGGTCAGGTAGCTGCTGAGGCTCGCCGCCCAGGCGAGAAGCAGCAGCAGGCTCTCGAGCCGTCGCCGAGTAACCCAGTAGGTACCGACTACGAGCGCGGGCAGAACCAGGCTCTGAGGGCGGAAGCCCAGCCAGCTCACGGCGTTCATCACCCTGTGCAGCGACGGATGGTCGAGCCGCTGCAGCCGGAGCGTCACCGAGAGGTCAAGCGGCGATTCCGGCCGGCGACGCACGTACCGCGCCAGCATGAGATAGAGACCAAACGCGCAGACGCTGTAGAGGAGCGCTCCAACCGGAACGCACCGAGCATTTCCGCCTCTGCTGACTGGTTGCGCGGTCGTTGGCCCGGCCAGGTTCGATCCTCGCTGGAGCGTCTGCATGTCCCGGAGCTCCCTACAGCGTTGCCGGCCAGCGGACACACCTGAAGACCGGCGAGTGGCGCCAGCCGTGGCCTGAGCGTGCTCTCAGTAAAGCAGCTTCAAAGCAGCTTCAAAGCAGCTTCCCCGCTTCAGTGTCCGCAGCAACCGGTGAGGGCAAACTGGACGCCGCGCTGGGTGGCACTACTCGGCGAAGTCGTCGATATCAGGTGCCTCGTACCGCCAGAGCTTGTCCGGTCGGCGGTACCCCATCCCCACCAGCGCCTCGATGACCTCCCAGACAACCTCATCCGGGGTCGAGGCCCCAGCGGTCAGCCCGACGACCTCGACGTCGTCGAACCAGCGAGGGTCGAGTTCGTCGGGGCCCTCGATGTGGTAGCTCGGCACGCCGCATACCCGCCCCACCTCCGCGAGCCGGGCCGTGTTCGAGCTCTTCTTTCCCCCGATCGCCAGGATCAGGTCGACTTCCTCGGCAAGCGCTCGCAGCGCCTCTTGTCGCTCCCAGGTGGGCTGGCAGATGGTGTTAATGATCCGCGCCTCGCCGCCATGCCGCGCCACCCAGCTCGCCAGCTCGACAGCAAAGGCCACGAACTCGTCGGTCTGCTTCGTCGTCTGCGACACGAGCGCCACTTTGCGCGGCGGCGCCACGACACCCGGCGCGCCTCGCGGCCCTGTCCACGGGAGGTCGCTCAGGTGCTTCGCCGCCACCGCTCGGCTCGTTCCAGCCCAGCCCAGCACACCGCGCACCTCGGGATGGTGCGCGTCGCCGTAGACGACCAGGAAGTAACCCTGGCGGACGAGCTTCTCGGCCAGGCGCTGGACTTTGGTGACCAGCGGGCAGGTGGTGTCGATGAGGGCCAGGCCATGGGTCTGCGCTTCCTGAGCGCGGTCAGGGCTAGCCCCGTGGGCGGTGACGGCCACACGGCTGAACCCGCGTGCTTTCGCTTCGGCCACCGAGGGCAAGGGCTCGATCCCATGCGCACGCAAGCGCTCGACGACCTGCGGGTTATGGATGACGTCGCCGATCGTAGCGACTGGCCCGCCGTCTTGCGCCGCCTGCTGGATAATCTCGAGCGCACGACGGACACCCCAGCAGTACCCCATCACCTCAGCCAGGACGATCCGTCGCTCTCTCGTCGTTACCGTCATCGCTCCCTACTTCCGTTGCCAGGTCGTCAGGTCGCTGATCGCAGCTCCTGCGAGCGTTCCTGAGTCCGCTGCCGCTCACCGTCTTGCGCATGGTGAGGGGTGCAGAACGACCGTGAGCGTCCACCGGGTAGAGTATAGCTGTCGCCAGAGTGCGCAAGCGGCACGCGTCCTCACGTCGCCCCCTGTGTCGAGAAGAGGATCGGCAGGAGTTCACCGAGCGCCCGCACTTCCGCATCGGGAGGTGGGCCGCCAGGCCAGGGGCGCCCCTGGCGGTTGCACCAGACGCTCAGCAGGCCGGCGGCCTGCGCCCCGCGGACGTCGACCTCGGGGTTGTCGCCGACGAAGGCGGCCTCCGACGGTGGCAGCCCCGCCTGCTCCAGCGCCAGCCGGAAGATCCGCGCGTCGGGCTTGGCCACGCCGACTTCCTCCGAGATCAGCACGATGGGAAAGAGGTCGGCGATGCCGAGCCGTTGCAACTTCTCACGCTGGATCCGGCTGGGGCCATTCGTGATGAGCCCGGTCAGCGCGCGCTGCTGCACGGCAGTGACGACCCCGATCGCCTCGTCGAAGAGACAGAGGTCGATGAAGCGGTCGCTCGTGTAAGCCTGGATGGCACGCTCGATCCGCCAGGCGTCTGCCAGTCCGAACTCGGCGAGCACCTCGACGAGGTCTTCCGCCCGCATGAGCGACCCGGCCACCACGCGCTCGATGATCACCTCGGCGTCGCCAGGCCGCTGCCCGGCAAGCGCGGCCTGGACAGCGCGCTCGACCCGCCGCCGGAACGACCGCGCCTGGTCACAGAGCGTGTCGTCCAGGTCGAAGAGAACCAGCCTCGGTGGAGATGTCCGCCGCACCGTTCCTCCCGGAGGCGTTGTCACCAGCCGGTCCCGGCAGCAAGCGTACGGAGAGCAGGGGCGAGCGTCAACTCAGGCGCGGGGTCGCCTCGCTCCCCGAGGCGGAGCACGCACTCAGGGAGGGTGAGCTGCGGCCTGGCAGGGAATTCCTGGTATTCGCCGGTACTCCTCGGTGATAGCCCGAGAGGCTGTGAGGCGATACACCAGCGGTGGTAGTTACCTCGCTCGACTGGGGAGATCGCTGCGGCTTGGTGGGGATAGAGATGGAGCAGGGCGTGGAGCTCGCGGCCGATCATATCCTCTTGACTGTTCTCCTGGTCTCGCTTGGGGGGCTGCTCGTGTCTCGCAGGGCTGCCTGGCGACCACAAGGGTCGCACCGCCTGCTGGTGGTCGCCCGCTCCCGCAGCCAGCTTTTGGGCCTGTGGGTTCTGATCTGCTCGGGTATCCTGGGCGTGACCACCGGGCTGTGGGCCCTGCTCTCGCTGCTGTTGCCCGATCCAGGGGTACCTGCGGCGGTCTTCACCACCGAGGCGATTCTCCTCGACCTGGCTACCCAGCGCGTGCAGATCAGCGTCGCTCGGTGAATCGAGCTCACGTACGGCGCTATCCTCTCCCCATCCCTTTGGCTGCGTGAATCTCCCTATGCGCCCCATGCAGTCCACCGGCAGTCCTCCAGTTGACACCGGTGCTTCGCCCGCTGATATTCCGGCAATGGAGCGTGAGGCCGACGAGGAGGGAGCAATGGCCGGTCTCGTCTTTGCAGCGGTGGCGCCGCACGGCTTTCCGATCATCCCGGAATTGAGCGAGGACGCCGAGGGGGCGCTGAGCACCCGCGCCGCGATGCAGGAACTGGCGCGTCGCTGCGCGGCGGTGAACCCAGAGGTCGTGGTCGTCGCCACGCCGCACGGTGTCCGTGTCGATGACACCATCTGCCTGGCCAACGTGGCGCGCGGAGCCGGCACGGTACGCTGGCACGGGCACCAAGTCGAGCTGAACGTGCCGGTCGATGGCCGGTTGACGGAGTTGATCGCCGCGACGGCCAGAGCGATGGGGGTGCCGATCGCGCTGGCCGGGTTCGCCGGGAACCGCCGAGAGCAGAGCGTGATCCCCCTGGACTGGGGAACGCTTACCCCGCTGTGGTTCCTCGGCCACGGCCGCAACATGGTCGGCCACGGGGACGTGCTTGCTCCACCGCCGGCCGAGGATATCGGCCCGCCGGTCGTCATCGCCACACCATCGCGCAAGCTGCCGCGCTCGGCCATGCTCACGTTCGGGGAAGCGATCGCCGAAGCGGCCGCCCGCGACGGCCGACGCGTCGCCTTCATCGCGTCGTGCGATTGGGCGCATACCCACCGCGCTGATGGGCCATACGGGTTTCACCCCGATGCCGCGGTCGTGGACGAACTGGTCGTCGCCGCGCTGCGCGACAGCGATCCTGGTCGGCTAATCGACCTCCCTGAGGAGAAAGTCGCCAACGCAGCCATCGATGGCCTCTGGCAGACACTGATGCTGGCCGGGGCGATGCGCCGCGTACCGATGCGTGGCGAGGTGCTCTGCTACGAGGCTCCCAGCTACTACGGGATGATCGTGGCCGCCTTCGTACCGATCGAGTAAGTGCGATCCAGGCCGGATAGGCCAGCCACGGTTCAGCCCACGGCGCGCCCTCGGCCCGCGAGAGGTTCGATCCTCTCTTTGTGCCCGCGGCGAGGCGCTTTACGAACGGGTCAGAGGCGGCTAGCATGGGCGTGGCAGCGACGGCGATCGAGCAAAGGAGGCGGTGACGTGAAGGCGGCTGTGCTGTGGGAGCGCCGATCCCCCTTGGTGATCGAGGAGGTCGAGATTGCCGACCCAGCGCCGGGCGAAGCGCGCGTTCGCATATTGGCGAGCGGTGTCTGTCACTCCGACCTTCACCACATCCAGCGCGACACGTATCTCACCCTCCCAGCCGTACTAGGACACGAGGGGGCGGGGATCGTCGAAGCCGTCGGGCCTGGGGTCACCCGGGTCAAGCCGGGTGATCGGGTCATCATCGCATTCGGCCCTAAGTGCGGCACCTGCTACTTCTGCCTGCGCGGCCTCGACCACCTCTGCGAGAAGCCGTTGCCGACCAACATCAGGCTGCGCAAGGGCGATCAACCCCTCACCCCGCTGCTCGGAGTCGGATCGTTCGCCGAGTACGTCAACGTGGAGGCGACGAACCTGGTTCCCATCCCCGACGAGATGCCAATCGACCGGGCTGCCCTGATCGCCTGTGGCGTCACGACCGGCATCGGGGCGACCACGAAGACGGTGAAGGTCGAGCCCGGGTCAAGCGTCGCCGTGATCGGCATCGGTGGGGTAGGGCTGAACGTCGTGCAGGGCGCCAGGCTCGCGGGCGCAGCCCGGATCATCGCCATCGACATGCTCGACCACAAGCTGGAGCTAGCGCGCCAGTTCGGCGCCACACACGTCATCAACGCGCAGCGCGAAGAGCCGATCGAGACCGTCCGGCGGTACACCGGTGGCCGGGGAGCTGACTACGCGTTCGAGGTCGTCGGCTCCTCGAAGACGATCGAGCAGGCCTACGAGATGGTGCGCCGCGGCGGCACTGCCGTCGTGGTCGGCTTTGGGGAAGACACGGATCTCGTGCATTTGCCAGCGAGTCTCATGCGGGGAGCGAAGAGTCTGGTGGGGTGCTTCTACGGCTCCGTGCAGCCGCACGTGGATTTCCCGCGCTATATCGATCTCTATCTCGCCGGGCGGATTAAGCTGGACGAGCTGATCAGCCGTCGCTACCGGCTCGAGGAGATCAATCACGCGTTCGACGCGCTGCGGGCGGGCGAGGTCGCCCGGAGCGTTATCGTCTTCGAATGAGGGGCGACCGCGCCGGCTCGCCAGCCGAGCGGGGTCAGCGCGCATAGGCAAGTCGCCGGTTCAAGGCTGCGCGGCGGCGTCGCACCGTCCGCAAGGCGGTCTCTTGTATGTCCTGTGGGCTCAGCTCGGCTGGTGTGATCAGGGCCATCCAGCCGAGCGCAGCCGGGCTGGCGAGCCACCGAAGCGCGACGTTGCTCACTGTCGCGTCCTCGATCGCCTGGGAGATCACTGCTGCCGCCAGTCGCTGGTATGGGTCGATCGCGGTGTCGTCGAGTGGGTCCATATGGCATCCCCCATCCAGCACATGATCAACCAGCCGAAAACGACTCGAGCTCTCTAGATCTCTTCGGCAGGAGAACCCTGGTACTTGAGTGGTTGCATCCGGTAGGCGCTTTGGTGAGATGCCAAGACGCCCGTTTGAAGAGCGGGCGTACTGGCCAAGAGCCTGAGCACTGACTGGGAACGTCAGTCGGTATCGATCGTTGGCAGCAGTTGGTGTGGTTTGCGGACTTTGGTGGCCTGCTCGAAGGCGTAGGCCAGCCGGATCAGCGTCGGCTCGCTGTAAGCGCGGCCCATAAAGGTGATCCCAACCGGCAAGCCGAAGGCGTAACCGGCTGGCACAGTGATCAGCGGATAGCCGGCGATGGCTGCGGGCGACGAGCTGGCCCCCAGGAAGAGGCCGCCGTTGATCAAGTCGATCTTTCAGGCCGGGCTGCCGGTCGGTGCCACGATGGCGTCGAGCTGGTACTGATCCATCACCGCGTCGATGCCATCCTGTCGGCCGAGCCGGCGGTTCTTCTCCAGCGCGTTGAGGTACGCCTCGTTCGGTCAACGGCCCCTTCTGCTGGGCCAGCAGGAACAGCTCCTGGCCGAAGTACCGGAGTTCCTCATCGGCATGCGCCTCGTTGAAGGCAATGAGATCCTCCAGCGTGCGCATCGGCGACTCGACGAGGCGGGCCAGATAGGCATCGATATCATGCCGAAACTCGTAGAGCAACACCTCGAGCTCCGCCTCGAAGGTCGCGATCTCTCGCGCAGTCGGGATGTCAGCGGGGTCGATAATCTCGGCGCCGAGGTCACGCAGGATCTGGATCGCCTCCTCGATGATCCGGTCGGCCTCCGGGCTATAGCCAAAATAGACCTGGCGGGCTACGCCGATGCGAGCGCCTTTCAGCCCGTTGGGGTCGAGGAACTGGGTGTAATCGGTGTGGAAGCGACCAGCGCTCTCGGCGGTGACTGGATCCTCAGGGTCGGGCCCGACGATGGCGCCGAGCACTGCCGCGGAGTCGGCGACGGTGCGGCACATCGGGCCATCGGCTACACTGCCCACCGGTGAGAGTCACGCTCAGCGGAAGGGTGAAGCATGGCCGGTTGGACCGTGATCTGCGAGCGATGTGGCGCTCTGGAACAGCTCGATCACGCTGGCTGGTGTTGTCCGCGATGCGGCGCCGTCTGGGTCATCACTGGTTCCGATTCGCTCGACCCGGCACGCCTCTTCCCCAGCGAGCGCTCGCTGTGGCGCTACGAGCAGGTCCTACCGGTCAGTCGCGCGGACGCGGTCTCACTGGGCGAGGGGATGACGCCGCTGATCCCGGGGGAGCTGTCGGGCCACCCGGTCTGGTTCAAGCTCGACTTCCTGCTCCCGACCGGCTCGTTCAAAGACCGCGGAGCCTCCCTGCTCGTTAGCCACCTCCACCGCCTGGGCTACCGGCGGCTGGTCGTGGACTCGTCCGGCAACGCCGCGGCCGCACTCGCCGGCTATTGCGCCGCGGCTGGGATAGGCTGCCACGTCTTCGCGCCGGCCGTGACCTCCCCGGCCAAGCTGGCCCAGGCCCGGGCTTATGGTGCCCGGGTGACGCTGGTCGAGGGCTCCCGGGAGCAGGTCGCCGCGGCTGCCCAGCGCGCTGCCGCGACCGACCCCGCGGCCGCCTACGCCAGTCACAACTGGCATCCGGTCTTCATCGAGGGGACGAAGACTTGGCTCCTCGAGGTCTGGGAGCAGCTCGGCGGACGCTTCCCGGCAGCCTGTTTTCTCCCGGTGGGCGGCGGGAGCCTGCTCGTCGGCGCTCGGCGAGCCTGCCAGGCGCTCCCCGGCCCGTACCCCGCGCTCATCGCTGCCCAGCCACAGGCCTGCGCGCCGCTCGTCGAGGCGCTCGCGCGTGGCGCTGCCGACGTGACGCCGGTGGTGCCAGCACCCACTCTGGCGGAAGGAGCTCGGATCGCGGCGCCGCCGCGCGGCAGGCAGATGCTGGCAGCTATCCGGGGCAGTGGTGGTTGGGCTGAAGCGATTGAAGAGGACCTGCTGATCGACACGGTACGCCAGCTCTGGCGGCAGGGGCTGTACGTCGAGCCGACCGCTGCCCTCGGCGCGGCAGCGTTCCGCCAGGCCCTCACGCACCGGGGACCGCTTCCCGAAGGGGAGGTCGTCATCGTCTTGACCGGTTCTGGATTGAAAACGGGAACACGTAGGATCAAGTAGCCAAGCGTCGGGCGCACGGGCACTTGAGGCAACCCGCGGCGAGGGCCGTGGCTGGCTGCGGGTCACTCGACGACGATGAGATCGCGTGGGTAGGTCGTCAGATACTGGCCGCCTTGTTCGCTCACAACGACCGTATCGGCGAGAGAGAGCCCCGGGCCGGCTGCCAGCGACATGCAGAAGACCATGTTCGCCGCCAGTAGACGGTGCTCGCCGCGTACGATCCAAAAGCGGCCGAAGTCGCTCCCACATGTCCAGCACGCGTGACAGGCGAGAGCAAACCCGGAGAGCTGCATTGCCCAGATCCCGACGGGCATCCTCGAGCGAACCAGCTCGTCGAGCTCCGAGGGAACAGCACCCGGGACGAGGCGTGCGATCTGCTCCTCCTGAGCGCGTCGCATCCGTTCGTACAGCTCGGCCGTCTCCATGCCCGGCGCGCCGAGCGAGACTGTCCGCGCCAGCCGGGCCCAGTAGCCGTGCACACTGTTCGCGATCTCCAAACGCACCAGGTTACCCCGCTCCACCGTGCGGTCGCTGAGCCGGCTCTCGACGTCGCGCGGTCGCCCACCGGAGGCGAGAGATCCAGGGAGCGGGGTATCGGCACCAGACTGAGCGAGGGTAGCCGCTATCGTTCCCGCAATCTCCCGCTCGGTGGCACCAGGGCACGTGGCCGCGATGCCAGCTTCCAGGCCCTGCTGGACCACTGCCGCAGCCTTGCGGTGTTGCTCGATCTCTTCCTCGGACTTGACGAGCCGCAGCCAGGCGAGTGCCTCAGAGAGATCGACGTCGAGCGCGCCCGTCCACTCGCCGAGGAGCTGCTCATAGCGACGCGCCGACAGATGGGAGGAAGCCTTCTCGATGCCGACTCGTCGTATCCGGGGAACGAGCTTGCGCGCGAGACGGGCGGTCAACACGACGGGGTTGTCCCAGTCGTTGTAGAAGGCCGGCATATCGAGCCAGGACGCGCTCAGAAAGGCCAGCTCCTCGGCGTAACGCAAGACGTGCACTGGCTCGCTGTCAGCCGGCACAATCAACGCCTGGAAGAAGGAGTGTGCCCCGGCGAAGCCAGACAGGTAGGAGATCGTATCGGCATCGACCAGCACCGCGAGATCGACCTCGGATGCGGTCATGATCCGCCGAAACGCCTGCCAGCGTCGCGCGAACTCCTGGTCGGTGAAGACCCGGTGAGCGATCGAGCCTGTCATGCTGCCTCCCGGCCTCGCATATGGCGCCACGACGTTTCCAGTCTGATAGCATACGGGACGCATGCCAGGATGCGGCTTGTCGCCTTGTGAGGCGAGACATCGACCGCATCCGGCATGTCGACCTGGTGAGGGAACAGATGCAGCGAGAGCACCGGCGGCTTCTGCTCCCAGTGTACCTGCCGACCGTCCTGCTCGCCTGCGGGCAGGGCGTCATGGTTCCGATCCTACCCTTGTACGCTCTGGAGTTCGACAACTCGTACAAGCTCGCCGGGTTAGTCGTCTCGGCTGCCTGGATCGGCACGCTGCTGGCCGATCTTCCCACGGGGTTACTGCTTCCCCGGCTGGGGTTCCGGCGTTCGATGGTTATCGGCTGCGGCCTGTTCGGCGCGGGAACGCTCGCGCTGTCTTTCGCGCAGGTCGCACCAGAGCTGATCCTCTATCGCTTCGTTGCTGGCATCGGCACAGCCCTCTGGGGGCTCTCTCGCCATACGTATATCACCCATGCGGTACCCCCGGGCGCACGCGGCCGCGCCATCGCTGTCTTCGGCGGCATCAACCGCATCGGGTGGTTCGCTGGCCCGGCAGTGGGCGGGCTCCTGGGCCAACTCTACGGGCTGGACGTGCCGATCCTGGTGGCCGGGGTGATGGCTGTGGCGGCGCTGGTAGTCGCTGCCATCGCCGTCGAAGCCCCGACGGACTGGAACCCGTCCCTGAGTCACCGACTCGACGTCAGTGTGCTGGGCGAGATCGTGCGGGACCGCCGTCGAGAGCTGGTGGCTGCTGGCTCAGCGCAGATCTTTGCCCAAATGATCCGGGCCGCCCGGCAACTGGTGATCCCGCTCTATGGGAGCGAGGTGATCGGGCTCGATCGGGCCCAGGTCGGCTTTATCCTTAGCGTCATGTCGCTGGTCGACATGACGCTCTTCGTGCCCGCTGGCATGGTCATGGACCGGTACGGGCGCAAGGCCGCTGCCGTGCCGTCCTTCCTCTTGCTGGGGCTGGGCATGGCGCTGATCCCGCTGACCGAGAGCTCCTGGACACTCTTGGGAGCGGCACTGGTGCTGGGCCTCGGCAACGGGATTGGCTCGGGCACGATGATGACGCTCGGGGCCGACCTCGCGCCGCGCGGCCGCACCGGTGAGTTCCTGGGCCTCTGGCGACTGATCGGGGACAGTGGCCAGGCGATCGCACCGCTGGTGATCGGCGCGGTCGCCGATGCGCTCGGACTTGTGTTCACCGCTGGCGCGGTTGCCAGCCTGGGTTTCGCCGCCGCCAGCACCCTTGCGCTCTTTGTCGAGGAGACGCGCTGGAAACACGAAACGCGCCCAGCCACCGCCCGGCAACAGGTGGCGAAAGGGGACTAGCGGCTTCTCGGAGACTGTCACGTTCGGACAAGCATTGACAGGCCGAGCTAGCTAGGGTATCCTAACAGTGCTGAGCGCGGGAGCGCTCAGGCCGAAGGTGCGGCGCGATCTCTTCCGCCGCATTACTGTGTCTCGAAAGGGGCACAGGGGCGCGTGCCCTCCACAGGATGGCACAGATGAGGCTCATCGTGGAGGGTGCGTCGTTGGATACCGGAGGAGTCCCAGAACGCAGTACCTGCTCCACGGGCTGACCGGCTTGGGTGCTTCTGTCGTGACGGCGTAGGCTCGCACCTCCGCGCCCCCGGTCAGTCCGGGGGCGACTTGTCAGTCGCGCGAACCTGGCAAGAAAGGAGGTGGGCCGATGCAGACCTTCGTCCGCTACACCATTACCAACCAGGATGGGCGGCCGGTGATCCGGGCAGTGCCGGTGCCGCGCCGGATCGAGAGCTCGGCCATCGAGGCCGCATCGCCGGCCCAGGAGACCAAGGCCGAGCGGACGGAGCAGCCGCTCGTCCAGCGGATCCGGCGGTTCCGCCTGCTCGATATCCGGTAACGCTCATCACCAGCACACTCGATGCGCCGACCCCCGCGGGCGACGACCCGGCGGGGGTCGTGGCGTTTCCGGAATACCTACACCCAGCTCCGGCCAGGCCGGAGCGCTGCTGATCAGGCCAGGCTCGCCAGCCCTCGTTCCAGGTCGTGCACCAAGTCTTCCATCGCCTCGATTCCGACCGAGAGCCGCAGCAGGCCGTCGCTGATTCCGAGAGCGGCGCGGGTGGCTGGATCGACCGACCGGTGCGAGGTCGAGGCCGGGTGCACGATGGTGGTCGTCACCCCGCCCAGCGTCTCGGCGAAGCGGATCAGGCGCAGCGCACGCACCAACCGGGCGACTCCAGCGCGGCCACCCGGTACCTCGAACGCCAGCATGCTCCCATAGCCGTTCGCCAACAGCCACCGCGCCAGGTCGTGCTGTGGGTGGCCGGGCAGGCCCGGGTAGCTGACGCGCTCGACCGCCGGGTGCTCCGCCAGCCAGGTGGCGAGCGCCAGGGCGTTCCGGCTGCTCTGGCTCATCCGCAGCGGCAGGGTACGCAGGCCGCGCAAGATCAGCCAGGTATCGAACGGCCCGCCGATCCCGCCTAACCGGATCGCCTGCTGGCGCACCCGCTCCACCAGCTCCCGCCTGCCGAGTATGGCGCCACCGGAGGCATCGTGGTGTCCGGCGATGAACTTGGTCGTGGAGTGAACCGTCAGATCAGCTCCGAGCTGAGCCGGCCGGCAGTGGTATGGGGTGGCGAACGTGCTATCGACTACCAGCAGCGTACCGTGCCGGTGTGCCAGCTCGGCCAGCGCGGGCACGTTGTGAACCAGGAGCGTCGGGTTGGTCAGGATATCGACGTAGAGCATCTGAGCCGGCTGTCCTGGCCGCCGGAGAGCTGCCTCGACAGCGGCGAGGTCAGTGGCGTCGACATACTCGACGACGACTCCGAAGCGGGCGAGGTCGAGGTCGAGCAGGTTTCGGGTGCCACGGTAGACCAACGCGCTGGCGATAGCCCGATCGCCGGGCGAGAGCAGTGCGAAGAGCAGGGCACTGATCGCGCTCATCCCGCTCGCGGTGACGAGCGCAGCCTCAGTTCCTTCGAGATCTGCCAGCGCCTGCTCGAGCTGGGCGTGATTGGGCAAGCCATAGCGGCCGTAGATGAAGCCGTGCTCCCGGCCCTCGTAGATTGCGTCGAGGGTCTCCAGGTTTGGATAGGCATAGGCCGCCGTTTGCCAGATCGGAGGCGTGAGCGGCTCGGTCGCCGAGGGGAGCCGGCCCTCACCGGCGTGCGCGCAGCGAGTTAGATCACTCGTCACTTCCTGCTTGTCTCGCTCCTGCATAGCTACTCCTCCAGGCTCGCGCCGTCAGTTATCGCGCTCTGCTGAGCGCGGGGCCGCCTGTCCGAATGGACAGGGACACGGCCAGGCTGCTCAACAAGGCTCCATTGTCGCACCTGCGCCGGTTGCCATCCGAGAGCAGTGAGTCCGGCTTGCGTTGGGCTGGCATACTCGGGCTATGATGCCGGCCAGATGGTGTGCGGAGGGACGGAGGAGTCGATGAGCCGACTGGGATACTCGGCCAGCTTCGAGCAGTTCCACCCAACGGATCTGCTGCGCTGGTGCCAGCTTGCCGAGCACTATGGGTTCGACTCGGTGCTGGCGGCCGATCACTTCCACCCCTGGACGCCGGAGCAGGGGCAGAGCGCGTTCGTGTGGGCCTGGCTGGGGGCGCTGGGCGCGACGACCACGCGGCTGCGCTTCGGCACCGGCGTCACCCCGCCGATCGGGTTCCGCTACCATCCGGCGATCGTGGCCCAGGCAGCAGCGACGCTCGAGGCGATGTTCCCCGGCCGCTTCTGGCTGGGGCTGGGAGCTGGCGAGGCGCTCAACGAGCACATCGTCGGCGGTTACTGGCCGGAGCCGGCCGAGCGGGTGCGGATGCTGGTCGAGGCGATCGAGGTCATCCAGAAGCTCTTCACCGGCAAGGTGGTCAAGCACGAGGGCAGGTCCTTCCGGCTCGAGAGCGCCAAGCTCTACACCATGCCCGAGACCCCGCCGCCGATCATCGTCGGCACCGCCGGGCCGATCATGGCCAGGCGCACCGGCGAGCTCTGCGACGGCATCCTCACCCCCGGTGCGCCTGACGAGAAGCTGCGTATGCTGATGAGTCGCTTCGAGCAGGGCGCGCGCGAGGCCGGCAAGGACCCGGCGAAGATGCCGCGGATGATCCAGCTCCACGTCTCCTGGGCCGCGAGCGACGAGGCGGCCACCGAGGCGGCAGTGCGCGAGTGGCCCAACGGCGGGATGGCGTTCCCCAAGGGCGATATCCGCAACCCGGAGGACTTCGCGGCCATGGCCAAGCTCGTGCGCCCGGAGCACTTCCGCGGCCGCGTGCTGATCTCGGCCGACCTCGAGGTGCATCGCGCGCATATCCAGCACTTCATTGACCTCGGCTTCACCGAGGTCTACGTCCACAACGTCGGCCGGAACCAGGAGGAGTTCATCAAGGCGTACGGCGAGCGGGTGATCCCAAACCTGCGCTGGCCCGAGGCGGCGCCGGTGGCCACGACGTGTGCTAGGTGAGCCGAGCCGGGCGGCGGCCTAGGTCGGGGGCACCATGGAGATCGTCGATCTCACGCCGAGGCACCTGAGCTGGATCGCCCAGGCGGCCCGGATCCTCCACGAGACCCTGCCGCAGGGCTGGCCCACCTTCGAGTCGGCCCGGGCCGAGGTCTGGGAGTCGTTTGGGCCCGGCCGCTTGAGCCGGGTCGCGGTGGACGAGCGAGGTGAGGTGCTGGGCTGGATCGGTGCGATCCAGTGCTACTCCTACGCCTGGGAGCTGCACCCGCTGGCCGTGCGCCCGAACCGCCAGCGGCAGGGGATCGGCACGGCGCTCGTGCGCGATCTGGAGCGCCTGCTCCGCGAACGAGGCTGCCTCACGCTCTTCGTCGGAAGCGACGACGAGACGGGCGAGACGAGCGTGGCGAAGGTCGAGCTCTTCCCCGACGTACTGGAGCACGCTCGCCGGTTGACTGTGCTCGGCAGCCACCCGGTCGACTTCTACCGCAGGCTCGGCTTCGTCGTGATCGGCGTGCTCCCGGACGCCAACGGCCCGGGCAAGCCGGACATCTGGCTGGCGAAGCGGATCGGGCCAGGGTAGGCCGCGGGCTACGGCGCCTGGTCGAAGCGGTGCGGGCTAAAGGGCGCGAGCAGCGGATCGGGCGCGCCGCTCAGGATCCCCTGCACCACCAGGTCGGCGGTGGCCGGCGCGAGCTGCACGCCAGTGCGGTAGTGGCCAGCCGCGATCCAGACGTTGCGGTAACCAGGCAACGGGCCGATAATGGGCTCGTCGTCCGGCGTGCCCGGCCGCAGCCCAGCGCCCATGCTCAGGAGCTCGCCTTCCATCAGCTCTGGGGCTAGCCGCTCGACCAGCCACAAGCAACGGGCGATGCCGGCCGGCGTCACCCGCGTATCCCATTCATCGCGCTCCTTGGTCGAGCCGGCCCAGACGAGCCCGTCAGTGCGTGGCACGAGGTAGCCCGCACCGTCGGCGCGGCCGAGGATGTGGTGGAGCATGGTCGTCCCGCCAGCGATCAGCGTCATCTGCCCCTTGACCGGGAGCGTCGGCAGCAGCCTCCCGAGCTGCCCGGCGAGCTGCCCAGTCCAGGCGCCGGCCGCCAGCACGACCTGTCCCGCCGTGTATCGGCCCTGCGGCGTCCGGACGGCGCTGACCCGCTCGCCTTCGACTTCGAACCCGGCCACCGGTGCGCGCTCGACGACTCGCGCGCCGCGCTTGGCGGCAGCCAACGCGAGCGCCCACACTAGCCGCTGGACGACCAGGCTTCCACCCTCATCGGCTAGCAGCGCGCCGAGGATCCCCTCAGGCAGCAGCGGCTCGATCTCCCAGGCAGTCTTCCCGTCGACCCACTCGCTCTCGAAGCCTGCGCTTGCCTGCCAGGCCGCCAGCTCCCGCAGCGAGGCGACCTCGTCTTCTGTCTCGGCCACGAGGAGCTCACCCCATTGCCGGTAGCCGACGTCCAGCCCGCTGTCCTCCTGCACGGCCGCGACCAGCCAGGGGTAGGCCTGAAAGCTGCGCCGGGCCAGCTCCAGCCGCTCGGCGGGGATGGCGCTGCTCGAAGGCGGGCTGACGATCCCCGCTGAAGCCTCCGAAGCTCCCCGGCCGAGCGTACCGCCCTCCAGCAACAGGCAGGCTATCCCCTGCCGTGTCAGCGCGTAGGCGATGGCGGCGCCGATCACCCCGCCGCCGACAACGATGACGTCTGCCAGAGTCTCGTTCGTGGCGCCCATCTCGCCCTCCTTACCCAGAGCCTGGCCTGGTGGCTGGCCCCGTGCGCCAGCCACCGCGGCCCGCACCATCTTACCCGCCGTGCGGCCGAACCGATCGCGCAGGAAGAGGCCAAAGCCGTCCAGCCCTGCCCCAGCTTGACGTCATTGTGGTATACTGCTTTGCAGCGAGGCGATGAGGCTCGCCTGGCGGTGAGTCCGCCGAACCGCCACCATGGCTGATAGCCTCTACGCGTGACCTCCGGTCTGTGCGTGGAGGCTTTTGTGTTCGGGTCACTGGGTCTGCCATTCGACTTCAAGAACCAGTTCCGTTCGCCCACCCGAGGACCTGAGCTGCTGGCCCGCGTCCGCCGGCTCTTGGGGGCGCGGGAGCCGATGCCCGACCGTTACCTCCTGCGCACCATCGAAGAGGAGTTCGAGCTGGCCGGTTGCCCGGTCTGTCGCCTGCTGGCCCGCAAGGAGCTGCGCGGGCTCGAGGCGCTGCTCTGGGAGCAGGTCACCGACCCGCTGACACACCGGCGGTTGCTCGCCTCGCGCGGCTTCTGCTTCGAGCACGCCTGGACGTTGATTCCCGCTGGGCGCCTGGTGCATAGCCACTACGGTGTGGCGATCGTCCTCGACCGGCTGCTGCAGGACTTCTTGGCACGCGCTGTCGCGGGCGTCGAGGCGGCCCAGCGATGGCTGCGCCCGGAGGCGCCTTGTCCGGCCTGCGAGTGGAACCGGGCGGCGGAAGACACGCTGCTCTGGACCCTGGCCTGGCTCGGCGAGCGTGACCCGGATCTGCTCGGAGACGGCCCGGCCGCGCTCTGCCGGCCGCATGCCGCTGGTCTCCTCGCGTACACCTCCTCCGAGCGGCGAGCAGCGCTCGCACAACGCATCCTCTGGCGGACGGAGCAAGCGCTCCGCGAGGGCACGGCCGAGGAGCGGCTGGCCCTGCTCGTCGGGCGGAAGCCGCACGAGCTTCCACCGCAGGCGGTCTCGTGCCCCGCCTGCGCGCGGACACGCCGCTCCCTCGTCGACGACGGCTGCTGGCGGCAGTCACGACTGCACGCCTGGGTCGCCTGGCTGGACGCGCCGGATCGGGTCGCCGAGGCACTGGGCTGGGAGAGCTTGCACCCGAACGGCCGGCTCGGCAGTCATACGCCGTCGGCACGGCCGGAGTCAGGTGTCGCCCCCCTCTGTCTGGGGCACCTACGCCACGTCATCGTCACCACTGGGTCGAGCGAGGCGCTTGCGGCCGCGCTCGGGGATCTGGAGCGGCTCGCTGAAGACCTGGAAGCCTTCATCGCCAGTGCCGACTACCGCTTTACTGGCGAGCTCACGCCAACTCAGCGACGGAGCTGGCAGCGGGTGGTGGCCCGCTTCGCCGGGGAGACACCGGGCGTCGGGCTGCACGATCCGCTCGCTGGTTCGCCCGGGGGTCGATGCGATGAGTAGGATAGGGGCCAGACAGCGAGGAGCCACCGTGATGCCCGAGACTGACCTCCCAACACCTGGTGAGGTGGCCAGATCGAGCTACGATGACCAGCTCATCGCCGGGCTCGCCGACGAGCGGCCAGACGTAGCTGAGATCTGCGCCTGGGTGCTCGGCCAGCGCCGGGTCGCACGGGCGGTGAGGCCGCTCGGCGAGCTGGTGCGGCGGCGCCCACGCGACGTAGCGGTCTGCGTTGCGGCGGTGGAGGCGCTGGGGCAGATTGGGGATCCAGCGGCGGTACCGGCTCTCAGATGGGCCATCGATAACGGATACGCCGGTGTCCGCCTCGCTGCACTTCGCGCGCTGGCCCGGATCGACCCGGAAGCAGCGTGCGAAGTGCTGGCCCGGGTGGCAGCCGAGGATCCGGCCGCTGGCGTCCGGGAGCTGGCGAGCCAACTGCTCGCCGGGTTGCGAAGGGAGGAACAGAGTGGATGAGCTTCGTGCCCACGATGGGCGGCTCAGAACTGACGAGGCCGAGGGTATCCAGGCGCTCGCGCGACGCATCCGCGAGATGGTCGAGCGGGTTATCGTCGGCAAGCGCGACGTCATCGAGCGGCTGCTGGTCGCGCTGCTGGCCGAGGGGCACGTGTTGATTGAGGACGTACCGGGGATCGGCAAGACCAGGCTCGCACGGTCGCTCTGCCTGGCGCTCGGTGGGACATTCCAGCGCATCCAGTTCACGCCGGATCTGCTGCCGACCGATGTCCTGGGGTCGCTGGTTTACCAGCCGCAGAGCGGGTCGTTCGTCTATCATCCGGGGCCGATCTTCGCCAACGTGATCCTGGCCGATGAGGTCAACCGGGGAACGCCGCGCACGCAGTCGGCACTGCTGGAGGCGATGGAGGAGCGGCAGGTGACGATGGAACGGCAGACGTATCCGCTGCCGCGCCCCTTCCTGGTGGTCGCGACCCAGAACCCGGTGGAGCTCGAGGGCACCTTCCCGCTCCCGGAGGCCCAGCTCGACCGCTTCCTGCTGCGGTTGCAGGTCGGATACCCCGAGCAGGAGGACGAGCGCGACATGGTACGCCGGTTCCTGCGCCGCGACCCGATCGTCGATGTCGAACCGGTCACTGAGCCGGACGAGCTCGCAGCGGCTATCGAGCAGGTGCGTCGCGTCTATCTCGGGCAGGCGGTCGAAGACTACGTGCTGGAGATCGTCCGGCGGACGCGCGAGCACCCGGAGATCGAGCTGGGCGTCAGCCCGCGCGGGACACTGGCGCTGGCGCGGGCGGCGCAGGCGCTGGCAGTTCTGAACGGCCGGCCCTTCGTGATTCCCGACGACGTGCGCGCGCTAGTGGTGCCAGCGCTCGGCCACCGGCTGATGCTGACGTCGCGCGCCGAGCTGCACGGGCGCACACGCGAGGAGATCCTCGCGGCGATCCTCGCCGAGCTGCCGGTGCCGGTCGAAGAAGACCTCGAGCTGCGAGCCTGAGGCATGGACGACGCGCGCGCGCTCTTCGCTGCCCAGCGGCAGGAGCACCTGCGGGCGATCCTGGTCGCCGCGGCCCTAGTCGGCCTGGCGGCAGTGGCCCTGCGCCAGCCGGTGCTGGCGGTGGCCGGCTTCGCGGTGGCGCTGACGCTGGCCGTGGGGCTCGTCTGGCAGCGCTACGGGCTGGTCGCCGTGGCCTACCGCCGCCGGTTCTCCCAGTCGCGCGCGTTCCCAGGCGAGGAACTGTGGCTGGAGCTGAGCGTCGAGAACAACAAGCTCTTGCCGTTGCCCTGGCTGGAGGTCGAGGACGAGTTTCCAGCCGACCTCGCCTTCCCCGGTCTCCAGCTCGATCCCTCGCCGAAGCCGAAGACCGCAGTCTTGCACACGCTCTTCTCCCTGCGCCCCTACGAGCGGGTACGGCGCCGTTACCGGCTGGTGGCGGCCCGGCGAGGCTACTACCGCTTCAGCCGGGTTCGGCTACGCACCAGTGATCCGTTCGGCCTGGCGCTCGCGGCACGCGAGGACACCGAGGCCGACGAGCTGATCGTCTACCCGGCAATCGCACCGTTGCCGGCCTTTGGGCTGCCGGCCAAGCAGCCATTGGGGGAGCGGCGGCCAGTGCAGCCGCTGGTGGACGACCCGACGCGGTACCGTGGCGTCCGGCCCTACGTCCCCGGAGACGTGCCCCGCCGCATCCACTGGCGGGCCACAGCGCGTACCGGCGAGGTGCAGTCCAAGCAGTTCGAGCAGGCGGCGACGCCGACCCTGGCCCTCTTCCTCGACATCAACACCTTTGAGCATTTCTGGGAGGGTCTCGACCCCGAGAAGCTGGAGCGGACTATCTCTCTTTGCGCCTCGCTCGCGGCCTGGGGGCTGGAAGAACGCTACCAAGTCGGGCTTTACGTCAATGCTCCGCGGGTTGGCGGCGAGCGCTTCATCCGGCTCCTGCCGAGCCGGCACCCCCGGCAGCTCCAGCGGATCCTCGAAGCGCTCGCACTCTTGGTTCCCTATACAGGTTATCGCATCGAGCTCCTCGTGGCGGCCGAGGCCCGGTTTCTTCCGTGGGGAGCGACCGTCGTCGTCATCACGAGCGTCGTGACCGAGGCGCTGCGCCGGACGCTGCTGGCCATGCGCCGGGAAGGCCACGCCATAACGCTCTTCGGTGTGGGGGTCGATCCCAGATTGCCCGCGCTCCCCGGCCTCACGGTGTATACGATCGATGGAGGCGTCGATGGCACGGTGGCGCGAGGTACCGCTTGAGCCGCTGGTCTCCGCGCTCGTCGCCGTGGCGGAGGCGGCTGCCATCGCCCCCTGGCTGCAGATGGCGGCGGCGATGGTCGGCCATTCGGCGGCGCGGGTGCCATCTCCCGGCGTGCTGGCGCTGGTCGGGCTGCTCGCTTTTTGGTTGACGCGTTACTTCCTGGCGTCCGGCTGGGATCTCGGGGCAGCGCGGGCGCTGAGCGCGCTCGCTTGGCTCGGCACCATGCTGGTCTGGTTCGCGGTGCGAACCGAGACCTGGTTACGCGCACCGCTTGTCGTGATCGACCGGCTGCTTACGCTCGACGGCGCCACTGTGGCCCTCTTCGCACTCGGGTTGGCCGCCTGGTGGCGCGGGCTCTCGCTCGGGGCCGACCCCAGGCCGTTCACTCCCGATTTCGTCCGGTTCTCCTTCGTACGAGACCTTGTCCTAGTGGGCGGAGCAGGACTCTTGGTGTGGCTTAGCCCGGCGATGGCGAACGCGGCCGGCGAGATGCTCGCGCGAGCTGTCCCCGTGCTCCTCGTTGCTCGCTTGCTCTGCGCTGCGGCGGTCCTGGCCGCCGAGGTACAGGCCTCTGCGTCGCCAGCGGCGAGCCAGGGGCGCCTCGGTTCTGGCTGGCTCGGGTCGGCACTCGTGCTGGCAGCTTCGATCCTCGCCCTGGCGACACTGCTGAGCGCCTTCGCCGGTCCACACGTGTGGCGCTGGCTGGCGACACCACTCCGTTTCGCGCTCGATGGCCTCGGCACCGCCTTGTTCTGGATCCTGGCGGCGGTCGCCTACATTGTCTTCCTCCTGGTGACACCGATCATTTGGCTCGTGCAGCGTGCTCGCGGTGGAGAGCAACCACAACCGATCGCGCCACCCGCGTTGCCACAGTTCCAGGAGACGGCCGAGCGCGCCCGGCTGGCCTTGCCGCACTCGGTACTCCTCATGCTGGAGGTGGTCCTCGGTCTCGCGATCGCCGCCGTGGTCGTCTGGCTTGCGCTCCGCGCGCTGCGCCGCTACCGCTTGCGGGAGGCGCAGCGGGCGGTTGAGGAGGTACACGAGAGCACCTGGTCGGGCCAGCTCGTGCTCCAGCAGCTCAGCGACGCTCTGCGCCGCCTGCGCCCGCGTCGCAGGCGAGCACGCCGGCTGGACGCAGCCCAGCTCGGCCGCCCGCCACGGTCGGTGCGCGAGGCGTACCGGTTCGCGCTGGCGCTGCTGGCGATGCGCGGTCTCCCGCGCCGGGTAGACGAGACGCCGCTCGAGTACCTGCCCAGGGCCAGCGAGACGTGGCCGGCGACGACGGTCCCGCTGGGCGACCTCACCGGTCGCTACCTGGTGGAGCGGTACGGCGAACTGGCCAGCGCCGACGACCTGCTGGCTGCCCAGGCCGATTGGGCTGAGCTGCGCCGAGCGCTGGCGGAGGGCGCTCGCGAGCAGTGATCGCGCGTCAGCAGCGCCGGTCCTGCGTCTCGCCTGGCACGCTTCGGGATCTGCCTGGCGGCTAAGCCGACCAGCTCCTCCTCTCTTGCCGCTCGCCGCTGACCTCACGCGTTGCTCGACGGAACCTTTTCGCTGGCCCGGGAGTATCTCATGGTGGAAGGCCTCTCCAGACCCGTCCCGCTCTCCTGAATGCGACACAGGGCTTCGCCGTGAACTGAGGCAGTTCGCCTGGTACTTGGCCGGTTGCATGACCACAAATGATTCGCTACGCTGTCCAAGCAGTCGTTGGAGAACGAGAGAGGAGCTGGTCAGGTGATAGGCTAGCAACGCGGGCCACCAGGAGAGGAGCCTGAAAAACGGAGAGTTATCACGTCGAAACGATGAGGGAAGCGAGGGACGTGACTATGGAGCGGCAGAAGCGCGCAGCGCACCATCCCGAGAGGCTCTTCCGGCGAGCGAGGCGGTGGCCGTTCCTCTTTGCGGCTGCCTCGCTGCTTGTCTCGGCGCTGCTGCTGGCCAGTACCGCCCTCTTTATCGCCCGGCCGGGGCTGGCCGGCGCGGTGCTCGGCCCCCAGCAGGAGCAGGGGGACTCGCCGCAAGCCCAGTTCGCGCAACCGCCCGCCTGGGCGCTGGCCCGGCGCAGCCCAAGTCCGGCTGCCGCTACTTCCCGGAGACCCAGCACAACCTGTGCGCCGGCTTCCGAGCCTACTGGGAGACCTACGGGGGCCTGCTCGAGTTCGGCTTCCCGCTGACCGAGGAGTTCGTCGACCCGGTACTTGGGCGCACCGTCCAGTGGTTCGAGCGAGCGCGCTTCGAGTGGCACCCTGGCGTGATCCCCGAGCGCTTCGACGTGCTCGAAGGCCGCGTCGGCGCCGAGCTGCTCGCGCTCGGCGGCGTCCCACCGACACCGACGCCCACTCCCACACCATCCCCCACGCCGACTCCCACCCTCACCATCGACCTGACCCCGGCCAGCGATACCAACGCGGTGGGCACCTTGCATACCGTGACCGCGACCGTGCTGCGGAGCGGGAACCCGGCGGCCGGTGAGCGCGTGCGCTTCCGGGTGACTGGCGGCGGAAACCCCAGCCCCACGAGCGGCAGCGATGTCACCAACAACGCGGGCCAGGCTCGGTTCAGTTTCTCGAACACCCTCGCCGCCACGAATACGATCGAAGCGTGGGTCGACCTCGACAACGACGGCGCGCGCGATGCCGACGAGCCGATGGACACTGCCATCAAGACCTGGACTGGCGAACTGAGCCTTGCCCTCACGCCAGCGAGCGCTACCAACCCGGTAGGCACCAACCACACGGTGACCGCGGCCGTGCTGCGCGACGGCACGCCGGTCTCCGGCCAGCGGGTGCGCTTCCGCGTCACCGGTGGCGGGAACCCCAGCCCTACCAGCGGCAGCGCCGTGACCGACAACGACGGTGAGGCCACCTTCACCTTTACTAACACCCTTGCAGCAACCAACACCATCGAGGCCTGGATCGACTTCGACAACGACGGTGTGCGGGATGCGGATGAGCCCCGCGACACCGCGACCAAAACCTGGGTCGTCAGCACGCCATCGGCACTCGATGCCGAGCCCGAGTCAGCTACCGTGGTGATCGGTACTCAGCACACCATTACAGCGGCAGTCACCGACCAGTTCGGTAACCCGGTGCCGAATGTGCGTGTCCGCGCGCGCGTGACCGGCGCAAACCCGCAGACACTCGACTGCGGGATAACCGGTAGCAACGGGACGAGACCATGCCAGTACACGGGCAATACCCCCGGCGCGGATCAGGTAGAAGTGTGGGCCGATCGCAACAATAACTCGATCCGGGAAGCTGGCGAACCCAATGATGTCGTGAGCGTCACGTGGACAGTGACCGGCACGCTCACCTTGACCCCGGAGAGCACAGCGGCCGGAAACGTCGGCGACACCACGGCAGACACGACGGCGACCGTTACCGTGAGCGGCACGACGGCTGTGGTGCCAGTGGTGCTGGTGATCACCGACGGCACGGCGAACGGCTCCTTCGCAGTGTGTAACATACAGGACGATAACGTGACCTCGGGTAACACGAGCGGCGGCGCCATCAACACCTTCAGTACACCGATCTACGCGTGTAGCGGCGGCGCAGGCACATCGTTCACCGTCCGCGCCTACCACGACGTGGACAACGACGGCGTGCGCGACCCGGGTGAGCCGCAGATCGGCTCGCCGCGCACGTTCTCGATCACCTCATAGCAGCCTGGAGCACACGTGCCACGCGCCCACGCACATGATGAAGCCCCGGGGAGAACCCCCGGGGCTTCTGGGTTGCCCGCCCTCACCCCCGGTCCCTCTCCCGCGGCGTGCGGGAGAGGGGTGGCGAAGCCGGGGTGAGGGCCTGCCTCCTGGAACATTCCTGGCGGCCCGCGCGTCTTTCAGGTAGCAGCGTGGCCCCCACCACCGCCCGGGGGTGTACGTTCAGAGGTCGTCCCCGGGCTGCTATACTCACGAGGTGGGCGAGCCAGGTCGATCAGGGTCCACAGAGTGAAGGGGGGACGTTTATGAGTCCACAACAGGCTGGGGTGAGGCTGCTGTTGGTGCTCGCGCTCGCGGTGGGCGCACTAACCAGCCTGCCGCTCGTGGCCAGCGCGGCGACGCCCTACCTCGAGGACGCCCAGGGACGCGTCTACCTGCCCTGGGTCTACAACGGCGAGGTGCTACCGGGCAACTTCGGCCCCTTCTACAGCACCGTCACTGTCCAAAACCTGGAACCGCTGCCTATCGAGATCCGGCTCATCCGGCCCGACGGCCGCCGGCTCGGCTCCGCTATCGCCCTCGGCCCACGGGCTGCGCGGACGTTCACCGCTGCCGAGCTGCAGGCACTCGGCCTCTTCGAGGGCGGGACCACCGGCAACGGGCTCATCATCGAGGGCCGCTTGGCTCGCGAGAGCCAGGACATCCTCGGCCAGCTCGGTCTCTGCGGCACCGACTTCGACGGCTCCGACTGTCTCTACCCAGCTATCGCTGCTATCGAGAAGCACGCCCGGCCGGCTGCGATCGGCATGGACGCTCGCACCGGACCAGCCCAGGAGTCGGTGAGCGGCCAGGCGGGGGTGCGCGCGGAGACGCTGGCCCAGGCCGCCGACGGCACTCGCTGGGTTATCCCGGTCGTCCAGACCAACAACGAGTGGCGCACGGTGATTAGAGTTGTCAACGTCTCCCGGCGCGACGAGCAGAGCGTCACGCTCACCCTGCGCCGCAACCAGGAGCTGACCGCCGGCCAGGCCGTCTACACGCTGAGCCAGACGCTTAACCGAGGTCAGAGCTGGACGGTCGACCTCAGCAGCGTCGCGCCGCCCGAGTGGGTCGGCTCAGCCTGGATCGACGCGTCCGCCGCGGTGGTCGCAGTCGCCGAGCGCTACAAGCCCTCCTGGAAGATGGCGCTCACCACCGAGGCCGCCCCGCGCGACGGCGCGCCGAGCACGCTCTATGGCTCGCTGATCTTCCGCGAGTACAACGGCTGGAACACTGGAATCAACCTGGTCAACCTCGACCCGGTCAACACAAACTCGGTCACCCTGTCCTACTATGCCGCCGACGGCTCGATCCAGACCGTGCCAGCGGAGGCCTCGCAGGTTACGCTCGAGCCGGGCGCCAGTGCTTTCATTTACCGGCCCGACATCAGCGCAGTTCCTAGCCTCGACCGCAGCCGGGTGAACGCGGTGGTGATCAGCGGTAGCCGGCCACTGGCGGTGGCGATCGACGAGGTGAAGTACCGCGCGGGGCCCGGTCAGGGACAGGCGATGAGCTACCTGGCTCAGGGCCGCCCGCAGCAGGTGAGCAAGGAGGTGTACGACCGCTCGACGACCGAGGCGCGCACGTTCGGCCACGTGAGCGGCCGCTACTGGTACACCCAGACGCTGGCGATGCCGCTGTTCCAAGTGGGCGACGCAAGCGGGTTGGGCGACGTCAGCGGGATCAACTTGTTCAACCCCGGCGGCCAGGCCCAGCGCGCCTATGTGCAGTTCCTGCGCGCGAGCGGTGCACCCGAAGCGCCGACTGCCTCCGGCTCGGCCGAGAGCCCGGCCGCATTGAGTGTGCTGATCCCGGCCGGCGGGCACGCCATCATCTATCCGTACGACGCCGCCTGGAGCGGCGTGCCGCGCGACTTCACCGGCACAGTGCTGGTGGGAGTGGACGATGAGGGCGGCGGCAGCGGCGGCTTCCTGGTGGGCATTTCGAACAACGTGAACTACGCGGTCAACGGCGACGGCTCGGCCGTCTACGCGCTGGCCAGCAGCGTGCACGGCCCGCTGACGCTCAGCGGCGTTACCCTGGCGCTGACGCCCCAAAGCGACAGCAACGCGGTCAACGCCCAGCACACCGTCACCGCCGAGCTGCGCGCCGGAGCTTCTCCCCTGCGAGGCCGGAACATCCTGTTCCGAGTGACCCGCGGCAACACGCTGGTCGAAAGCGACACCGCCACCACCGGGGTGAACGGTCGGGCGACGTTCGCGTACACCAACGACCAGGCAGGCACGGACACGATTACGGCCTGCTGGGACGTGGACGGCAGTGGCACCTGCGACCCCGGCGAGCCCTTGGCCACGGCCAGCAAGACGTGGTATAGCGCGACGCTAATACTGGACGACCTCGGCCCAGTGGTCACGGTCGGAGCCCAGACCGGCTACTTCGTGCCCGCGGAGGCGCTCGCGGCAGCGGCGAGCTGGCCGGTTGACCCCGTCACCTGCGACCTGACGCCGAACCAGGCCAATGTGCGCGTGCTGCTGCGGTTCACCACAACCGGCGGGGCGACCGCCCGCTGGGGTGCTGGGACGCCCGCTCAGAGCGGTGTCGTCGCCGGACAGACCAACTCCCAGGGGGTCTTCACCGCCAAGCTGACGCTGGACGACGGCGTGGACGAGAACACGTTCGTCGTCGGCTGCTACCTGGACAAGGGCGCGCTGGGCAGCTTCGACAGCGCCGACCAGCTCCTGGCCAGCAAGACCGTCTTCGTCGGCACGCTCAGCTTCGCGGTGGCCGATGCCAGCGGTACCGCCGTTGCTGGTGACGCGACCGCCGACGGCACGGCCACGCTAACGGCAAAGTTCGGCGCGAGCAACGTGCCGGGGGTGGGGGTGGCACTACGTATCGTGGGAGACGGCAATTCCAACGACGACTGGAGCTTCTCGGCAACAGCCGATGACAACGAGGAGCGCGGCCAGACCAGCAGCGCGGGCACCTTCACGCGGTCGCTCTACTGGCGGGCCGACCCCGGATCTACTGGACTCGACACGATTGCGGACGCCTTCCAGGGCGGCTGGGATCCCGACGGAAACGGCACGATCGACGTACAGGCGACCAATTCTCCGATCTATGCGCCCGGCGGGATAAGCTAGATCCAGCGCGGCTCGCCGCCAGAAGCCCCGGGGATCTCCCGGGGCTTCTGGGTTGGCCTCTGCCCTCACCCCCGGCCCCTCTCCCGCGAGGGCGGGAGAGGGGTACCCGCAGGGTGGGGTGAGGGTGGTTGGCCTCTGCCCTCACCCCCAGCCCCCTCTCCCACCGAGCGGGAGAGGGGAGGGCGAGGCGCACCGCGCCGAGCCGGGGGTGAGGGGAAGCCTGGTGAGACTGGGGGCTGGGTACAGTAGAATGTGATCCGAGGCGCGCGCATGAAGCCCCGCGAGGGAGCATATGCCGCTGGGCCGTTCCGAACTGAACCCGACCATCAACTACTACGAGGTGCTGGACGTCCCCTTCCATGCCACGCGGGAGGAGATTATCCGCTCCTACCGCCGGCTGATCCGCTCCTGCCATCCCGACCGCTTTCTCGACGCCGACGAGCGACGCAAGGCCGAGGAGCGAGCCAAGCTGCTGAATGCAGCCTACACGGTGCTGGCGCGGCCCGAGCTACGACGGGAATACGACCAGCTCCTGCGCCAGCGGGCGCTGGCCGACCTGCTGTTCCAGCGCTACACCGGCAACGTGCCAGGCTGGTCGGGCAACCCGGCGGTCCGCCCAGCCCGCGCGGCGACGCTGCGCGCCCAGCAGCCGAACGGGCAGGCGTTCTTCCAGATCCTGGTGGTCACCGTCATCTTCGTCGCAGTGCTGGTGCTGGCGCTGGTCACCAGCAGCGCAGCCCTGCAGGCCCTCCTGCTGCTTTTCTCTTGAGTAGCGGACAGCGGTCACTACACCATCACGTGCACCGCCACGACCAGCGGGCCTGGCGCAGGAGACGGAATAGAAGTACCGCCGGCGGCTCCGCCCAGAGCGCTGTGGACGGGCGACGGTGCCCCGCGTAGGCTAAGGCGAACCACGCTGTGTGGCTCGTATGCCGGGCGGCAGGCGTGGCGTGGTGAGGAGGCAGGTTCATGTCCGGCGGAGCGCAGCCTGTACCCGACCAGGCGAAGGTCGTCGTGATCGGTGCCGGCTTGCTCGGTTGCTCTATCGCCTACCAGGTGGCGAAGCGCGGTCACTCCGTGCTGGTGCTGGAAGCACGCGGGATCTGCTCGGGCGCCTCCGGCCGGAATGGCGGGATGACCGGCGCTGGCTCGGCGCTGCACTCGGCCGCCGGCCACGCGGTCTACGCGCTGACGCGCGAGAACCTGCGCATGCTCAGCGAGGACTTGCCGCGCGAGCTGGGCGACAATTTCTCCCTGCGCCTCACCGGCACGCTCGACCTCGCGACCACCGAAGAGCAGTACGCGCACATCGCTGCTAGCGTGCGGGCCCAGCAGGAGCACGGCTTGGCGGTACGGCTGCTCGACGCGCGCGAAGTGCGCGAGCTGGTACCGGTCGCCGCCGACCGGATCCTCGGGGCGCGCCTATCGGAAGAGGCCGGGCACCTCTGGCCCTTCCAGCTCGTGCACGCGCTCGCTCGCGGGGCGCGCTACTACGGAGCGGAGATCGTGACCTGGACGCCGGTGACCCGGATCGTGAGCGAGAACGGCGCGGTCGTCGCAGTCGAGACGCCGCGGGGGAGAGTCGAGACGGGCACAGTCGTACTGGCGACGAATGCCTGGACGCCGCGGCTCCTGCCCGACCTCCCGAAAGGAGCGCTCGTGCCAGCGCGGGGTCAGATCCTGGTCACCGAGCCGGTGGTGCCGGTCTTGCCGTACCCATTCAGCACTAACTTCGACAAGGAGTACGGGCGCCAGACACCGACCGGGCAGGTGCTCTGCGGCGGCTGCCGGCGGCTCGACGAGGACGAGGGTCTGGGCCACGACGCGGAGACCGTAACGCCGCGTGTGCTGAGCGGGATCGCGCGCACGCTGGCGACACTATTCCCGCCGCTTGGCCGGCTGCGCATGGTGCGGGCCTGGGCGGGGATCATGGGGTTCACCGCGGACGGGCTGCCGCTGATCGGCCCGTACGGAGGCATCGATGGCCTCTACGTCGCGGCCGGCTTCAACGGCGGCGGCTTCTCCTGGGGCGCCGCCGTCGGTAAGGTCATGGCCCAGCTCATCTGCCTGGGGCGGGCCGCCTTCGACCTGCAACCGTTCGACCCCAACCGCTTCGTCCAGACCGGCGTGACCTGGGCCAACCCCTTTACGGCCGGCGAGCGGAACAATCCCCGCTCCGGGCGCACCACATCCTGAGCGCGATCCTCAGAGGGACTCCCAGACCGGGACACCGTCGCGGCGCGTGATCCGCCCCAGTCCATAAGGCAGCAGATGGCAGCCGGCCAGCAGCATCTCCTCCCTGGCCGCCCACTCGACGATCCGTCGTCGCGTCTGGATGGCCGCGTCTGTGTCCATATCGAAGGCGATGCAGATCTCGTTGACCGGCACCTGGGCCGGGTGGTGGAAGACATCGCCCACGATCAGTGCCTGCTGGCTGCCAGAGGTGATGTGGAGGCTCATGTGGCCTGCCGTATGGCCAGGGGTAGGAAACGCCCGGATGCCAGGCAGGAGATCGGCCTCCCCCTCAATCACGTCGAGGACGCCGAGTCCGACAAGTGGGGTGACGTCGTGCTCGACACAGCCAGGTACCAGGGCCTCCATAGCAGCCTTGACCTCGGGGCGGTGGAACACCTCCCAGTCAGCCCGTGAGGCCACGTAGCGGGCGTTGGGGAACGTTGGCGTGCCCTCCGACGTAAGGTTCCAGCCCACGTGGTCAGGGTGCAGGTGCGTCAGGAAGACGATATCGACGTCTTTGGGTGCGACACCACAGCTCGCCAGTTCCTCCATAAGCTGGCCACGGCTGTGGCCGAAGAGCGCGACCGGCCCTGGCCCGATGCCAGTGTCGACAAGCACGGTACGGTCGCTGGCCCGCACCAGAAAACAGCCAACCCGGGTGACGAGGCCGTCCTCGCCAGCGAAGTACTCGGGATACCGCGCGCGGAATGGCTCCCAGGTCTCGCGCGGCGTCGTGGGATACGCCCCGCTGTAGGTGAAGAACGGCCCAGCCGTGTCAGTCAAGGAGACGATCTCGATCGCACCGACCTCGATATGTCGTACCCCCATCGCTGTTCTCCTCACTCCCGTGCGAGAGCTCTTCTCACACCAGACGGCAGATGGCCAATACGCCCAGTCATAGTACTTGACGTTCGCGCTGAGCATCGCGGGACATGCGACGCTCGTCAAGACAGCCGGGAAACGAGGGAACTCTCTGCGAGCGGCTGGCGTCTACCTGGTGGAGGGGAGAAGGTTGATCGGCTATACGGTGTAGAGTTGGATAGGATCGGTACCGATGGTCGAGCAGAGCGAGCGCCGTACTCGCATCGCCCTCTGGGCCCTCAGTCTGGCTGTCCTGACGGTGCTGGCTGTGGCGGTAGCCGGCGTGCTCGCAAGCCCGCGTGGGTCTACGGGCAACCACGGAGAGCGTGACATGGGAACCGGATCGCCGGTGAGCGAGGTTGTCCGCCGGCCGCTGCAGATCACGGACGTGCAGGTCGCGGTCGGCGAGGCCGGGGCGGTCGCGCTCCGGGTGACCGGGATCATCCCGGACGCCTGCACGCGCGCACTGCCTCCACAGGTCACCCACCAGGGCCAGCAGATCGAGGTGACGATCCTCGGCGAGCGACCGCGCGATGCCCTGTGTGCGCAGGTGATTTCGGCGTACGCCGAGACGATCGCGCTGGGGATCCTGGAGCCAGGCGAGTACGCGATCTCAGTCAACGGGTTCAAGACCACGGCCCGAGTGGACGCGAATGCCGGCACACCGCCCGCCGGTGAGCTGCTGATTCGGCCGGTGCAGGTGACCGGTGTCGACGTGCGTATCGCCGAGAGCTACCCGCCGCAGGGCTTCGCCGAGGTGACCGGCGTCCTGGGCGACGGTTGCACCGAGGCCCTCGAGCCGCTCGTCCAGCGCGACGGGGACGTGATTACCGTCACCATCCTGAGCCAGCGCCCGCGCGATGCCGTCTGCACGATGATCGCCCGGGAGTACCGCACGACGGTGCCGCTTGGCGCGCTCGAACCCGGTAAACAGTACACGCTGCGCGTCAACGACTACGAGACGGTCTTCTCGGCATCGTGACGGTCAGCGGCCGCGGAAGCGCGGCGGCCGGCCCTCGGCGAAGGCGCGCAGGCCCTCGCGGTAGTCCTCGGTCTCGTCGAGCGCCGTCCGGAGCTGTTCGATGAGCCGCGCGGCTTCCTCCTGGTCAGCGTCGAAGGCGTGGCGCAGCGCGACTTTGGCCGCCCGGACGGCTAGCGGCGCGTTGGTGAGAATGCGATCGAGGTATTCGGCCGCCGCGCGCTCGAGTTCCTCCGGCGGCACGACGCGGTCGACCAGGCCGATGCGCAGAGCTTCCTCCGCGTTGACCACCCGGCCGCTGAGGATCAGGTCGGCTGCCCGGGCCGGGCCGATCAATCGCGGAAGCCGGAGCATACCCCCGGCACCGGGGAAGATGCCCCGACGCACCTCCGGGAAGCCGATGCGGGCGGTGGTGTCAGCGAAGCGGAGATCACAGGTGAGCGCCAGCTCGGCGCCGCCGGCCAGGCAGTAGCCGTGGATGAGCGCAAGCGACGGGACCGGCAGGGCAGCCAGCGCCTCGGCGGCCTCACGGATCAAGCGCGTATGCTCGCGCAGCTCGTCAGGCGTCATCGCCAGGCGCTCGCGGAGGTCGGCGCCGGTCGAGAAGGCACGCTCGCCCCCGCGCAGGAGCACAGCGCGGACGCTGTCGTCCGCAGCGACGACCTCGGCGGCCTTGCGCAGGCTTCTTGCTAGTTCCCGGTCAATGGCGTTGAGCGCCTGCGGGCGGTTGAGCGTGATGGTGGCGATTCCCTGCTCGACAGTGAGCAAGACCGGTGACTGAGCGTGCACGTACCTCCCGTCCGTCCCCTCTTCGATCTGCCGCCCGCATCGTAGCCGATCGGCCCTTCGGATGGCCTCCACGTCAAGGTGAGGTGAGCGCGGCCACCCCACGGCGAACTAGCCGGCGGCCTCGCTCCTTCTCGCACCAGGGAAGAGCCCGGGTAGACTCGCCAGCTCCTCCAGCACGGCCAGCAGCAGCGCCCGGCGATCGATCGGGCGGCCGGTCTCGACCAGGATGCTGGTCGCAGTAGGCTGGGGGAGTTGCTCTGGGGAGACGTTCACGTTGATCCCGATGCCGATCAGCAGGTAGTCGAGCCGGCGGCCCTCAATCCGGCTCTGCAGGAGGATGCCGGCCAGCTTGTGGCCGTTGACCAGCAGGTCGTTCGGCTCCTTGATCGTCACCCGTAGCCCGGTCAGGCGCGCAATCGCCTGCGCCACGCGCTCGGCGACCCGCACCGAGAGCCGCTCATCCTGCACCAGCGCGAGCGGCGGGCGGCAAAGCACCGTGAAGAGCAACGAGGTGCCGTGCGGCGCTTCCCACCGCCGGCCCTGTCGGCCGCGGCCCTGTGTCTGCTCTTCGGCCACTACCACCAGCCCGGCCGGCTCGCCCACGGCAGCGCGCTCGGCGGCGAGATCCATGGTCGAGGTGATCCGGTCGTGCCACTCGATCCGCCACACGGCGCTACGACACCTTCGCGCTCGGTGCCGGGCTGGCGTCTTCGGCTATTGGCTGCTTCACAATGCGCAGTTTGCGCACCCGGTGCCGGTCGACGCTGAGCACCTCGACGCGCAGCCCGTCGACCTCCACACACTCGCCGGCCTGGGGGATGTGCCCCAACCGGCGCTGCACCAGCCCGCCGATCGTCGTCGTCTCCTCGTCCTCAAGACGCACCTCGAAGATGTCCGACACTTCGTCCAGGCTGATGCGGCCGTCGACGATCGCCTCGTCCGCACCGACGCGCTCGATGAGTGGCGCCTCAGTATCGTACTCGTCTTGGATCTCGCCGACGATCTCCTCGAGCACGTCCTCGATCGTCAGCAGGCCGGCCGTCCCACCGAACTCGTCCACCACGATCGCCATGTGCACCCGCTGCTGCTGGAGGTCGCGCAGCAGCTCATCGACCCGCTTTGACTCGGGCACGAAGTAGGCCGGGCGCATCACCTCGAGCGCGGTGACGTCCTTCGCCGACTCGCCGATAAAGCGGAGGAGATCCTTGATGTAGACCACGCCGACGATGCTATCGATGCTGCCGCGGTAGATCGGGATGCGGGAATGGCCCGCCTGCCGGGCGATCTCAACGACCTCCGACACCGGCATGTCCGCTGGTACGGCGACCATGTCCATCCGCGGCACCATGATGTCGCGCGCCGTCGAGCGTTCAAGCCGCAGGACGCGGCTGATGATCTGTTCCTCTTCTGGCTCGGCCGGCGCAGACGGCTCGACGAGGGTCATCGGAGCGGCTTCGACGACCAGGGCGGATGCTGGCTGAGGCAGCACGACTGCCAGTGCGCGCCGGATCAGCCCGCTCAGCCAGAGTAGCGGCGAGGCGATGGTTGCCAGCGCCGTGGCCAGCCGCTGCGCCCAGGGGGGCGGCGCAGCGAGGTCGGGCGGTAAGAGCAGATCGGGCAACGCCCGGCCCAGCACGGCGATGACGATAATCAAGACGATGAGGCCAGCCCCCAGGACATAGGGGGATGCCTGGCGCTGTAAGAGGTCAGCCAGGGCCAGGGCAAACAGCCCGGCACCCAGCAGTTCGATCGCCTGCACTCCGGCCCGGACAGCCTGCAGGCGCTGTACGTCGAGCCCGTTCTGTCGCTGGTGGTCAGCGAAGAAGGTCAACAATTCGCGGAGTGAGCGGCGGCCGGGCAACGCGCAGCTCGCTTCGGCGAGGGCAGCCAGCGAAAGCAGCAGAGCCGCCACAAGCATCACGCCTAGGTCGAACCAGACGGTACTACTCAAATCCTCTCAACTCCTGGGGCCTCACCGCTGCTCGGAGCGAGCGCGTGCGAGCACCCCGTGCGGCGTAGAGCGACGCCAGCGCGCCTCAAGTAAAGAGGGCGCTGATGCTGAGATCCTTGTGAATGCGCATGATCGCTTCGGCCAGAAGCGGGGCCACCGTCAGGATCTCCACCTTCTCCGTCGCGACGCCATCCGGCAACGGGATCGTATCGGTCACGAACACCTTCTCGACCAGCGAGCGCTCGATCCGCCCCAGCGCACCGTCCGCGAAGACGCCATGAACTGCCGCCGCGTAGATGCGTCGGGCACCGCGCTCTCGCAGGAGCTCGGCCGCCTTAAGGAGCGTTCCGCCGGTCGAGATCATGTCGTCCACCACCACGACGTCACGGCCATCGACCTCGCCGACCATCTCCAGCACTTCCGGCGTTTCCGGGCCTGTCCGCTTCTTGGAGATGATGGCCAGGCTGCCGCCAGCCCGGCGGCGGAACTCGTCGGCACGCGCCACCGCTCCGGCATCCGGGCTGACCACCACGAAGTCCTGCCAGCCGAGCCGGCGAAAGTGCGCGGCCAGGATCGGCGTCGCGCGCAGGTGGTCGACCGGGATATCGAAGAAGCCCTCGATGGCCGGCGCGTGCAGGTCGAGCGTGAGCACCCGGTTCGCGCCCGCAGTGGTCAGCAGGTTGGCCAGCAACTTGGCGCTGATCGGCTCGCGCCCGGCGGTCTTCTTCTCCTGGCGAGCATACGCATAGTAGGGGATCACGGCCGTGATCCGCGCGGCCGAGGCTCGCCGCAGGGCATCGAGCATAAGCAGGAACTCCATAATGTGCTGGTTCACCGGCGAGCAGAGCGACTGGATCACGAAGACGTCCGAGCCACGGACGTTCTCCTCCAGCTTGACGCGCGTCTCGCCGTCGCTCCAGGAACTGACCTCAGCTCGACCGAGCGGCACCTCCAGCACGTTGGTGATGGCGTACGCCAGCCGCGGGTTCGAGTTCCCGGCGAAAATTTGCAAACGCCCCTCCACCCGCTCACGCTCCCTCTGTTCCCGCTCTCGGCCGCGATCGTCTGGCTTCGATCGGCCGAGCTGGTACCCCGACGACCAGCTTTCCAGACGGCACGTCCCGGTTCACGACACTACCGGCGCCGGTACGCCCACCCTCGCCGACGCGAACCGGGGCCACCAGCATCGTGTCGCTGCCGATGAAGGCATCGTCCTCGATCACCGTGCGGTGCTTCGCGACCCCATCGAAATTACAGGTCACCGTGCCGGCACCGATGTTCACCCGCTCGCCCACCTCAGCGTCGCCGAGGTAGCTGAAGTGGCCGATGTGCGTCTCTCGTCCGACCTGGGCATTCTTCAGCTCCGCGAAGTTCCCGATATGCACGTCGTCAGCCACCTCGGTGCCGGGCCGCAGGTGCGCATAGGGGCCGACGTGCACCCGGCTGCCGAGAACCGCTTCCTCGATCACTGAGGCCAGCACCTCACACTCGGGCCCGATCCGGCTGTCCCGCACGATCGCGTGCGGGCCGATCCGACTCCCTGCCCCGATCCAGCTCCGCCCGCTGATCACGGTAAACGGCTCGATCCGCGCGTCCGGCTCGATCACGACGGTGGTATCGATGAACGTGGAGCTCGGGTCGACGATCGCCACCCCGGCCCGCATCAGCCGCTCAGCGATCCGGCGACGAATGATCGCCTCAGCGCGGGCAAGATCGAGCCGGTCGTTGACGCCGAGCGCCGTCTCTGGCGGCGCGGGCACAGTGAGGGCCGGCTCGGTCGGCCAGGGCGACTGCGCAGCCAGCTCGACCAGCCAGGTGTGGTAGTACTCGCCGGAAGGGCTGCGCTCCAGGCGCGGCAACGCCTCCTCGAGCCAGTGGCGGTCGTAGCAGGTGGCGCCGCTCACCACCTCCACCGGCCCATCATAGCTCGCCGCGTCCTCGCGAGCCTCGACGACACCGACCACCCTTCCGTTCTGGCGACGAACGCGACCATAGCCAGCCGGGTCATCGAGGACGGTCGTCAGCACGGCCACCGCCGGGCGGCGTTCGCTGGCCACAGCGAGGAGCCGCTGCAGATCGGCCACAGCGAGGAGCGGATGATCGCCGAAAAGGAGCAGTATCTGACGGATTCTCGGGGCAAGGAGCGGAAGCGCCTGGGCCAGCGCGTGGCCGGTACCCAGCGGCTGCTCCTGCCAGGCGACCTGCCAGCCGGGCGACAGAATCTCCTCGACAGCCCGCTTGGCCGGGCTGAGGACAACGATCCGTTGCGCTGGCTGGAGCGCCTCGGCAACGTCGAGGACGTAACTCAGGAGCGGGCGGCCGGCCAGGGGCTGGAGCTCCTTCGCCGTCCGCGACCGCATGCGCGTGCCCAGACCGCCGGCCAGGACAACCACGGCCAGCGGAGAGTGAGCTGAATCTGTCGATTCGTCAGGTCTCACGTTCGCTCTTCAAGCCGGCTGGAGACAACCCGACCGGCCTTCCCGACGTACCACCTGGCTGGCGGGCCAGGATTCGAACCTGGAACAAGGGCTCCAAAGGCCCCTGTGATACCGTTTCACCACCCGCCACCGGGCACGTGCCTCTTAAGCGTACCGAGGAATCGGCCTCCCTGTCAAGCCGCCGAATGCTCGATGTACCACCTGGCTATTGACAGTATTTGCTAGCGTGGTATCATCGGCCACGAGGCTATGATTCAGTCAAGCGTCAAAACTGTGGGGAGGTTGCACTACGGGCAGGCGGAGCCGGCCGCATCTGGCCCCGAACCGGGCGAGAGAGTTGACCACGCAGAGTTGGCCCACACCGCTTCCTGATGGCCGGCACAAGAGCGATGCCAATGGGCTGCAGGCCAGATATTGCCTTATCGCAGTCTCGTGCTTGGCTTCCCGTGCCGATCGCGGAGCTCGTGCCCCTCAGTGCCGTCGTAGACCTCGCCGTCGATCACCGGCGCCTCGCACCTCGCCCCTCACGATTGGACCACGCCTACCCGGCGCTCCCCGGTGGTTTCGGGGACGTATCATCCGCACCCGCCTCCGGTCAGCAGCGAACGCGCGGAGCAACCGGCCATCCTCACGGTGGGGGATTTCCAGACCTCGCTGCTCCCTCGCCAGTTCCAAACGATTCGGCAACGGTAAAGTCGATTATGACACGGCTGAATTCCCCTATCCCAGGACCACGAGAAGGGAGGCGAGCCTATCGACGAGTGAGCTGGTCGAGCGGGTCGCGTGACCTGCTGGTGCAGTCGCAGCGCCTCATCGCTGCAGAGTTGAGCTGACAGGAGTGAGGAGGACGATCATGACGGAGCGGCTACAGGAGAACAGGCTTCTTCGGGAGCTCATGCGTGGCCGGCTGAGTCGCCGGCAAGTGCTGCGGCGTGCTGCAGCCCTGGGAGCCAGCATGTCCGCCATGTCCGCGCTGCTGGCCGCCTGCGCGCGCCAGGAGGCGACGCCGGCCGCATCGCCCACCGCTGCGCAGCCTGCCCCCGCTTCGCCAACGGCGCCTGCCCCGGCCCAGACACCGGCTGCTACCCCAGCCCCGGTTGGGACACCGAGCTTCTCCAACCCGGAACCAGCGCGGAGCAAAGGCGGTGCAGTGATCGAGGGTTCCTTCGCCGACGCCAAGACGGTCAACCCGATCCTGGTCAGCGACACCGCCTCCAGCGCGATTGCCGATCTACTCTTCAACCCAGTCGTCACGGTCGACCCCGAGACGACGTCGCCGATCGGTGAGCTGTCCGAGGGGTGGGAGATTTCCGACGATGGGCTGGTCTACACCTTCACGCTGCGGGATGGCGTGACCTTCCACGATGGCGAGCCACTCTCCGCCGACGATGTCAAGTTCACCTACGACCTGTTCATGAACCAGGCGACCGGCTCGCCGCGCACGTCCGAGATGATCGAGCGCATCAAGACAGTCGAGGTGGTCGATAAACGAACGGTACGCTACACGCTGAACTTCCCGGTCGCGCCCTTCCTGGTCGACCAGATGACCTTCGGCATCGTGCCCCAGCACGTGCTGAAGGACGTCGACCCGGCCAAGCTCGCGCAGGACACCTTCTCGACCGGCGAAAAGGGCCGCACGATCGGCACCGGCCCCTTCATGTTCGAGGAGTGGGTTAAGGACGACCACATCACGCTGGTCAAGAACCCGAACTACTGGAAGGGCGAGCCGAACCTCGACCGGTACATCTACAAGGTCGTGCCGGACGCGACGGTGGTGGCACAGCAGCTCAAGACTGGCGAGATCGACTACGGCGGGATCGAGCCCTCGCAGCTCGAGGACATGCGACGACAGCCCAACGTGAACGTCAGTGTGTACGACACCTTCAGCTTCACGTTCTATGCCTACCAGCTCGACCCAGAGAAGAGCACGATCTTCCAGGAGAAGGAAGTGCGCCAGGCGCTGCTCTACGCGCTCGACCGCCAGGCGATGATCGACGCGATCCGCTTCGGCATCGGGAAGGTCGCTGTCGGTACCATGCCGGTACTCTCCTGGGCCTACGCGCCGGATCAGATCAAGCTCAAGTACGAGCATGACCCGGAGAAGGCGAAGCAGCTCCTGGATCAGGCGGGCTGGGTACCTGGCCCTGACGGCATCCGGCAGAAGAACGGCCAGCGGCTGGCTTTTACCGTCTATACCAATGCCGGCAACAAGATCCGCGAGCAATACGTCGCGGTCTTCCAGGAGCAGTGGAAGCAGATCGGAGTCGAGTGCACGCCGCAGACGGAGGAGTGGAACGCCTTCCTCGACCGGATCACCGGCACCAAGAACTTCGACATGTTCCTCGTCGGCTTCGTCTGGGGTGTCGACCCCGACCAGAGCACGATGTGGAAGTGCTCCGCCTACGAGGGCGGCTTCAACATGAACAAGTACTGCAACCCGGAGGTCGACCGGCTGCTCGACGAGGCGCTGAAGATCACCGACCAGGAAAAGCGTAAGCAGCTCTACATCCAGATGCAGAACATCTTGACGGAGGATCTGCCAAGCGCGATCCTCGACTTCCCACAGGCGATCGCGGTGGTCAATAAGCGCGTGCACAACCTGTTCCCGAATGCGGTGAACGTCCGGATCAACGCGCACCAGTGGTGGGTCGAGTCCTGATCAGGGGGTGACCGCTGGAGGGGCTAGGCTGGATTGCCTGCTGGCCTGGCCCCCTCCGGCCGGGCAGCCGAGTCGTGGCTGCTGCCAGCGCCGCAGTGGCAACGTCGGAGAGGACGGTCGATGGGGCGCTATATCGTCGCACGGCTCATCCAGATGGTTCCGCTGCTCCTCGGGATCACGCTGGTGACCTTCGTCATCGCGAACGTCATCCCCGGGAGCCCGGTCTCCCAACTCGAGTTCCAGCCCGGCGTTCGCCCAGAAGATATCGAGCGCATCCGCCGGCAGCTCGGGCTTGACGAGCCGATCCATATCCGCTACGTCCAGTGGCTCAGCCACGTGCTCCGCGGCGACCTCGGCCTCTCGCTGGTCACGTTCCGGCCGGTGTCCAGCCTCATCCTCGAGAAGCTGCCCAACACACTGCTGCTGACAGTGACGGCGCTGCTCCTCTCGCTCGCCTTCTCGATCCCGGTGGGAGTGCTGGCTGCGGTGCGCCGCAACTCGCTCTTCGATCAGATCGCCACCGTCGGCGCGGTGGCCGGCGTGGCCGTGCCGACGTTCTGGCTCGGCTTGATGCTGATCGTCCTCTTCGCGGTCAAGTTCCGGGAGTGGGGACTGCCCGCCCTGCCCCCGGGAGGCATGTACGACCTGCGGGGTGGCGGTGGGCTGCTCGACCGGCTCGAACACCTGGCGCTGCCGGCCTTCACGCTGGCCTTCGTGCAGACCGCCGGGTGGACGCGCTACATCCGCTCCCAGATGATCGAGGTGCTACGCCAGGACTACATCCGCGTCGCCGAGTCGAAGGGGCTGCCGCGGCGCCTGGTCATCTTCCGTCATGGTTTGCGCAACGCCATCCTGCCGCTGGTGACCCTGCTGGCGCTCGACCTGCCGACGTTGTTCAGCGGCGCCGTCGTCACTGAGACGATCTTTACCTGGAACGGGCTCGGCCGGCTCATCGTCGATTCCACCTTCAAGCGCGACTACACGGTGGTCATGGGCGTTGTGCTCTTCATCTCGTTCTTGACCATCGTCGCGAACCTCATCGCAGATATCCTGTACGCACAGCTCGACCCCCGGATCCGGTATGACTAGCAGCGCTCGTCCCTCAGAGTGGCTCTGGAGCGTGGAGGGAATCGATGGCTGACGTATCCGGTCGGTCTTCTGCTCCGGCGGCGACTGTCCGCGAACGTGCAGTTCCCGAGCTGAGCCGCGTGGCCCTGACCCGGCCGAGAAGCTACCTCCGGCAGTCCTGGGATCGGTTCAAGCGGAACCACCTCGCGGTCGTTGCGCTCGCGGGGACTGTTCTCATCATGCTCTTCAGTTACGGCGCCCCGCTGATCTCGGAGTTCATCACCCACAAGGGCTACAGCGACCAGTCGCTGCTGAAGGGGCTGCGACCACCGTTCACCGACGGCTACATCCTCGGCAGCGACAACCTGGGGCGGGATATCCTGACGCGCCTCGCCTACGGTGGCCGCGTCTCGATGACCGTCGCGCTCCTAGCGGTAGCGAGCGCGCTGGCCATCGGGCTGCCGCTCGGTGCGATCGCCGGCTTCTACGGGCGCTGGATCGACTCGGTCATCATGCGCTTCGTCGACGTCATGCTCTCGATCCCTGGTCTCTACCTGCTGATCCTGATCAACTCGCTCTTCCACGTCGGGTGGATCGGCCTCTCGCTCGTCATCGCCGCGCTGAGCTGGATGGGGCTGGCGCGGCTGGTGCGTGGCGAGGTCTTGAGCCTGAAGCACCGCGACTTCATCGAGGCCGCCCGCGTCAACGGCGCCTCGGACGTGCGCATCATCTTCCTGCACATGGTGCCGAACGTGACGCCCATCATCATCGTCTGGGCGACGCTGGCGGTTCCGGTCTTCATCATCGTCGAGGCCACACTGAGCTTCCTCGGTCTCGGCGTGCGCATCCCGACGCCGTCGTGGGGTAACATGCTGAACGAAGCGCAGCAGTTCATCACCCGATCTTGGTGGCTCGCGTTCATCCCCGGCTTCATGATCTACATCACCGTCCTGGCGATCAACATCCTGGGCAACGGGCTGCGCGACGCGCTTGACCCGCGGCTCTCCGAGTGATCGGCCAGCGGTTCGGGCCACGGCCGGAGAAGAACACACCACAGGATGCTGTGCAAACCGAGCGCTGAGGCGTTGCGCGGGCAAGGCCACGGTGCTAACCTAGAGATCGACGGTTGCCAGGGGTGCGCGGTAGCGCTGAGAGGTCGGGCGATCGCCCGCCAACCCTCCGAACCTGATCTGGGTAATGCCAGCGCAGGGACGGCACCGGACCTCGATTTGCTCCACTCCGCACCGCCGGACCGTTCTGGTCGGCGGCTTTTCTGTTGGCCGCCAGTGCCATTGCTACGCTCGACCGGGAAAGGAGTGGGGATGGCTGTCCAACACGACATCGCCAAAGCGCTCACGATCGCCGGCTCCGACTCGGGTGCCGGCGCCGGGATCCAGGCGGATCTGAAGACCTTCGCGGCGCTCGGCGTCTACGGCAGCACGGTGATCACGGCGATCACGGCCCAGAACACGCTCGGCGTCACCGCCGTGCACGAGATCCCGACCGAGATCATCGCCGCCCAGCTCGACGCGGTGATGAGCGACATCGGCGCGCAGGCCGCCAAGACTGGGATGCTCAGCTCGGCCGAGATCATCGAGACGGTCGCCGAAGGTGTGCGCCGGCATGGGATCGAGCAGCTCGTGGTCGACCCGGTCATGGTCGCCAAGAGCGGCGACCGCTTGCTGCGGGAGGACGCCGTCGAAGCGCTGCGCCAGGTGCTGCTGCCGCTGGCGCTGGTGGTGACCCCCAACGCGCCGGAGGCCGAGGTGCTCGCCGGCCGGGAGATCGCGAGCGAGGCGGATATGGTCGAGGCGGCGCGGGCGATCCACGCGCTCGGCCCGCGCTACGTCGTGGTGAAGGGCGGGCACCTCGGCGGCGACGCCGTGGATGTGCTGTACGATGGACGGACGGTGGAGCGGTTCGTGCTCCCGCGGGTGCCGACCCGGCACACCCACGGCACCGGCTGCACCTTCTCCGCCGCCATCGCGGCCTACCTCGCCCGCGGGGAAGACGTGCGTTCGGCCGTCTGGCACGCCAAGCAGTACTTGCACGAGGCGCTACGGTACGCCTACCCGATCGGGGCCGGACAATCGCCGGTGCACCACTTCTACGCGCTCTGGGCCGCCGGGATGCTGACTCGACAGGAGGTGTCGTGATGGTCGAGACCGTGACCCGCGTGAAGGACGACAAACCCCTGAAGATCGCCGATCGCGAGTTCGCCTCGCGCTTGATCCTGGGTACCGGCAAGTGGCGGTCGAACGAGGAGATGCTGGCAGCGCTGGAAGCCTCCGGCTGCGAGATGGTGACGGTGGCGCTCCGGCGCATCAACTTCGACGACCCGCAGAGCCGCAGCATCCTGGAGGTCATCGACTGGAACAAGTACCAGATCCTGCCGAACACCGCCGGCTGCCGGACGGCCGAGGAGGCGATCCGGGTGGCGCGGCTGGCGCGGGCGATGGGGCTCTCGCACTGGGTCAAGCTGGAGGTGATCCCCGACCCAAAGTACCTGCTGCCCGACCCGATCGGCACCTTCGAGGCGGCCAAGGTGCTGGTGGACGAGGGCTTCGTCGTCCTGCCCTACATCAACGCCGACCCGGTGCTGGCCAAGCGGCTGGAGGAGATCGGCTGCGCGACCGTCATGCCGCTGGGCTCGCCGATCGGCTCCGGGCAGGGGCTGCCGGACTTCCGGCAGATCCAGATCATCATCGAGCAGGCGAACGTGCCCGTCATCGTCGACGCCGGCATCGGCGCGCCCTCGGACGCCGCGCTGGCGATGGAGATCGGGGCCGACGCCTGCCTGATCAATACCGCCATCGCCCAGGCCGGCGACCCGGTGAAGATGGCGCGCGCCATGCGGTTGGCGATCGAGGCCGGGCGGCTCTGCTACCTGGCCGGGCGGATCCCGAAGAAGCCCTACGCCTCGGCCAGCAGCCCGCTCGAGGGCGTGATCCGGTAGGACGGGCCATGGCGCGGGCAGACTGGCCGCCCGAGCGGCTGCACCGGGCACTCCGGCTCTACGTGCTGACCGACCGTGGCCTCAGCCGTGGGCGGAGCGAGATCGGGATCGTCCAGGCAGCACTGGCCGGCGGCGCGACCGCCATCCAGCTCCGCTGGAAGACCGGCCCGCTGGCCGAAGCGGTGCGCGCCGGGCGGGTGCTGCGCGAGCTGTGCTGGGAAGCCGGGGCCCTCTTCGTTGTCAACGACCGAGTCGACCTGGCACTGGCGCTCGAGGCCGACGGCGTGCACCTCGGAGTGGAAGACTTACCACTGGTCGAGGCGCGCCGGCTCGCCGGAGACCGGCTGGTCATCGGCTTCTCGCCCTCGACGCTCGAAGAGGCACTGGCGGCTGAGCGGGCTGGGGCTGATTACCTGGGCGTCGGCCCGGTCTACGGTACCGCGACCAAGGCCGACGCCGGGCCGGCCGTCGGGATCGAGCACGTGCGGCAGATCGCCCACGCCGTGTCCATCCCGGTGGTCGGCATTGGCGGGATTACGGCGGGCAATGCCCGGCCGGTCATCGAGGCAGGGGCAGCCGGTGTGGCCGTGATCTCGGCGGTGGTCGCGGCCGATGACCCGCGAGCGGCGGCTGCCGCCCTGCGGGCGGCTGTGGATGAGGTGCTGGCAAGTCGGGCATGAATGACCGCATCCCTCGCCTCCACCTGATCAGCGATCGGCGGCGCTGCCCACTCGACCATTTCCCGGCGCTCGCCCGCCTAGTGGTGGATGCCGGCATCGATGCCGTGCACCTGCGGGAGAAGGATCTTCCCGGCGGGCTGCTGGCCGAGGCGGGGCGGGCGCTGCGCCGGGCCATCGGCGATCGGGCGCTGCTCTTCGTCAACGAGCGGGTCGACGTGGCGCTGGTCGTCGGGGCCGACGGGGTGCAGTTGCCGGAGGCCGGGCTGAGCCCGCGCCAGGTCAGGGAGATCGCCGGCTCACGCCTGCTGATCGGTCGTTCGGTCCATGACGTCGATGGCGCCGAGCGAGCAGCCGCCGAGGGTGCGGACTTCGTCATTGCGGGGAACGTCTACGAGACCGGCAGCAAGCCGGGCCAGGCGGGACGCGGCCTGGAGTTCGTCCGCTGGCTGGCGCAGCGCTGCCCGCTGCCAGTAGTCGCGATCGGCGGCATCACCCCGGAGCGCGTGCCCGAGGTGCTACGGGCCGGCGCCTGGGGGGTGGCCGTCATTTCGGGTATCCTGGGGGATGCGAAGCCGGCCGAGGCGGCGCGGCGCTACCGGGAAGCGCTGGACGAGGTGATCGGCAGTGGCGATTGAGCTCGTACTGAACGGCAAGCGGGTGGAAGTCGACGGCGTGCGTACCGTCGGCGACCTGCTGCGCCTGCGCCACCTGAACCCACGGCTCGTCGCCGTAGAGCACAACGGCCAGATCGTGCCACGTGACCAGTACGACCAGCGTGAGCTGGCGCCGGGCGACCAGCTCGAGATCGTCCACTTCGTCGGCGGCGGCTAGCGGTTTGTCAGGCAGCACGTGCGGTGAGGCTCAGGGGCGGGCAGTTGTGTCTCTTCGCCTGCCGTGCCGATCTTGGCTACCCTCACCCCTTCCCCTCTCCCGCATGCGGGAGAGGAGGTGGCGAAGCCAGGGTGAGGGCACCGATCGTCCCCGGTTAGCGCATCGCATGCCAGGAGAGCGGACGCGATGCCGACGACGGAGCGCGCCGAGCTCGCCGAGTGAGGAGAGGACACACGATGAGCGATACGCCGAAGCCCGCCAGGCGCGCCAGCCGGGAGAAGGCGGCTGGGGGGTTCACGGCCGAAGAACGGGCCGCGATGAAGGAGCGTGCCCAGGAGCTGAAGGCCGAAGCGCGCCGCGGCCGGCGTGCGGAGGACGACGAGCGCGCCGTACTGGCGAAGATCGCCGGGATGCCGGAGCCGGATCGCAGCATGGCCGAGCGGCTCCATGCGATCATCACAGCCAGCGCGCCAGATCTCTCGCCGAAGACCTGGTACGGGATGCCCGCGTATGCCAAGGATGGCAAGGTCGTCTGCTACTTCACCCCGGCGTCGAAGTTCAACTCGAGGTATGCGACGTTCGGCTTCACCGACACGGCGAACCTCGACGACGGCACTATGTGGCCGACCTCCTTCGCGCTGAAGGAGTTGCCCCCCGACAACGAGGCAAAGATCGTTGCGCTGGTGAAGCGAGCCGTGAGCTGAGGGCTGAGCTCGCCGCCAGGTAAGGCCGATAACACAAGCCGGTTGTGGCACACGCCTCATCGGTGCGCCGCGATGCAGATCACGCTGGCCGCATCCTCAGCGGGCCGCTGCGCACCATCACACGGCAGGCTCCCAGCGCAGCCTGCTTTCGGACACCGGACGCAAGCGCTGCTGGCAGCGGCCAGCTCCCGAATCCTCAGAGCGCCCAGCCAACTACGGCCGGATCAAGCGGACGGGTACCCCTGAGTCGACGGCTGCCCAACTTCGATCGGCGGTGAGTACCGCACGTCCGAGGCGGAGGCCGGTGGCCAGACAGGCGCGATCGCCGAGGGAAAGATCCTGCCCCCGAGTGGCGGCACGCAGCCGCGCGATAGCCACGGCGTCGTCCTCGGTCAGGGGTACGATCTCTCACAGACCACCAATGAGCCCCTGCTCCTGGAGATGCCGATGGGCAGCGGCCGGCTCCTCGCCTGCGTCGCCGAGCCGGGAAAGCACCTCGGCGTAGTTGACAATGTTGATCACAGCCCCAGCGGCGAGCGCCGCCTGGACGACATCGCTCCCGGGCTCTCCCTGAAGGTAGGCGAGCAAGGCCGAGGCATCCAGGACCAGGCCTTCGATCTCGTCCATCAGCGCGCGTCCTCGCGCCGGGCCTCTTCCCGTCGCTCGGCAACGAGCTCGTCGGCGAGCGAACGCCCCGGCGCGAGATCGCGGTAGAGGCCGCGGAGGCGGCGAGCCTGCTCACGCGCCGAGACGACCCGGAAGCCACCCGCTGCGTCGACAGTGATGATCAACCGATCGCCTGGATGCAGGTCGAGGCGTCTTCGGAGCCGCGCCGGTAACACCAACCGGCCACGCTCGTCCAGGACGATAGTGTAGTGCTCGATGCGATTCATAAGCTAATCATACCACATTTTGCTGTATGCCCACAACCTTCATGGCATGGACAACAGCAACTATTACCCACGCCATCCCCTGGCCTTCCACGGCGCCTGTATGTTCTCCCGGGTGCCTACACCGAGATGTCCAGGCGATCTTCGGTCGTCGCGCCCCGAGGATCGGACTCCATGGCTGATACGTTCACGCATGGTAACGCGCGCGTCACGGTTCGGCGATCGCGCCAGGAGACCCGGATCAGCGGATGCGGTAGCGTCCGCCCGGGATCTCTTCTCGATTACGGATGACCACCGTATAGGCGAACTCGTCCTCGCTCTCCTCGCCTGGCGTCCCAGCCTGCGTCGTCCGCACGAAGAGCACACCCGGCATTACGAGCGCCGCCCAGCCGAACTGGGCAGGCCACGGCTCGACTTCGATCCCGGTGATCGCCAGCGAGCCGACCTGGGCGTCAGTTGTGACGAAGCGCTGAAGCCAGGGGCTGAGACGCGGCCCGAGCAGCCCGGCCGCCAGGATGCCGGCCAAGAAGGGCCAGAGCGTAAGCTGGCGGGTCAGCAGCAGCACAGCGAGGAAAGTGAGTGCCAGCACGAGCTGCGCAGCGACCAAGGTGGTGCCGCACCGCGGGTGGATCGCCAGTCGCCGCTCGCCAGCCCGCAGCCGCGCGAGCGCCTCCTGCGCCGCCTCCAGCACCAGGCCGGCAGGGGCACCGCCACGGATCAGAAAACCGTCCGGCTGTGCTAACCCGGTCAGCCGGCTCGGCCCGTAGCGCTCCTCGATCACGTTGATGGTCGCGTGCTCCAGCGCGTGGTTGCGCCGGAGCCGGCGATCGCGCAGGAGGCGGAGCAACTGCCCCGGCGCGGTGGCCAGGGTCACCAGTGAGGTGAGCGTTACCCCGATTGTCACCGTCAGGGCAAACAGCGCCAGCAGGACGAGCACAGCGAGGAAGATGAGTGTTAGAAACAGCATAGTCGGCCGATCTGATGCTTCACGCGCAGAGCATTCCCGCTAAGTATGCCATGCGCAGGCCGGGCTGTGCGACGATGACGTGCGAGCCGTGGGGCTCAATGGGCACGATCCGTCAGGTCACTGCTGCCAGCACCATGTTGACGACAGTCGCGAGACGGCGGACAAACGTTTCACGGCCGGTGTTGAGGTGGCAGTTCGAGACGTAGGCCAGCACCAGCTCGGCCTCTGGCTCGACCCAGACGGTGCAGCCGGTGGCCCCGCTGTGCCCGAAGCTGGCTGGCGAGAGCAAGTCGCCTTCGCCGAAGCGGCCGCCAGCCAGCTCGAAGCCGATTCCCCAGATTCCCCCAACGGCAGCAGGGCCGACCTGGTTGGAGGTCATCGTCCGGATGGCAGCCCGGGAGAGGATGCGCGCTGGCGCGTGTGGAGTGAAGAGCAAGGCGAAGCGGTGCAGGTCGGGGAGCGAGGCGACGGCTCCCCAGGCCGGGTGCGCCAGGCGCAGCCCGTAGGCGGGCCCGTACATATGGCCGGGTGTGCCCTCGGCCAGCGCGCCGGTCACCTGCGCCAGCCGGCCGGCCTCCTCCGGTGGCAACGGGAAGTAGGTCTCGCGCAGTCCCGCTGGCTCCAGCACGAGCTCCCGCACCAGCGCCGGGAAGGGACGACCGGCCGCCTCCTCGGCTGCCAGCCCGGCGATCGCGTAGCCCAGGTCACTGTAGCTGACCTGCGTGCCAGGCTGGAACTGGAGCGGCGCGCTGAAGGCGGCCTCCACCAGCTCGTCGAGCGGGAGCTGCTGGCGCAGCAGCGTCTCCATGTCCTCCGGCTCGTAGAGCAGACCGGAAGTATGGGTGAGCAGGTGACGGATAGTGACGGCCTCCCGTCCGTCGCCGTCGAACTCGGGCAGCACGGCGCGCACCGGGGTTCCCAGCGTGAGGACACCGCGCTCGACGAGCGCCATGATCGTGGCTGCGGTGTAGAGCTTGGTGAGCGAAGCCAGTGGCCAGAGTGTCCGGGGTCCAGCCGGCAGGCCTGGCGCCGCCTCTCCGCCGTACCACTCAAGGACGAGCTGGCCCCCGAGCGTCACCGTCAGCCCGGCACCAGCGACCTCACCCGCCGCGATGAATTGGGCGACCCGTTCAGTCACGGCACCGAGCGCCTGCTGCGGCATCCTCACCTGCTCCATGTCCGCCTCCTCCAGAGTGCTGCCGGCGGCGCTATTGTCCCCGAGCCGTTGGAGACAGGCTAGCTCAGCGGGCAGCCGCGCGCTAGCCGCTCCGCTTGAGGCGTCCCGTCCGCTTGGCGTAGCGCTCGACGGCCGAGAACACCAGCACGCCGGCCGGGATCGTCAGCAGGCCGATCAGCAGGGTGGGCCAGAGCACCGGCCACAGTGCTGTCACCGGAGCGCCGTCCAGGATAGCGGCACGCATCCCCTCGAGCACATAGGTGGCGGGCGAGACGCGGGCTGCCGGCTGCATCCAGCCAGGCAGTACGGCGACCGGATAGTATACGCCGGACACCAGCAGCAGCACCGAGGAGATGACGAAGGTCATCTCGGCGCCGCGCTCGGTGAAGAGGAGTGGCAGCACCGCGGCCATCATCCCGACCCCGATGAAGCTGAGGCTGCCTGCGGCGAGCACCAGTGCCGCCCCAGCCAGATTGGCGCGGCCGAGGCCGAGGCCGAAGAGCAGTGCGATGGTGCCGAGCAGCAAGGCGCTCCGAGCCAGGCCATAGAGGACGCTGAAGATCGAGACGCCCAGCAGGTGGGTCAGCCGCGAGACCGGTGCCATCATGGTGTACTCGATGGTGCCCTCCCAGCGCTCCCAGGCGATCATCTCGCTGATGATCGAGAAGATCGAGCGCAGGTACGACCAGACCAGTGTCCCGATGCCCAGGTAGAGTACCAGGTAGTCCTGGTTGGCCTGCTGTGCCTTGCCGATATACATTACGCTCAACGACGAGGCCACGGTGTAGACGGTGAACGCGACCTCCCAGCCCCAGTAGCGACGCATCAGAAACAGGTTGCGCTCGATGAAGGCATAGGTCGCGCAGACCTCCTGCCAGAACCGCGACCTTGTACTCACTTTCGGTATGACATCGACGGTCATCGCTGTCCTCCCAGTGCGCTCACGGGGCCAGCTCCACTTCGAGCGTACGGCCGGTGAGCGCCAGGAACGCCTCCTCCAGCGAGGGCGAGCCGGCGCCAGGCCGAGCGACCAGCGCCTTGAGCCGCTCGGGAGTGTCCACCGCCACCGGGCGCCCGCGGTCGAGGATGGCGATGCGGTCGCAGAGCGCCTCTGCCTCGTCCAGGTCGTGCGTACAGAGTAGGATGGTGGCGTGGTGCTCCGACCGGAGCTGCTGAACGAGCGCCTGGACGTCGCGCTTGGAGCGCGGGTCGAGCCCGGTTGTTGGCTCGTCGAGCAGCAGCAGGATGGGGCTGGTGAGGAAGGCACGGGCGATGGCGACCTTCTGCTGCATGCCCCGCGAGAACTGCTCCAGCGGCTGGTTGACCTGCTCCCGCGTGATACCCAGGCGGTCGAGAACGGCCAAGATATCGGCGCGCAGGTCGCGGCCGTGCCGCCCGTAGAGCCGGCTGGCGTAGAGCAGGTTCTCCATCGCCGAGAGCCGCTTGAAGAACGAGGCTTCGACCGAGACGCGGTTGATCAACCGTTTTACCTCACTAGCCTCGCGCACCACGTCGTAGCCGAAGACACGGGCTGTCCCCTGATCCGGGATCAGGAGTGTCGAGAGCACGCGCACGAGCGTCGACTTGCCCGAGCCATTGGCACCGAGGATGCCGAAGATCTCGCCGCACTCTATGCTGAAGGTAACGTTTTCCAGCGCGGTGACAACCTGGGGTTCGCTCCGGCGCAGCAGCGACCGGTGGACGAACCATTTGGTCAAGCCCTCGACCGACACGGCGAGCGCCGGGCTGGCGGGCGAGGTCTGGCTCTGGGACACACTCATCGCGAACACGGCGACGAACCCCTCGATCTCCTCATGCCGGCAGGCGGAGCCATGGCAGAGACAAAGCTCCTCGCCCTCCGTGCAGGAGGCAACTGCACCTCAGGACAGGGCTGCTTGCGCAGTCTGGATCTAGAGACCGGTTGTCAGCGGCTCCGCACCATGTCCCGCCCGCCTCCCCTTGGTCGCCAGCAGCCCGTGGGTGCTGGGCTGTCTGGCATACCTCGCGTTACCGGCCGAAGTACTGGCTCAGCGCTGTGCGAGGCCGATCAGCCGGCGAGCACTGAGGGTACCACACCGTGGTCCTCGCTGGCGACGCACCGGTCGCCGTCACGTCTCGCGCTCAGCTTCGCCGAACTCAGGCTCCGGCTGGTGCGACTGGCGCTGGTGCTCGGCGAGCGCCGCCGCGATCGCCTCGACGATGTTGACGCAGAGCTGCTGGAAGACGCGCGAGTCCATGCCTGCCGGGGCCGGGCCGAGACCCTCCTGGAGCAGAGCGAGTAACCGCTCCCGGTCTATCCGCTGGGACATCGACGCCCCCTCCCGCTACCGCCGACCTACCAGGTGTCCCGATTATCCCGAGCGTCGCAGGCGGATGCAAGGCGACCACGAGCCGAGCGTTTTCCGGCTCCCCCTGATCCAGAGGCAGGCGAGCACGGCTGGCCCTCACCCCGCCCTCTCCCGCCACGCGGGAGCGGGGACTCGTGCCCACGCGCGCTGGGGCAGCACCTCGCCGTACGACCCTTGGCTCCTCGCCCACTGAGGGGGAAGGGATGCTACAAGCGGGGTGAAGGAGGTACTTGCCGGGTGAGCCCCGCGCGGGATGCAGCCAGGTACGGCTGTCACAGCCGCCAGTAGGCCGACTGCACCCGCCGGGCAGCCTCGACCGCAGCCTCCTGGTCGGGCCGGAAGTCGCGCTCTGCCTGCTCCAGCTCGCTGTTACCGGTGAACGGATCCCGGATTCCGGTACGCACGCCGGTGATTCCCTCGAGCACCGCGAGCGTACAGAAGGGCACGTAGCGCGGCGAGTAGCCGCCCTCCTGGACGCCAAGCAGCCGCCCGGTGCACAGCTCGTCGGCCAGTGTCCGGAAGCGCTCCGCCATCTCGCGGAAGCCGCTCATCGTCACCAGCATGCGGCCGAGCGGGTCGTCCATGCTCGGATCCTGCCCGGCCGAGAGGAAGATCATCTCCGGCTCGAACTGCCGGGCGATCGGCAGCACCACCTCGTCAAGCGCCAAAAGGTAGCCGCGCTTGCCAGTGCCAGGCGGGAGCGGCACGTTGACCGTCGCACCCTTGGCGCCCGGCCCGCCGACCTGGTCGACCGCGCCCCAGCCGGCCGGATACCAGGCGTCCTGGTGGAGGGAGACGAAGAGCACGTCCGGGTCGTCCCAGAAGGCGGCCTGGGTACCGTTGCCGTGGTGGACGTCCCAGTCGACTACCAGGAGCTTGCGCAGGCCACGCCGCTGGGCGTGCCGGGCGGCGAGCACGACGTTGTTGAAGATGCAGAAGCCCATGCCGCGATCCCGCATCGCGTGGTGACCCGGTGGGCGCAGGAGACCGTAGGCGTTGCGCGCCCGGCCATCGAGCACCGCGTCGACCAGCTCCATCGCCGCGCCGGCGGCCAGGAGCGCCGCTTCCCAGGAACCGGGGACAACCGGTGTCTCCGGATCCAGCCAGCCGCCGCGGCTGGCCGTCTCGTGAACCTGGCGGATGTAGTCCGGCGTGTGGTAGGCCAGCAACTCCTCTTCAGTGGCCGGCCGAGCGTCGACTGGGAGCAGATGCTCCATGATGCCGGAGCCGGCGATGAGCTGGGCCGTCCGCCGGGTGATGCGGACGCTTGAGGGGTGCTCGACCGGCTCCAGCGTCTCGCCGTTTGGCAGCGCGAGCTCGGCCTGCCCGGTATCGTGCTGCAGAAAGCGCGGATCGTAGGCGTACGCGGTCAGCTCCGACATCACTCTCTCCCTTCCCCTCAGAGCCCCTGCGGCGCCGCGGCGGTAAGGACATCCACGCCGTCCTCCGTCACCAGCACGTTCTCCTCAAAGCTGGCACCACCCACGCCGGGGATGCCGACCGTCTTCTCGATAGCGAGGTACATACCAGGCATAATCTGCTCCTCGCTCTGTGTGTCCAGCCAGGGAGCCTCCCACTGCACCCCGAGGCTGTGCCCGAAGGCGGCAAAGGCGCTGGCTCGTCCGCCCTGACCCACGTCAGAGGCAGCGGCGAGCCCATACTGCTCCAGCACCTCGTAGCCGGCAAGTGCCAGCTCGCGCCCGGTGACGCCCGGCCGGATCGCCTCGATGACCGCGTAGACCGAGTCTCGAGCCGCCCGCATCAGCCGGGCCTGCTCGCTGGTCGGCTCCCCGCTGCCGACGACGATGGTGCGGGCGAAGTCGAAGTAGTAACCCTGGTAGGCGCCGAACATATCCACATGGAAGAGATCGCCGGCCTGGAGCGGCCGCTTCCAGTCCCAGGAGGGCATGCGACTGCGGGTATACTGGTGCGCATCCGGTCCGCTGGCGACGTGCAGCTCGTACGGCATGACTCCCAGGGATGCCATCGCCTGCAGGGCCGCGCCGACCACATCTCCCTCCGTCCGGCCGGGCTGAGCGGCGTCGAGCAGCGCGGTCATCACTGCCACGCCCCTGGCCGTCACCTCACGGATCAGGGCCTGCTCGGCCGGGCTCTTGATCGTCCGCAGCCGGTCCAGGATGTGGTCAGCCGGCGCCCAGCGCAGATCAGGCAACTGCTCCCGAAGGTGCCAGAACCAGCCGACCGGCAGCACGTCGCTTCCGACCAGGCCGACGCGCGACCGCTCCAGTCCGCGCTCCCGGACTAGCTCAGCAACGCCGGCGAGCAGGTTCGGAGCCACCCGGACCCGATCGATGGCGATGCCCTCAGCATCGTAGTAGGGCACGTCGATCAGCAACTCGGCCTCGCCCTCGACCGGCAGCAAGATGACCGCATGGGCGCGGCCCGTCCAGGTCGGCGGGTTGTCCGGTACGAATGGAAAGGGGGAATACGCGTTCGCCAGGTAGAGCGCGTTGCCATGCCGATCGTTTGTGCCGCCGCCACGTGACCAGACGAGCAGGGCATCGAACCCCTGCTGCGCCGCGGCAGCAGCCGCGCGCTGGCGCCGGCTCGCGTACTCCTCTAGCGGGAACGGTCTGTGATGTTCAGCCATGACCCTCTCCTT
>CALKCJ010000026.1 GCA_938082375.1 uncultured Thermomicrobiaceae bacterium
CACAAGTCTGTTTGGTCTCGGCCAAGGCGTGGGAGAACCCGTCGCTTGTCTTCTGGTAGCACCTAGCGATTCCTGTTCCAAGTTGAGCACCGGTACTGAGCGCTATACTGCAGGGAGCGCTGCTCAACGTGGAGGAGGTACTGTGGAAGCGAGGCCGCATGCTGATGCGATCGACCGCCACACTGCCGGTAAGCGTGAGGTTGACCTCTACGTCAAGACCTACAACACGCTCTTGCGCAGCTCCGGCCCGGTGCCGGTCGAGACGCTGGTACCTGCCCATCTGAATGTCGAGTCGCTGCTTCACCAGGGAGCCCGCGAGCCTGCGCCTGATATGGACGCCTTCATGTACAGCACGCTGCGCCTGCCGGCGGCGATCGTCGACGCCGAGCGGATCGTGCTGGGTCAGTCTGCGGCCGCATTCGCTCGGCACGGCTTTGCCGACCTGGCGCGCTGGCAGCCGGTGACCGCCCCAGGGCGACGTCGCCGCTGGTACTGGAATGGGAAGGGTACCCTCGCCGCCTTCGTTGCCTCGGCATCAGATCTCGACGATGTGATCCCGACGGTCGTCGCTTGGCAGATCGAGTGGAACAAACTACATACCCTCGCGCAGCAAGGCGAGGAGCTTCGCGAGGCGGTGTTCCAAGCACTCCAGGAGTCTCGGCCATCGCCCGAGCTAGAGCAGCGCGTGCGAACCTCCCTCTCGATCGATGAGCCAGATTGGCAACGTCTCGGTCAGGCTTGGGGTGAGCGCCTGTGGGAGAACCTGAGTAAGGTTCTCCAGGTGAAGAAGCGGCTGACGATCCAGTTCCTGGCTGGCAGCTACGTCGGCTACGTGCGCTCGGCGCGCGCCTGGTGGACCCCGGTCGAGCGCTTCATGAGCGAGCGTGGCTTGCTCGATCGCCCGCTCTACTTCGTCTCGTCGAACATGCATAGCATCGCCAATGTCCTGTCCGGCGCTGCCCGTCGCCGACGCGATGCGCTCGTGCGCTTTATCGAAGACACCCAGCATCCGGAGCTTCTACCGGAGCTGCGCAAGCTTCAGGCTGGGCAGGTGCGGAGCAGTTGGGAGAACTGGCTCTACTACACCGCGAGACTGTACTACGCCAGCCGGCCAGAAGAACGAGTGGAGCGCGACCGCGAGGAACGTGAGCGGGGAATCGTCACGATCGAACCGGATGGGCCGGTCGACGTGGGCGTACAGGTCATCGAGCTCGACCGGCTGTGCCCAGAGGACTTCGACCCGAGGCTCCACAGCCGAGGCGAGTTCGATCTTCGCTCGGCCGAAGCAGTGATTCTCAATATCAACTACCCTCTAGGCCTTGGAGCCTATCATCTGCTCTCGCAGATCGCGGCCAGCACCTACCAACTCAAAGGAGTGTACATTCTCGGCAAGGCGGCGACGCTGAATGCGCGCATCGGCGACGTGATGCTGCCGGACGTCGTCCACGACGAGCACAGCGGTAACACCTATTGGTTCCGGAACTGCTTTGGGGCCCAGGATTTGAGGCCATATCTAGTCTACGGCTCAGCGCTCGATCACCAGCGGACGATCTCCGTGCTCGGTACCTACCTGCAGAACCGTGACTACCTTGATCTCTATTACAGAGAAAACTACACGGTCGTGGAGATGGAGACCGGGCCCTACTTGAATGCACTCTATGAGGATACCTTCCTGACTCGCTACGGTCAGGGTGAGCACGTCAACCTGACCGAGATTCCGGTCGACCTCGGGATCATCCACTACGCGTCGGACACGCCATACAGTCGAGCCCACACGCTCGGCGCTCGCGGGCTCTCCTACTTCGGCATGGATTCGACGTATGCTTCGACGCTGGTCATTTTGCGCCGGATCTTCGAGCAGGCGGGCGTCGTCGAGCCCGCGGCGACTGTTGCCGGAGGCCAGAGCAGGCCCTAAGCTCGCAGGCGGCGACCGAACGAGCGCACCGGTGTGCGGTGAGAAGCTGCCAAGGGGTACCTGGGATGGAGCGATCGTCCGAGATCTCGCGGGTCACAGAGCGGATTCTGGCCCGGTTGGATCTCGTGAACAGCGCACGGGAGCGTGCGCTGTCCGAGACTCGCCAGCTCACACGCCTCAGCGCGAACGCTGTCCGCGCCGTCCACCGGGCTGACTATGCCTTGGCCGATGAGCTCCTGGCTCAGGCCCGGGAGATCAAGGAGCGGTTAACGGCGGATTTGGCCCAGTACCCCGGAGTTTACTGGTCAGGCTATGTCCAGGATGCGCACAAGGAGTTCGCCGAAGCCTGCTTGACCCGGACCCTCATCGGGGGTGACCCGCTGCCGGGGCCGGAGACGCTGCAGGTCGACGATGCCGTCTACCTCAACGCGCTGGGTGAAGCGGCCGGCGAGCTGCGGCGGCATGTGCTCGATGCCATCCGTCACGGTGACCTCGCGCGCGGCGAGGCGATGCTGGACGTTATGGACGAGATCTACGGCGTGCTGGTGCAGGTCGACTACCCTGACGCCGTCACCTATGCGCTGCGCCGGACGACCGATATGGTCCGTGGGGTGCTCGAGCGCACCCGAGGCGACTTGACGCTGGCGGTGGAGCACCAAAAACTGAGCGAGGCGCTCGCGCGAGCGAGGGGCTTGCTCCCTGAACGCGGGTAACCTACTCGCGCGAGCGCTGAATCCCGATTCGCACCGGTCGTCAACCTGTGCGGAACTGTGATCGGCCCTCAGCTCGCGGCGAACGCCCGGTGATTCGGTGGCCTTGCCTTCAGGCGCGCAGCAGCTTCTCGGCCTCCTCTTTGTGCCGTGTTTCGTCCGACACGATGTCCTGGAGGTCGTTGGCAAGACCGAGGTCGCCAAACTCCTCCGCTTGCTTGACGCGCTCGCTGTAGGCAGCGATCGTCCGCACCTCGGCATCGAGGACGTTCTTAATCATCTCGCGGTTGCTGCTCGCCTTCGGTACCGGCAACGGCTCATCAGTCGGCGTGCCGCCAAGTGCAGTGATCTTGTTGGCGAGGAAGAGAGCGTGCCGCAGCTCGTCCTGGATCTCGCGTTCAAAGAACTCGGCGAGCTCCAGCCGCTCGACACCGGTCGCAGCCGCAGCGTAGTGGATATACATGACGATCGCTTGCAGCTCACCGGCCAGATCACGGTTAAGCCCGTCAATCAGCGCCGTCTTCTCCATCGGAACGCGCTCCTTCCCGAACGCTCTCACAGTTACGGGCGAGGCTACGCTTCGCCCCCTGGTAGTCTGCCATATAGCGCATCAGCGACGCTATGTGCGGCAAGGGGACCGGCAATCCTTTGGCGGCACAGAGGAACGCCAGACCCGAAGGCGAAATAGCGCTCGGAGTGCGAGGGACGGATGTCAATCTGCGGCAGCCGGCAGCGGGGCGCCCGCTGTTGGTTCCCAGCGCAGGTTGAGCTCCCGGTTCGCACGCACCTCGTCCAGCCGCTTGTAGAACGTACGGTGGGGTGCCTGCTGGACGACCTGGGGTTCACGCTCGGCTTCGTCCGCGATCTGGATCATCGCGTTGATAAAGGCATCGAGCGTTTCGAGGCTCTCGGTCTCGGTGGGCTCGATCATCAGCGCCTCGGGGACGATCAGCGGGAAGTAGACCGTCGGGGGGTGGAACCCGAAGTCGAGTAGACGCTTGGCGATGTCCATCGCTCGCACGCCGTGCTGCTTCTGGCGCGTGGCGGAGAGTACGAACTCGTGCATACAGGCACGGTCGTACGGTACCTCGTAGCGCTCTCGCAGGCGCGTGAGCACGTAGTTGGCGGCCAGCACGGCGTCCTCGCTGACCTGCCGTAAGCCGGCCGCACCGTGCATCCGGATGTAGGTGTAGGCGCGTACATGCATGCCAAAGTTACCATGAAACGAGTGCATCTTGCCGATGGACGCCTCCGGCCAGGCCCAGGTGTACTCAGGGGCGCCCTCCTCGTTGCGGGCGACGACTGGGCCCGGCAAGAACTTTGCGAGGTGCGCCTTGACCCCTACCGGGCCAGACCCGGGGCCGCCACCGCCATGGGGGGTTGAGAACGTCTTGTGCAGGTTGAAGTGCATGATGTCCACGCCCAGGTCGCCGGGACGAGCGATCCCGAGGATCGCGTTGAAGTTTGCGCCGTCGTTGTACACCAGGCCACCGATGCTGTGGATAATCTGGACGATCTCGTCGATGTGTTCATCCCAGAGGCCAAGCGTGTTCGGGTTCGTGATCATCAGCGCAGCAGTATCCGGGCCGGCCAGCCGGCGAAGCTCATCGATGTCCACGTTGCCGCGCTTATCCGACTTCACCTCGACAACCTTGAAGCCGGCCATGGCCGCGGTCGCCGGATTGGTGCCGTGCGCGGAGTCGGGGATCAGCACGGTCGTCCGTCCGTGATCACCGATGCTGTCAAAGTAGGCGCGGGCGATGAGGATCCCGGTCAGCTCGCCATGGGCCCCGGCAGCAGGCTGCAACGAGACGGCATCGAAGCCAGCGATCTCGGCGAGATAGCACTGCAGGCGGTACATCAGCTCGAGCGCCCCCTGCACCGTGCGCGGATCCTGCAACGGATGGATCTGCGCGAAGCCTGGGAGCCGAGCCACCAGCTCGTTGATTTTCGGGTTGTACTTCATGGTGCAGGAGCCGAGCGGGTACATGTCGATGTCGACGCCGTGGTTGAGTTGCGATAGGCGGGTAAAGTGACGGATAACGTCAACCTCGCTGACCTCAGGCAGCGGGAGCTCGCTACGCGCGAGCCTATCCGGTACAGCCGCTGCAGGGACGTCCAGTTCGGGGACGGAGACGCCCTCGCGGCCACTCTTGCTCAGTTCGAAGATCAGCGGTTCGACACGCATCGACAGTCCCTCCACCCTGCGGAGCTCCACTCCGGTTCGCACCTAGCGTAGCACCGCCTTGAAAGCGGGGCAATCATCGCACTCGTCGGTTCGTCTGGTAGAATGGCTCGCCAGAGCGACGGCCCGCAGGACGCTCCACGTGCGACGAGGGTAGGAGTTCGATGGCCGATCGACGTGCCTACGGCGGCCAGGCAGTCCTGGAAGGGGTGATGATGCGTGGTCGCCATGACATGGCGGTCGCAGTCCGGGTGCCGAGCGGTGAGATCGTGGTCTGGCACGAACCGATGAAGCGCGCGACGTTCGGCCAGCGCGTGCGGAATGTGCCGCTCCTGCGGGGGGTCTTTGTGCTGTGGGACACGCTCGTGCTGGGTATGCGCGCGCTCGTCTTCTCGGCCAATGTCAGCCTGGCTGCGGATGAGCAGAGCCAGCCGCGGGCTCCGAGCGCACCAGCTGACCGACTGCTCTGGTTGACCGTTGCGATCTCGCTGCTCTTTTCGATTGGCCTGTTCTTCGTTGCGCCGCTGGCACTGGTGAGCCTCGGCGATCGCTGGATCGCCCGGGATCTGGTGAGTAATCTCGCCGAGGGAGGTGTGCGGCTCGCTATCCTGCTCGGGTACCTCGCGCTGATCGGCCGGATGCCGGATATCCGGCGTGTATTCGGCTATCACGGTGCGGAGCACAAGGTGATCAACGCCTACGAAGCTCAGGCACCGCTGACGGTCGAGGGCGTTCGCTCGCATAGTCTCCTTCACCCGCGGTGCGGTACCGGCTTCATCTTGATCGTCGTCGTGATCTCGATTCTCGTGTTCGCCTTGCTCGGTCGACCGCCGCTGGTCTGGCGTGTGCTATCGCGTGTTGCCCTGGTGCCGGTTATCGCCGCGCTGGCGTACGAGTTCATCCGGTGGACGGCGACGCATTACCGCTACCGGATCGTTCGAGTCGTCACTTGGCCTAGCCTGGTGCTCCAGCGACTGACTACCCGGGAGCCGGACGACGGCATGTTGGAAGTCGCAATCGTCGCATTGCGCCGTGTGCTGGCGGCCGAAGGGCACGAGACGGTGGGCTCGGAGCCGCGCTCTCCAGTCGTTGCGGTCGACCAGTCGGGCCGCCGCCTGGTGAGTGTCACCTAACTTCGCTTGCGAGCGGACAGGTGGACCGAACACGCTTTGCGGTAGGGTCGAGGAGAGCAGACTTTGAGTAGGTCGTGGAATCTTCCCTCACCGTCTTCCAAGCTCTGGGGGGGACGGTTCAGTAAGGCAACTGACCGATGGGTCGAGGAGCTGAACGCTTCGATCACGTTCGATCACAGGCTGGCCTACTACGATATCCTGGGTTCGCTGGCACATGTCCGGATGCTCGCACGCCAGGGCATTATCCCCGAAATCGACGCGGTGGCAATTGGTGAGGGACTGAGAACGATTCTGGGTGAGCTGCAGCGAGGTGAGTTCACGTTTCGTCTCGAAGACGAAGATATCCACCTGAGCGTCGAGCGCCGATTGCGCGAGCTCATCGGGCCTGCTGCAGGCCGCCTGCACACCGCTCGTAGTCGCAATGACCAGGTCGCTCTCGACCTCCGCTTATGGACGCGCGACGCAGTCATCGCGCTTGGACAAGGGATCGGTGAAGTGGTGCGGGCGTTGCTCGACCTGGCTGACCAGCACCGGGAAACGGTGCTGCCCGGTTACACGCACCTGCAACGCGCGCAGCCGGTGCTGCTGGCACACCACTTCCATGCGTACGTGGCCATGCTTTTCCGTGATCTGGAACGGCTACGGGAACTGTACCGGCGGGTCAACCGCTCTCCACTGGGGGCAGGCGCGCTGGCCGGTGTGACCTATCCGGTGGATCGTCAGTATGTCGCCGATCTGCTCGCGATGGACGGGATCTGCGAGAACAGCCTGGACGCAGTTTCCGACCGTGACTTTGTCATCGAGTTCCTGGGTGACCTCAGCCTCTTGATGACGCACCTCTCCCGCTTGGCCGAGGAGCTGATCCTGTGGTCGAGTGGAGAGTTCGGCTTCGTCGAGATCGATGACGCGTACGCTACGGGCAGCAGTATCATGCCTCAGAAGAAGAACCCGGACGTCGCGGAGTTGATCCGCGCGAAGACCGGGCGAGTGGTCGGGCACTTGACCGGCCTGCTCACGGTGCTCAAGGGTTTGCCCCTGGCCTACAACAAGGATCTCCAAGAGGACAAAGAAGGAGTCTTCGACGCGTTTGACACGGTCTCCCTGATCTTACGGGTGCTCCCGCCCATGCTGCGAACACTCCGGTTCCGAGCCAGCCGGATGGCCGAGGCCGCTGCTGGGAGCTTCAGTTTGGCGACTGACTTGGCCGACCATCTGGTGCGTCAGGGGATGCCGTTCCGCGAGGCGCACGAGCTGGTGGGCCGGGTGGTGGCGTACTGCGAAGCGAACACGAAGGACTTTCCGGAATTGACGGCGGCCGAGTGGGCAAGCTTTCACCCGCTCTTGGCCGAGACCCGTCCGCCACTGACGGTATGGGACGCGGTGCGTGCGCGGGAGGTGCCTGGGGGTACCGGGCCGGGTCAGGTCAGCCAGGCGTTAGAACAGGCAGCAGCGCGGCTGGCTGAAGAGATCGTGTGGCTCGAGGTCGAGCGGCAACGGGTCGCGACGGCCGAATCGCGCTTGTTGTCCGGAGCGTCGCTGTGACGGTACTGAAAGACACGCCCCCGAGCAAGCAACGGCCGGCGGTGCAGGTGCGGCCCGTACGCGACCGAGATGATCAGGAAGCGGTCTATGCGATCCGTGAAGAGGTATTCCATCGCGAGCAGCACCTGACCCCGCACGTACGCGACGATCCGGACGACGCCTACTCTCTGACCGTACTCGCCACCGTCGATGACCAGCCGGTCGGCACCGGCCGCGTCACGCTCTTCGGTGACGAGGCTCAGATCGCGTGGGTGGCCGTCTTGAAGCCGTACCGCGGCCGCGGCGTAGGCAGCGCCGTCATGGAGTACCTTGTTCGCTGGAGCCAGGCGCAGGGGGCGCGGTACGTGACGCTCAACGCGCAGACCCATGCGCTGGACTTCTACCGGCGACTCGGTTTCGAGCCGGTTGGCCGCCGCTTCTACATGGGGCACATCGAGCACCAGGTAATGGTCTTAGAGCTGCGAGCTCGGCCCGAGCGCGAGAGTGCTCGCGGGCACTGGTCACTGCCAATCTGATCGGCGTGAGACGGCGTGCTATCGATGATATGCGGGATAGAGGACGGAGTAATGACACGATGGCGACCGTAGGCCTGATCGAAGAGCAGGATGCGCCTGAGAACGTCCAACAGATCTACGATCGTATCAGGAAGGGGTTTGGGGCTGGGCAGGTCCCGACGGCCTACAAGGCGTTTGCTCACAACCCTGGGGTGCTCGAGGCGCTCGTCGATTACCGCGCGCGGATTATGGATGCCGGTGAGATCGCGCCGGAGATAAAAGAGTGGTTAGCCTGGGCGGCTGTCACATTGACAAATAACCAGTTCGGCATCAAGGTACACACCGCGCGGCTGAAGAAACAGGGCGTCTCGAACGCCCAGCTCGTTGAGGCGCTTGCGGTGCTCCAGTACTTTACGGGCATCAGCGCCATGATCAACGGCCTCGCGCTGGGTGAGGCCGTCGACGAGAGTGTGCCAGACGCATTCCGTTAGCTCGGCTGAGGCTCCCAGCCGCGTTTCTGCCGTGTTAGAGTACCTTAGAAGCACCGGCTCAGCCGAGCGTAGCGGCGGGCCTTACCGAGGAGCAGAGACGTGACCAGGACGATCCAGCCGATTCTCCTCCAGAAGAAGCCTGAATGGTTCAAGGTGCGCCGCGAGCACGGCGACAGTTACTGTGACCTGAAACGCATCATGCGCGGGCTCGCGCTGCACACAGTGTGCGAGGAGGCGCGTTGTCCCAACATCTACGAGTGTTGGAACGCGCGTACGGCAACCGTCATGATCCTGGGCGATCTCTGTACGCGCGCCTGCCGCTTCTGTAACGTGCGTTGGGGTCGTTCAAACACTGTCGACCTGGAGGAACCCACTCGCGTGGCCGAGGCGATCGCGGCGATGGGCCTTGACTTCGCGGTGATCACCTCGGTGAACCGCGATGACCTGCCAGACGGGGGCGCGAGCGTTTTCGCTGCGACGATCCGTGAGGTTCGCCTCCGGTTGCCGGAGTGCGGAATCGAGGTCTTAATCCCTGACTTTCAGGGGAACTGGGAGGCATTGCGGCTCGTCGTCGAGGCGAAACCGGACGTCATCGCGCACAACGTCGAGACCGTGCCGCGGCTTTTCCGGCGAATCCAGCCGTGGGATCGGTACGAGTGGAGCCTGGATCTGTTCAGCCAGGTCAAGGCGATGGATCCAGGCATCATCACCAAGTCCGGGATCATCGTCGGCATGGGGGAGACGAAAGAGGAACTGATGCAGGTCATGCGCGACCTGCGCGCACGAGACGTCGGGATCTTGACTATCGGCCAGTACCTGCCGCCAACACCGCGGCATTACCCCTTGGATCGCTACTACTCGCTGGAGGAGTTCGACGAACTGCGTGCCATCGGCTACGAACTAGGCTTCGGGCATGTCGAGGCCGGTCCGCTGGTGCGCTCGTCCTATCGAGCCGGCGAGCAAGTGGCTGCCTTCAGGCAACGCCGACTCGGTCAGAGCGTGAGACCGTAGCGGAAACAGCGACTCGCTCCCGTAGGCGAAACGAGAGATGAGCGAAGACGCCGTCCGGCTCGTGCGCCTTGGACAGGTCGACTATCTCGCCTGCTGGGAACTCCAACGGGCGCTCGCGGCCGCTCGCCGGGAGGGGAGTGTGCCCGACCTCCTCTTGCTGTTGGAGCACCCGCCTACCTATACCATCGGTCGCGGCGGTCACCGCTCGAATCTGCTCATCGACGATGCCACGCTCGCCCGGATCGGAGCGCGCTGTTACCCGGTTGACCGCGGGGGCGATATCACGTTCCACGGGCCAGGCCAGCTCGTATCCTACGTGATCATGGATCTGGGCAGAGAGCAGCGGAGCGTCCGCCGCTTTGTGGAGCGATTGGAAATGACGGTAATCGAGGCGCTCAGGTGTTTCGGCGTCGAGGCAGCGATCGATCCGGCCCGCCCGGGGGTCTGGGTGGGCAACGATAAGATTGCCGCGATCGGCATTACGGTGAGCCGGGGCGTCACCTATCATGGGTTCGCGCTTAACGTCGATCCCGATCTCCGGTACTTCGGTTACATGATTCCCTGTGGTATCCCCGACCGCGGTGTCACGTCGCTTGCCCAGCTCCTCGGTCGACCGGTAGCGGTGGCTGACGTGGAAGGCCACGTTGCCCAGAGCTTTTCCCGTGTCTTCCACCGTGAGGTCGCAGAAGAGCTGACTCTCCAGGAGTTGCGTGGCTTCCGACCGCAGCGTTCCCTAAGCGAGGAGCGCTGATTTATTCGGTTGTCGGCACCGGCAGGACACCGATTAACAGCGACTGCTCGATAATGTCTCGCCGTACGAGCGTATCGGCCGCCTCCAAAGTCGCCCGCAATGGGTGTTCAGGCATGACATGCTCCAGCATCTCGCGAACCTGACGCATCAGATCGAGCGTCTTGTTGAAGGTTAGCACGATGTCGCCTTCACTGAGCCCGATCTGCTCGAGGATGCGTGCCATGGTTTCGCCTTGGCACCAGGCGCGCATCGCGCCATAGAAACCGGAGCTATAACCAGTGGAGAGGAAGAGGCCGTTGCGTCGCTCGACCTCGAAGATTTCCTGCTCCAGGCTATCGATCCGGCGACGCAGGAGGACGAGCCTGGTCGGGAGCACGAAGCTATTGGCGAAGCGCGCGTCCCGATCAAATGCAAACCAGGAGAAGACCTCTGCGGTATCGGCAGGGTCGAGGTTTCTGAAGAAGTCGCGGTCGATCATCTCGCAGATCAGGAGGCCATTCGTATCGAAGACCTCAGCGAGAGTGTCGGCCTTGGCTGTCGGGTAACCGCGGTGCAGGTATCCAAAGTGCTCCAATACCTGACGAATCCCCCGGATCAGCTCACGGACGCGCCGCTCCTCATTCGCCACCTCACGACTGAGCTGTTGCTCCACAGCCGCACGATGCTGTTCTAGCTCAGCAATGGTGGCGAGGTAACCCTGGTGCTCCTTACGGCGCGGGCAGCCGTGGCACGGATGGCGGTGTCGGGCGGCCACCAGCTCGCGCACTTCTTCCTTGAGGCGCTGGACGTGCTCCTCGATCCGCGCGCGCTGGTGAGCGAAGCGCTGCTCCACTGCGGCCCGGTGGGCGGTAAGCATCGCTTCGAGGTCAGGGAGGCCGAGCCGGTCGAACTCGGCCCACACCCTCGTCAACGCCTCTTCTGGAACACGCTCTCGGGCGTCTGCGAGTGGCTGCTCGACGCTGAGCAACGGCTCCGGTAGCTCAAGCGGCTGGATACCGACAGGGAGGTAGTCAACCTGGCGGTACTCCGAGAGGAGCTCGACCGCATGCTCGCGCGTCAGTACGAGGCCAACTCCACCATGGAGGCTCCTGCCGAGGAAAACGACCCAGCCGCGCTCGCGGGTATGGAGGGGGAAGCCTGGTGGCAGCGTTTTGAAGGCGCGGCGGAGCACCGGACGAGTCGGAACGGCCCATGGGCGCTCGTCGAGCTCGGCCGCAAGTGCCTTGAGTTCCTGGTGTGCTCGGCGCTCTTGGCCGCGCGCGGCGTTGAGCGAAGCGACGAGCTTGCGGTACTCGTAGAGCAGCTCGTCGCCGTCGAGGCCGATCAGGCAGCCGCGGGGGATCTGCTCGATCTGCTCGCCGAGCGCGACGATATCGTCTTCCAACTGTCGCACTCGCTGGGCAGCCTGGTATTGGGCCAGGCTTTCGAGCAAGAGGTGGCGGACGCGCTCACCACGCGGCGGATCCCACAGGTTGAGGACGGTGTTGTAGCGGATAGTGAACGCGCTCCGCACTGGTTCCAGCTCGCCGGTGGCCACCTCGAGGACTTCGCGGAAGGAGATCCAGGGGCTGTATGGCACGACAACGTTGCCGCGCTCGTCCATCCCCCGTCGCCCGGCCCGGCCGGCCATCTGCTGGTATTCGTTCGTCGTCAGTAACCGCCGTCGCCGGCCGTCCCACTTGGTCATCCGGCCGATCACCACCGTGCGCGCCGGCATGTTGACCCCGAGCGCCAGGGTGTCGGTCGCGAAGACGACCTTCATGAGTCCACGACTGAAGAGTACCTCCACCAGTTGCTTCAGCACCGGCAGCAGGCCCGCGTGATGAAAACCGAGGCCTTGCCGAGCAAGGCTCACAATAGTCTGAACTTGCGCGAGCTCGCGATCCTCAGGGCGCAGGCCGGCGAGAAACGTTTCGACGACCTGCTCAATACGGCGGTGAACGGCCCGCTCACGGATGAGCTTAACGCGCATCATCGCGAGGCGCTGGGCATAGTCCTCACAGTCGCGCCGGCTGAAGAGGAAGTAGATTGCCGGGAGCATGTCCTCGGCTGTGAGCGCCTGCACGATCTCCCACGGTGGGGGCTCGGCTTCCTCGGCCTGGCGACGCTGCTCAGTGGTCAGTCCGCCGCGGGCTAGCTGACGGCGGATCTCGCCGCCGACCCGCGAGAAGTCAGCGACCTGCACGCCGTGGTGATCGATCACGAGCCGCAGCTTGTGGTCATAGAAGTAGTAGAGCGCCAACGGGACAGCCCGCTCGTCGTGGGTGATGAGCCGAATCGGCCGGTGGGTGCGGCTGATCCAGTCGGCGATCTCCTGAGCGTTCGAGACGGTCGCCGAGAGGCAGATAAGCTGTACGTGCTCCGGGCAGAGGATGATCGATTCTTCCCAGGTGGTGCCGCGCTCGGGGTCCGCCAGGTAGTGGATTTCGTCGAAGATAATGCAGTCGACCTCGTCCAGCTCCCACGGTGTCTGCAAGAGCATGTTGCGCAAGACTTCGGTGGTCATCACCAGGATCAGCGCGCGCGGGTTTTCAGTCACGTCGCCAGTGAGGAGGCCAACGTTGTCGCCGTAGATCGCGCGCAGGTCGCGGAATTTCTGGTTGCTGAGCGCCTTGATCGGAGTCGTGTACATGACCCGGCTGCCGCGCCGGAACGACTCGTAGACCCCGAACTCAGCGACCACGGTCTTACCGGTGCCAGTCGGTGCGGCAACCATGACCGACTCGCCAGCAAGGAAGGTCTCGATGGCCTCGATCTGGAAGCGGTCGAAGGTGAACGGGTAGAAGACCGCAAACTGCTCGATGATGTCCTGGACGCTCGTTGTCTCGGTCATGACCCTCGCGTTGTGGCCTATCCGGCTTCACCGCCGTTCTGAAGGCGCTCCATTCGTCTCAGTATAGCAGTAGGAGAGACGGATAAGCGCTGGGTAGAATCGGCGCCAGGAGCGACGGTGTGCGTGTCGGACTCTTGAGCCATCTCCTCTCGTTCGCGCCTGGATACCGGCGTGCTGGAGTCAGCCGGTACATCGAGGCGCTGGTGCGCTATCTTCCTCGATCCGCGTCCGAACTGGATCTCGTCGTCTTCACGAACCTCGGTGCCTACCGAGCTTTCCCGGATCGCGCGATGCCGCGAGTCACCTGGTCGGTGAGCCGACTGCCTACGGAGCGGCCGCCGGTGAGGGTCCTGTGGGAGCAGCTCGTTGCCCCGGCCGTCACGCGCGCTCGTCACCTCGACCTCCTCCACGGGCCGGTCAATGTGGTGCCGCTGGCCGGGCCGAGGCCGCTGGTGGTGACCGTCCATGACCTTGCATTTCTCCGCTATCCCCAGCACTATCCGGTGTACAAGCAGCGCTATCTGGCTGCCTTGACGCGGCACTCCGTGCGGCGATCCGATCGGGTCATTGCTGTGTCCGCACAGACACGCGACGACGTCATCGAGCTCTGCGGGGTAGGGCCGGACAAGGTCGTGGTGGTGCCGAACGGCGTGGACGCAACTCTCCAACCGGTACGCGATCCCCATGCGCTGCAGGCGTTTCGGGCGGCGCACAGCCTGCCAGAGCGGTTTCTGTTGTATTTGGGCACGCTGCAGCCGCGCAAGAATGTGGAAGGATTGCTTCGCGCGTACGCCCGAGCGAAAGATGAACTCTCGGTGCCGCTCGTCATCGCTGGCGCCCGCGGCTGGCGCGAGTCGGGTATCTTCCGCCTGGTGCGCGAGCTCGCGCTCGTTGACCAGGTGCGGTGGACTGGGTATGTCAGCCCGGAGGAACTGCCCCTGTGGTACAGCGCTGCGACCGTCTTCGTTTACCCCTCGCTCTACGAAGGGTTCGGACTTCCGGTCTTGGAAGCGATGGCCTGCGGCACTCCAGTGATCACTTCCTCCACGTCGTCATTGCCGGAGGTAGCAGGGCAAGCAGCGGTGCTGGTCGACCCGCGCGACACCGAAGCCCTGGCGCGGGCGATGCGCGAGCTGGTTGGATCGCCCGAACGGCGAGCTGCGCTCTCGCGGGCGGGGCGGGAACGTGCACAGGCTTTCACCTGGGAGCGGACAGCGGAGGCGACGATCTGCGTGTATCGGTCTGTGGCGGAGTGCTCCGAGGAGGAGCGGATCACGTTCGAGCGAAGGGGATGAGGCGTTATGCGGGTGGCCGCCAGTGGTCAGCTCGTGCGGGAGGTGGGCGAGTTTGCGCTTATCGACCAGATCGCCAGGATCGCCAGCGGTGCCGCTCCACGCCGGCTGAAGATCGGGATCGGCGACGATGCAGCGGCCTGGCGACCACCAGCAGGCCACGAGGTGGTGATTACGACCGATGTGTTGATGGAGCGTGTCCACTTTAGACTCGACTGGACAGACTGGGACTCGCTGGGGTATAAGGCGCTGGCCGTCAACTTGAGCGACATCGCGGCGATGGGTGCGCGTCCCCGACTGGCGTTCGTCGATCTCGGGCTGCGAGGATCGGAACGTGACCAGGAAGTGCTCGACTTCTACCGCAGCGCTCGCACATTGGGCCAGCGCTTCGGCTTGGTCATCGCCGGAGGCGACACCAGCCGCGCACCGAACGGCGTCGTGGTCGCCGTCAGCGTCGTGGGTGACGTGCCATGCGATGGACACCCGCTACTGACCCGGGCGGCCGCGCGACCTGGCGATCTGATCGCGGTGACTGGGCCGCTGGGCCTCGCTGCGGCTGGGCTGCGCGTGCTCGAGCGCGGATTGAAGACCCTTGACGGGAGCCCGGCAATGCAAAACGCGTACCACCGGCCTCAGCCCAGGGTATGGGAGGGGCTGTTGCTCCGGCGATGCGGCGTGCGGGCAGCGATGGATCTCAGCGATGGGTTGCTGGGCGATTTGCCGAAGATCTGTGAGCGAAGCGGTGTTTCGGCTATCATCGAGACGTACCGTTTGCCGGTTCCGAACGCCATCAAGTGGGGCTTTCCGGACTGGCGCGATCTCGCGCTCCGGGGCGGCGAGGACTACGAGCTCCTCTTTACCGCGCCACCTAAGGTCTTCGAACGCGTCTGTCACGCCTTCCGCCGCGCCAGACTGCGACCGCCGGTGTGTATCGGCCAGGTAGTGGAGGCCGGAGCCGAGGGCCCGCAGGTCAAGCTGCGTGACCTACTCGGCAAGTTAGAAGTGGTCGAGCCGGGCGGATATACGCATTTCAAGACGTAGGGAAGTGGAGGGTAGACCGTGTCACATGAGGAACTGTGTTACTTATCGGCGATCGAGTTGCGACAGCTCTACCGCAAGCGGGCGCTCTCACCGGTGGAAGTCGTAGACGCGGTGCTCCAACGGATCGAGCGGCTCAATCCCAAGCTGACCGCCTTCGTCACGGTGACCGCTGATCTGGCCCATAAACAAGCGCTCGACGCAGAACAGGCCTATGCCACCGGCCATGATCAGCTACCGCTCCTCGGCATACCGGTGTCGATCAAAGATGTGACGCCGACGCGCGGGATCCGCACAACTCGTGGCTCGCTCCTGTGGAAGGATTGGGTTCCTGAGGAAGACGCACCGGTCGTCGAGCGGCTGTACAGCGCTGGCGCGGTGCTGTTGGGCAAGACGAACACGCCCGAGCTTGGCTGGAAGGGGGATTCGGGTAACCGCGTGGTCGGGCCGACCCACAACCCCTGGAAACTCGGGCGTACTGCTGGAGGGTCGAGCGGTGGGGCGGCCGCCGCTGTCGCCGCTGGCCTTGGGCCGCTCGCGCAGGGTACCGATGGTGCCGGCTCGATCCGCATCCCGGCCTCATTCTGCGGCATCTTCGGCTTCAAGCCGTCGTTCGGGCTCGTGCCCTATTATCCGCCGAGCACGGTGGAGACGTTGGCTCATGTGGGGCCCATGACCCGCACGGTCGCCGACGCCGCCCTGATGTTGAACGTGATCGCCGGGCCCGATCCGCGAGACCGCAACTCGCTCAACGCCACCGGGATCGACTACCTTGCTGGCCTGGACAGCGGGGTCGCCGGGTTGCGTGCCGGTTGGATCGCGAACGTGGGTGAGCTGCCGGTCGACCCGGAAGTGCGGCGACTCACGGAAGCTGCCGCACACGCTGTTGCCGAGCTGGGGTGCGACGTGGAGCCGATTCCACAGCCGTTGGAGGATCCCTATCCGGTACTCGAGGTCATCTGGTCGACCGCAATGGCGGCCGTGCACCGCACTGATCTCGAGCAGGTTCGCGCTCTCATCGATCCTGGCCGGCTCAGCGTTATCGAGGCTGGACAGCGATGGAGCGGGGTTGACCTCGCATGGGCTTATGCCGAACGCTCGGCGTACGCCGAGCGGATCCGGCGGGTACTGGAGCGGTACGACATTCTCCTGAGCCCGACGTTGCCACTCACCGCGTTCCACGCCGGAGCCGACCATCCAGGGGAGGTGGGCGGCTGCCCGACGACGTATCTGTCCTGGACGCCGTTCACGTATCCGTTCAATTTCACCGGCCAGCCTGCGGCGACGGTGCCGTGCGGCTTCACGCGCGAGGGTCTCCCGGTCGGACTCCAAATCGTCGGGCGTTGGCGGGAAGACGTGACTGTCCTGCGGCTCGCGGCAGCCTACGAGCGCTACCGGCCCTGGGCGCAGCACCGGCCGCCGATCGACTGACCACGGTGCGGGGTGATGGACAGCCAGTAAAGTGTCGAGGAGTGTGGGTAAGGGTCGAGATGCGCTCACCTGTCCCGGCGTTGGACATTATCAGTCATAGCCCCGAGCAGACTCGCCGAATCGGCATGCACCTGGGCCGGCTAGCGCGTCCGGGTGATGTTTACCTGCTGCACGGGCCGCTCGGCTCTGGAAAGACGACCCTCGTGCAAGGGATCGCCCGGGGGTTGGAAGTGGAAGACTATGTCCAGAGTCCGACTTTCGTGCTAGCCAGCGAGCACAACGGGCGTCTGCCGGATGGGACCCCGGTTCGGCTCTACCATATCGACTTGTACCGGCTGGAAGAACCGGGAGAACTCGCGACTTTCGGCCTGATGGATTACCTCGACGACCCCGAAGGGATCGTCGTGATCGAATGGCCCGAGCGTCTGACGTCTGACCTGTTCGAGCAGTTCCTGCTGATCGAGCTGGAATTCGTTGCCGACAGCAAGCGGCGGCTGGCCTTCTATCCATCGGGCGAGCGATACCAGCGGTTGGTAAGTCGCTTGAAAACGGAGGTTGCCGGTGGTCGACGTCGACCGGCTGCTCCTGGCGATTGATACCTCGACTGAGCAGGCAGGGTTAGCCCTGTACGACGGGGCCTGGTTGAGCGAGCTGAGTTGGAGCGCCGGCCGGAGTCAGACGGCGAGCCTGCTCGGCCAGCTTGATCATCTGCTTCGAGTGAACCGAGTTACCGCGCGGCAGCTCAAGGCGATCGCCGTCACCCTCGGCCCAGGGAGTTTCAACGGCCTGCGCGTGGGGATGAGTGTCGGCAAGGGGCTCAGCTATGGGCTGGGGATACCGCTGGTGGGAATCGTCACGCTCGACGCGCTGGCATACCCACATACCGTCCGTCGGCATCCCATACGCGCGTTCGTGCCGGCCGGCCGTGGGCGGGTCGTCTATGCGGACTATCACCTCCGTAGTGGTCAATGGGTGCGCGAGAGCGTGCTGCGGACGGTGCGCGGTGACCAGCTCGCCGACGGGTTGACCGAGACGACCGTGTTAGCCGGCATGCTCGGTGCCGAACTCGCGGAGCGGTTGAAAGGCCAACCGAAGGTGCTCCTGCCACCCCCGTCGTGGCGACTCCTTCGCCCCGGGTGGGTGGCAGAGCTGGCCTTTCAGCGGTGGCAGAGCGGCGCAGTCGATCGACTGGAAACGCTGGAACCGATCTACGTGCACCTCGGGACTACGGAGGTAGTGGCTCCGGTAGAATTGCCGGAGAGCCGCACGCGAGCGGTTTCCGGTTACGACGAGCGGTAAGGCTGTGCCACAGTGACGGCGGCTGCGCGTGATGGCACGAAGCGGATCTATGTGCTTGCGCCGATGCAGAGCGACGACGTGCCGGAGGTGTCGCAACTCGAACGGAGATGCTTCACGAATCCCTGGCCAGAGTCCGCCTATTACCGGGAGCTGCGCGAACCCGAGCGCAACTACTATCTTGTCCTGCGTCACGAGCTGCCGGAGGCGGGAGAACCGGAACCGGAACGAGAGGACGGGCGGGGGCCGTTGGCGCTCCTGCCGCGTCTTCGCCGGCCGCTGCGGACGACGACGCGGCCGCTGGTCGGCTTTGCCGGTATGTGGATCGTCTATGGGGAGGCCCATGTGACGACGATCGGCGTCTCGCCTGAGCATCGGAGACTCGGGCTCGGCGAGGTGCTGTTCCTGGCCCTCGTGAGCGAAGCGATTCGTCGCGGTGCTGAATTCCTCACCTTGGAGGTGCGGGTCTCGAACCGGGCGGCTCAAGCGCTGTATGAGAAGTATGGTCTGACGCGTCGAGGTGTGCGGCCACGCTACTATAGTGACAACGCGGAGGACGCATTCATCATGACGTCGCCCTCGCTCCGAGACCCGGCATATCGGCAGTATCTCCTCGAGCTGAAGCGGCAGCTTACTGAGAAGCTCGCGCGCGAGCACATCGAGATCGTGGAGCGGACGGCGTGATCATTCTGGGCATCGAAACATCCTGCGATGAGACCTCGGCGGCTGTCGTGCGTGACGGTCGATGGGTGCTCTCCAACGTGATCCGGTCACAGGTCGACCTGCACGAGCGCTACGGCGGGATTGTTCCCGAGCTCGCCTCACGGCGGCACGTGACGACGATTATCCCGACCATCGATCTGGCCATCGAACAGGCTGGAATAAGTCCGTCGGCTCTGGATGCGATCGCGGTGACTGAAGGGCCCGGGCTGGCCGGTTCGCTCCTGGTCGGGGTCAATGTCGCGAAGACGCTAGCGTACGTTTGGGAGAAACCGCTGATTCCGGTGAATCACCTGGAGGGACACGTCTACGCCAACTGGTTGACGCTGCCAGGGGAGCCGGAGGTCGAGCCACCGACCTTTCCGCTGGTCTGCTTGGTCGTCTCCGGCGGGCATACCGAGCTGGTTTTGATGCGTGACCATGGGGACTACGGGTTGCTCGGCCGCACCCTGGACGACGCGGCGGGCGAGGCGTTCGACAAGGGTGCGCGGCTGCTCGGGTTGGGTTTTCCTGGTGGCCCGGCGATCCAGCGCGCGGCTGAGCAGGGGCGGCCGGGCCGGTTTGCGCTACCGCGGGCCTGGCTGGGAGAGAGCTACGATTTCAGCTTCAGCGGCCTGAAGACGGCATTGCTCCGCTTGGTGGAGCAATATCGCCGTCCGGTGCAGAGGAACCGCCGTTCGACCGCCCGAAAGCCTTTTCCCGAGTACGAGCCGCCGGTCTACGCGCCCACTCTGCCGGTGGCCGACCTTGCTGCCGAGTACCAAGAGGCAATCGTCGAAGTGCTGGTCGAAAAGACCGCGCGGGCGGCGCGAGACTTCAGGGCGGCGATGGTGCTCCTGGCGGGTGGAGTGGCGGCAAATGCGCTTCTGCGCAGACGACTCCAGGAAGCGGTGCCCATCCCGGTACGCTACCCGCCGCCGATCCTGTGCACGGATAACGCCGCGATGATCGCGGGTGCCGCCTACTACCTGTACCAGCGCGGAGTCACCGCAGGGTTGGAGCTCGATGTCCAAGCACAGCTCCCCCTCGTGACGCGCACGTTGATCCGGACATAGCCCGGGAGATCGGGAGGGAAACCGCACATGGCGTATTCACCGCGGAGTGTGGCAGTCGAGGCTGCAGTGGCTGCTGGCCGGCTGCTCCGCGAGCGGTTGGGGCGAGTGCACGAGATCCGGTTCAAAGGTGCAGTAAACCTGGTTACCGAGGTCGACGAGGCGAGCGAGCGGCTTATCTTAGAGCGTATTCGCGAGGTTTTCCCTGAGCATGCAATCCTGAGCGAGGAGCGTGGCCCTGACCTCTCGGCATCGAACGCGCACTATCTCTGGGTAGTCGATCCCCTAGACGGGACCACGAACTTCGCGCACGGATATCCGCTGTTCGCCGTTTCGATCGCCTTTGTGATCGATGGCGTACCAGAACTCGGTGTCGTTTATCAGCCGGTGCTGGACGAGCTGTTCATCGCGCAGCGGGGCACCGGCGCCTTCCTGAATGGGCGACGCATTCGGGTCTCCGATCAGGACTCGATGATCATGGCCCTGCTGGCTACCGGCTTTCCGTACGACCTGGAGCGTCGCCAGCAGGCGCTGGCGCACTTTGGACGCTTTACCACGCTCACCCGGGCGATTCGAAGAGACGGGTCAGCCGCGCTCGACCTGTGCTACGTTGCGGCAGGGAGGTTCGACGGCTTTTGGGAACCGGAGCTGGCCCCTTGGGATACGGCCGCTGGCGCGCTCATCGTGCGTGAAGCTGGGGGAGTCGTGACCGACTACAGCGGCTGCCCGCTCACGCTCGAGTCAGTGAGTTGTGTCGCCTCGAACGGCAAGCTCCACCAACAGATCCTGGACGTACTACATGCCGACCGACCTGATCACGTCTGAGCGCTTTCTGTTGCACGAGACCGCTGGCCATCCCGAACGCCCTGAGAGGCTGGTTGCGATCCTGCAGCGGCTGCGAGCTGAGGGGCTGCTCGCCGGTCGTGCCGTGGTGGAACCGGAGCCGGCTTCGGTCGAGACGGTGGCTCTGATCCACGATTCAGCGTACATCGCCTCGGTCGAGGCGTTTGCGCGGATGGGCGGAGGCTGGATCGATCCGGACACCTTCGTGTGTCCTGCGTCGTACGACGTGGCGCTGCTGGCAGTCGGCGCTGCGGTTGCAGCAGTCGACCGGGTGCTGGATGGCCGTGTAGCGCGCGCCTTCGCTCTCGTACGGCCGCCCGGGCATCACGCGGAGCCGAGTCGGGCCATGGGTTTCTGCCTCTTCAACAATATCGCCGTGGCAGCCCAGCACGCGCTCTCCCACCGCGGCCTGGCGCGAGTGGCCATCCTGGACTGGGACGTCCACCACGGGAACGGTACCCAGGCCGCCTTCTACGAGACCGACAGTGTCCTGTTCGTTTCGATCCACCAGTGGCCACTGTACCCTGGAACCGGGCGGGCCGACGAGACCGGACGCGGGCGCGGGCTCGGCTACACGCTGAACTTGCCGTTGCCGCCAGGTACTGGTGACCGAGCGTACTTCGATCTCTTCGATCGCGTCATCGGCCCTCGCCTGGCCGAGTACCGCCCCGAGCTGTTGCTGGTCTCGGCCGGCTTCGACGCGCACCGCGACGACCCTTTGGCCGCGATGGAGGTGACGGAAGAAGGCTTCGCCGGAATGGCGGCGCGGGTACGTCGATGGGCCGACGCACTGTGCGGTGGGCGGCTGGCTCTGGTGCTCGAGGGGGGCTACAATCTCTCCGCACTGGCCGCGAGCGTGGAGGCGACGCTCCGCGCGCTCGACGACCCCACAGACGATGGGATGACCCGATGAGTATCGTGGTTGTCGACTATGGAGCTGGTAACCTCGCAAGCGTCGTCAACGCGCTCGAGCGTGTGGGCGCTGGTGCCAAGGTCACGCGGGATCCAGAGGTGATCCGCCGCGCACACGGTGTCATCGTGCCAGGCGTCGGCGCGGCTGCCGACACCATGGCGCATCTCGGTTCACTAGGCCTGATTCCTGCCTTGGCCGAGGCCATTCACTGTGGCAAGCCCTACCTCGGTATCTGTATGGGCATGCAGGTCTTGTTCAGCCTGAGCTACGAGGGTGGCGAGCACCCGTGCCTCGACGTTGTCCCCGGCGTCGTGCGCCGGTTGCCTGGCGGTCAGGCGATCCCCCACATGGGCTGGAACGCCGTTCGCCAGGTGCGCGCGCACCCGCTCTTCCTCGGCATACCTGATGGTGCTGACTTTTACTTCGTCCATTCTTACTATCCGGATCCCAGCGAGCGCGACTGGATTGCAGGTGAGACACACTACGGAGTGCGCTTCGCGAGCGTCGTGGCGCGCGGAAACGTGATGGGCACACAGTTTCACCCCGAAAAGAGCGGTCGTTGGGGGCTCCAGCTTCTCGCTAATTTCGTGCAGCTCGTCAACGCGGCTAGACACCCCCAGCCTACGGAGGCCCCCGCGTGTTCGTGATTCCGGCGATCGATCTCCGGGCCGGGCGCTGCGTGCGTCTCGTCCAGGGCGACTTCGGACGAGAGCGCGTCTACGACGAAGATCCGGTGGCGGTTGCGCACCTTTGGCAGGAGCGCGGTGCGCCCTGGTTGCACGTGGTCGACCTCGATGGCGCAGTGCAGGGGCTCCCAAGGCAGCTTGATCTGGTCGCCCGCATCGTGCGCGCGGTGCCCGGCATGCCGGTGCAGTGCGGTGGTGGTCTCAGGACGCTTGAGCACCTGGAGGCTGCCTTTGCGACGGGTGTGACACGGGTGGTCGTCGGTACTGCCGCGGTGGAGTCGCCTGACTTCCTGGCGGAGGCAGTCGAGCGCTACGGTGCAAATCGGGTCCTGCTCGGTGTCGACGCACGAGGTGGGAAAGTAGCTGTGCGCGGCTGGCTGGAGACGACGGACATGCCAGCCGAGGCGGTGATCCGGGCAGCCCAGCAGCACGGGATTCGCCGAGTAGTGTATACCGATATCGAGCGTGACGGCACCCTGAGCGCGCCGAACTTCGACGCAATCGCGGCGGTGGCTGGGCTCGGGGTGTCTGTCATCGCATCGGGCGGAATCGCGTCGCGCGCGCACTTGCAGCGGCTGGCCGAGCTTGTTGGTGTGGAAGCCGCGATCGTCGGGCGCGGGCTGTACGATGGCACCGTTCGGTGTTCGAGCCCGGAGGACTGGTGGATCGAGTCGGATGCTGACGAAAGGCGCAGGTAGATGGATTCGCGGCCTGAGCGGGCCGACCTGGTCAATCTCGCACGCGAGGAGGAGCGACGCCGCCGTGCGGAGGCACGCCAGCAGGCACTTCAGGCGCAGCTTGACGAGCTGCGCCATCTGATCCGAGAGCTGGTCAGTCGTCAGCTTCGACTCGAAGAAGAGCTTAAGGCGAGCGAGGCCGAGTGGGCCGAGCAGCGACAGGCGCTCGAACAGCACCGGCATGAAGTGGCTCAGGCTGCGCAGGCGCGCCAGCTTGAAGAAGCGCGATTCCGCCAGCAACTCACAGAACTCGCACAGCGCATCGATGAGTCGACACGGCCGATCCGATCGTTGCAAGCGCACGTGGCTGAGCTTCTCGAAGCTGTGCGCCGGCAAAGGGAGGACACCGGCCACGACACTCGCCGGTACGACGAGCTACGTATCCTCATCGATCACCTCGCCTCTCACATCGAGCGGCTCTCGGTCGTTGGCCAGTCGCTGCGCTCATCGATCGATGCGGTCACGCTCGAGGTGGAACGGCTCAGTCGCGAGCTTGGTAAGACCCAGGACGGGCTGCGAATCGTTGAACAGGACGCGCGACGGCGTGTCACCGAAGTGTTCCAGGAGGTCGAATCCCTCAAGGCGCAGATCAAGGATGGTCAGGCCAGGCAGCAGATGGCCCAGGCCCAGATCGAGGGTCTGCGGGAAAACTTGGAGACCCTCGAGCCTCGCTTCAGCGAGGTATCGGCCGAGATCGATCGGCTGGCTGCGGAGATCGAGCGGGTGAGGTCACACGCGCTCGAGCGCGACGAGCTGACCGAAGAGCGGGTGGAAGAAGTGCGGCAACAGTTCGAGAGTCAGCTTCGTGACCTCATGGCACTAGGAGAGCAGCGACACAGCCGTTCCAGCGAACAGCTCGAGCAGCTGACGGCGATTGATCGCGAGTTGGGCTATCGTGTCGACCTCATCGAGGTCAAACTTGAAGAGCTGCGCGAGATCGATCGCCAACTGCGGAGCGAGCTGTGGCGGCTCCATGAGCAGCGGGCGCGTTGGCGTCTGGAACAAGCGCAGCAAGAGCTCGAGCGAGTGATCGAAGCGCGACAGGCGGTCGAGCGCGGCGACAGCCGCGCGGGAGAGTCGCACTGATGCTCAAGCGACGCGTGATCCCCTGCCTCGACGTAACCGGTGGGCGTGTCGTCAAAGGGATCCAGTTCGTGCAGCTTCGCGATGCCGGTGACCCGGCCGAGCTGGCGGCCCGCTACGATCAGGAAGGGGCAGACGAGCTCGTCTTCCTGGACATCACCGCGACGAGCGACGGACGGGACACGATGGTTGAGGTCGTTCGCCGTACCGCGCGGCAGGTGTTCATTCCCCTCACGGTCGGAGGTGGGGTGCGGACACCGGACGATATGTACCGGCTACTGCGGGCTGGGGCCGATAAGGTGAGTGTGAACAGTGCTGCGGTGGCGGATCCGCAGTTGATCGAGGTGTGTGCGCGCCGGTTCGGGAGCCAGTGCGTGGTGCTGGCCATCGACGCGCGACGCCGGGGAGACGGAGACTGGGAAGTCTACACGCACGGGGGGAGGCGTCCAACAGGCCTCGACGCGGTCGCCTGGGCGCGTCGAGGGGTCGAGCTCGGGGCTGGCGAGATCCTCCTGACGAGCATGGACGCCGACGGTACTCAGGCTGGCTATGATCTGCAGCTCGTGCGCGCGGTGGTCGATGCCGTGCCGGTGCCTGTGATCGCCTCAGGGGGGGCCGGGACGCTCGAGCACCTGTACGAGGCCCTGGCTGTCGGCGGGGCTCACGCGGTGCTGGCAGCATCGATGTTCCATTTCGGCCAGCACAGTCTTGCCGAGGTGAAGCAGTACCTCGCTGAACGCGGTTTGCCGGTTCGGCAAACTTGGTAACGGATTTGTCCGAGTACAGGTCTAGCTCTCGAGCCTTCATGCCATAAGGACGGAGGTACTGGATCGAGAGTTGACAGGAGCGTTCAGGCCGTGGTAGCCTGCGGGCGATGGGGCCGCTCCTGGGGGACGGCGGAGACGCGCTGGTTCGAGACAGAGGGGACAGGGCCCGGAGCGAGCCGGGGAAGTGCTCGTTCCTTAGTCGTTCGAACTGGGAGGTGAGGCCTAAGACAAGCGACGCGTACCACTAAGGTGCCCAAGGCGCCAGCGAACTCGTTGACCTAGGGAAGGGGAGGTCGATTGGGGAAGCGGCGACAGCGCCCCACGTGGGTGTACGCGGTTCTCGCCTCGACGGTTGTGGCGCTCCTTACTGCGCCTGTCGCACTCGCCGATACTGATCTTGTCATTGGCAGTGCCGGTGTCGTCAGCTACACCAACGGAGACGGGGTGAATCTCCGTGCGGAGCCAGGTCTCCAGGCGACGGTGATAACCGCGTTCGAAGAAGGGACGCGCCTCATCGTCGAAGCCGGGCCACAGGCGGCTGCGAACGGCACGTTGTGGTACAAGGTCAGCCGTGGTGGTGTGAGTGGGTGGGTTCTGAGCGATTTCCTAGCTCGGGTGGTGCCGTCACCGGGGGACGTGGTGATCGTTCAGGGCACCGATGGGCATGGGCTGCGCCTGCGCGACGGCGCGAGCTTCGCGGCAGCGACACTGACGGTCATCCCTGAGGGAGCTGAGGCAAGCGTCGTGGGAGAGACAACCCGCGACAGCGAGGGCAACAGGTGGGCCCGGGTGAGCTATGCCGGTATCGTTGGATATGCCTTCAGCGCCTTCCTGGCCGTCAAGCTCGGGGAGTCTGTTGCTCATAGCCAGGAGACGCAGGCGACGACTCAGTCACCTACGTCCTCAGGCGTCGTCGTCGGGAGCAACGTTGTGGTAACCAATACTGATGGACAAGGCCTCAACATCCGATACGATGCCGGTTATGGTGCTACCATCGCGACTATCGCGCCCGAGGGCACCGTCATGCGGGTGATCGCCGGCCCGCGCACGGACAACCAGGGTATCACCTGGTGGGGTGTGGATTATGCCGGTCTCCAGGGATGGGCCCATGGTGGCTACCTTGCACCAACTGACAAGGAGCCAGCACAGCCGACGGCGCAGAGCACGGCAGCAGCGGTGAACCCAGCAAACAGCGGGCAGGGCTCCACGGCTCCAGCCAGCAGTATCGGCGAGCAGATCGTCGCCACAGCCATGCAGTATCTCGGGTACCCCTATCTCTGGGGTGGCACGACGCCAGCGGGGTTCGACTGCTCCGGCTTCGTCTACTACGTGATGAACCAGGTGACCGGTGGTGGGTTCCCGCGCAGCCTCGAGGCGCAAGCCGTAAGTGGAGTCTACGTCGACCCCAGCAACCTGCAGCTGGGCGACCTGGTGTTCTTCCAGAACACGTACATGTGGGGCCTATCGCACACCGGCATCTACATTGGCAATGGCCAGTTCATCCATTCTTCTAATGAGACGACGGGCGTGATCATCAGTAATCTCTGGGACGGGTACTGGGGGCCACGCTTCTACACGGCACGTCGGGTGGGCACCTGACGGCGGCGTGCGCGGACGGGCTCTAGCCCTTGCCGCGCGACAGGTCGGAGGTTCGTCCTCGACGACAACTGAACTCCGCTACCCGGCGCGGCTCCTCACAGCCGCGCCGGATTTGCCTTGCCGCGGAGCGCTCGGCGCGGATCGGCGCCCGCAAGTCCCCATCGGGCGGAGGCCGGTGGGCACAAAATGGATAAGAGTTGAACAGCGTTTGACCTGTTCGGCCGATCGCCCGTGCTCTACATCTTCGTCGTGACGATTCTCTTCGCCGTCTCGAAGGAGGAAGACGATGGCCTGGCAGGTTTCGGGGCAGATGCTCGAGGTGTGCAACTGCACGCTCCTCTGCCCGTGCTGGCTCGATCTGAGCGTCCAGCCGGATCACGGTTGGTGCGGGACCGCAGTTCTGTTCGATATCGAGCAGGGTAACTCTGATGGTGTCGAGCTATCTGGCCGACGCGTCGTCATGGCAGGGAACATCCCCGGCCCGTTCGCTGGCGGCAACTTCACGATCCGCTTCTACATCGACGCCCAGGCCAGCGAGGAGCAGCGGAGCGAACTGGAAGCGATCTTCTCCGGCCAGAAAGGCGGGCCTTTGGCCGCTCTCGGGCCAGCCGTCGGGAAGCTTCTTCCCACCGCCGTGACTGAGATCGATCTGCAGCGCAACGTCGTTCTAACCGCTACCATCGGGCAGGCGGGCCGGTTACAGTGGGCCCCGCGCAAGGACTCGGCCGGCCGGGCGACGAAGGTAGAATCTGCCGAGGGGATGGCCGTCTGGGCGGTTGCAGGAGGACAACCGGCGAAGACGACCGGCAGCCGGTGGTCGGATCCGGAAATGCTCCCCTGGGAGGGCGACTCGGGCATGATCAGCTGGTTCACCTGGCGCGGCTGAGCCGTTAAGGCCGCCGGGCGGGCAGGGCCGCTTGGATCTCGGAGCCGGACGCGAGGATACCGCTGGCGGATCGAGGAGACACGGCTATGGATGATGCACCGCCGGAAAGGCCGGCTGCGGCAGCGTCCCTGCCCGCCCCGCTGCGGCGCGAGCGCGCGCTCATCCTCTTGTTGCTCCTGGCGCTTGCCGCGGTGAGTTGGCTCGTACTCCTCCGCTGGGAGCCGGGAATGGAAGGCGAGGAAACGTTGGGCCCGGCCATGGGCCTAAGCCCGCTCCTCTTCCTCGCCGTCTGGGTAGTGATGATGGTCGCGATGATGTTCCCGACCGCAGCGCCGATGATCCTGATGTTCACGCGCGTGCAAGCCGGCAAGCGCGTCCAGGGCCAGGCGTTCGTGCCTACCTGGGTCTTTGTTGCTGGCTACTTGGTCGTCTGGATAGCGTTTGGGGCGCTGATCTACGGCGTGGCCATCGCTGCCGAGCGCGCCGGCCAGCGTTCGGCTTGGCTCAGCACGAACGCTCCGCGGCTCGGCGGTGCGCTCATCGTGCTCGCCGGGCTCTACCAGGTATCGCCGCTCAAGCGGGCCTGCCTGGCACACTGCCGCACCCCGCTCCACTTCGTGCTGACTCGGTGGCGGGAGGGCTACCGGGGCGCGCTCGAGATGGGTCTGCGCCACGGCCTCTACTGCCTCGGCTGCTGCTGGCTCCTGTTCGCGATTCTCTTGCCCCTCGGGCTGATGAACGTCGGCTTGATGGCGCTGATCACCCTGCTGATCTTTGCCGAAAAGTCGTTGCCCCTCAGCCCGTACGCGCGCGTCGCGGCCTCGGTGGCCCTGGTAGCTTACGGGGCGCTCATCCTCATGTACCCGAGTGCCCTGCCGACTGCAATGGGGATGTAGCGATGGGGGTGGGCAAGCGCGTGACATGCCACACGGGGATCGCCCTGCTGTGTGCCGGCACTTAACTTGGCCGGAGGGTGATATCTCTGCCTCGCAGTGCCAGGATGCCGATGATCGCGAACAGGACGGTGTAGGCGACCAGGATCAGAGCAGCTCGGTACGGATGCTCGATAACGGTACCCTGCGCCAGAGGAGAAAGTACCCGCGTGTTCAGGCCGGTCATGCGGTCAGCGTTGGCGCCGATGGCAGCCGCGTCGGTGATGGCGAACAGCTGGCCGAGCGGCCCCCTAACGAGCGGTCGAAGAGCGGCAAGAGCAGTGAGCCCGACGCGCTCTACGATGACATAACCGAGCACGATAGCCATTGCGATGGCCGGAGACCGGAACAGGAACGCCATCGCGACAGCCGCAGCGATATACGGCAGCACCGCTAAGAGTGAGCGTACGAGCCCGATGGCGAGCTCCCGTGCCAGTCCCCAGTCGAGCCAGTCGAGTGGCACCCGTCCCAGATGGATGAGCGATGCCGCCGTCGAGACGACGAAGGCGAGCAGGAAGGTCGCGACGAGCCAGATCGCCGCGACGATCGCAAGGCTCAACAGCTTCGCGAGCACGATTGCCCGGCGGTCGGTACCGCGCGCGAAGAGCGGTACGACGGTACCCCAGGCGAACTCGCTACCGGCGATGCTCGCTGCCACCACTGCGAGAGCGAAGATCCCCAGTCCGGGCAGGAAGTTGAGCCCGTTGGTGAGACCTCCTGGCAGGACGGTCATGTCGATGAGCAACTGACCTGGATTGGGTTGACCGGCCCCGCTTCCCTCCGGTGTGGGGAGAAAGGCGAGGACTACCAGCAGTGTCTGGACGGTGACCAGGATAGCGAGCACGATGCCGAGCCCGATCCAGGTCATCGGCCGCCGCAGCACCTTGAGTAGCTCGGCCCGGAGGATACCAGTCACGCGCTTAACCTCCCGTCCGTCGTCTCACCAGTGACCTCGACAAAAAGCGAGCGGAGGGAGTCGCGCTGGGGCATCAGCTCCACCGGGTAAACCTCGTGCCGGGCCAGGAAGGCGCTCAGCTCGCCCGCCTGCTCCGGTGGCGCTTGCAGGACGAGTCGGCCGTCCTCGACCGTCACGCCACTGACCCAGCTTGGACGCTCCGTCCCATGAAGCAGGGCGAGTGCTCGCTCGTCATCGGTGGTGCGCAGGAGGATTCGAGCGCTTGCGCGCAGCAGTTCGCTCAGCCGGCCATCGGCGACGATGCGCCCACGGTTGATGATGATCACCCGCTCACAGGTCTCCTCGACATCACGCAGCAGGTGGCTGGAGAGAAGGATCGTCTTGCCGCGGGCGATGAGCTCGCGCAGCAAGCTGTGAACGCGCTGCTGCCCGAAGGGGTCGAGACCGTTCGTCGGCTCGTCGAGTAGGAGTACGTCTGGATCACCGAGCAGGGCGTTGGCCAGCGAGAGTAACTGTCGCATACCCTGGGAGTAGGTCTTGAAGGGGCGCCGGGCATTCTCGGCCAGCCCGACTTGGTCGATCAAATGGTCGACCTGGCTCGCGTCGACGCCGTAGGTGGCAGCCAGGACGCGGAGGTTGTCGCGACCGCTAAGATAGGGATAAAACGCGGCTACTTCCGGCATGAGGCCGATGCGGCGCAGCAGGTCACGATTGCCCTCTCGGAGTGGCTGGCCGAACAGGCGAATCGCGCCAGCAGTTGGCCGTACAAGACCGCAGAGCATACCGAGCGTGGTCGTTTTGCCGGCACCGTTGGGGCCGAGGAGACCCACGAGCTGACCAGGGTAGAGGGAGAAGCTGGCGGTATCGACGGCTAGCTTCTCGCCGTAGCGCTTGGTCAAGGCCCGGACTTCGACTGTCGGTTCCATCGCGTCACCGAGCGGGGGCTACGGCTCAGCGAAAAGGTTTCCGAGAAGCGGCTCAGGCTCGGTAGGCTCCTCACCGGCGCCGTCGTACTGGATGCGGTGGCGCAACTCGGGTGATGCCTGGCGGATCCGCTGTTCGATCTCAGCCATCACATTGGGGTTCGCCTTGAGGAATGCCTTGGCGTTCTCACGTCCCTGGCCGAGCCGCTCGTCTCCGAGGTAGTACCAGGCGCCGCTCTTTCGGATAATGCCGAGGTCTGTCGCCACGTCGAGAATGTTACCCGCGATCGAGATCCCCTCGTTGTACATGATGTCGAACTCGGCCTGCCGGAAGGGCGGCGCGACCTTGTTCTTGACCACCTTGACCCGAGCGCGGATACCGACGGTATCGGCACCTTCCTTGATGGCGTCGATCTTGCGGATATCGAGCCGCACCGAGGCGTAGAACTTGAGAGCATTGCCGCCGGTGGTCGTCTCCGGATTGCCGTACATCACGCCGATCTTCATCCTGAGCTGGTTGATAAAGATGACCGCCGTCTTGGAGCGGCTGATGGCACCGGTCAGCTTGCGCAGGGCCTGGCTCATTAGCCGGGCCTGGAGCCCCACGTGAGCATCACCCATCTCTCCTTCGATCTCAGCCCGCGGCACCAGCGCTGCTACCGAGTCGATCACGACGACATCGATAGCACCGCTACGCACCAAGGTCTCGGCGATCTCCAGTGCCTGCTCACCGGTGTCCGGTTGGGCGATCAGGAGATCGTCGAGATCGACGCCCAGGCGCTCGGCGTAGACCGGGTCGAAAGCGTGCTCAGCGTCGATATAGGCGGCCACGCCTCCCATCTTCTGGGCCTGGGCGATGACGTGGAGGGCCAGGGTCGTCTTGCCACTGGCTTCGGGCCCGTAGATCTCGGTGATCCGGCCGCGGGGAATGCCGCCGACACCGAGCGCCAGATCGAGCGCGATCGAACCGGTCGGGATGACCTCGACCTGGAGGCGGGAGGCATCCTCGCCCATGCGCATGATCGCCCCTTTACCGAACTGTCGCTCGATCTGAGAGATGGCGAGCTCCAGCGCGCGTTCACGATCCATGTTCACCTACCGCCTTTCGTGCAGATCGCCCACCAGATAGAACCCATGTTCGAGTCTCGGCCAATCTTACGTGGCAGATGTCGGGAAGTCAACAGCACGGCCCGTCGTGCCCTTACTCGCCAATTCGCTCGATCCGCTCGACCGGCAGCACGAAGATGATCGCACCGCCGACCTCGACCTCGAAGTTCTCGGGAAGGTACAGCAAGCCGGGCTCGAGGGCTGGCGCATAGGGCACCACGACTTGCTTACGGCGTCGGCAGATCCGTCGGATGATCGCGGTTGCGCGGTTCACGTCGTGGTCTTCGACGCATAGTAAGAGGCTCGTGTTTTCCCGGCGGAGCAGCGCTCCCGTGCTGGCGATGCGGGTCACGCGGAAACCCTCGGCGACCAATTCGCTCACGAGCCGGTCGGCGTCCTCGTCCTGGACGATGACCACCATCAACTTCACGCGCTGCTCCCTTGCCTGCCCGCGGCTGCGGTCTGATCCGTCCGGCAACCTCCAGTATAAGATGGCACAAGATCGAGGGCAATGAATGGTCGGATCGATCGCGAAGAGGGGAGGGAGCGTGGGGGATCGTGCTATTGCACTCTGCGCGGCACCGGCCGGGTACGCCTTCCTACTCGTACTCCGGGAGGCTGGGTCGGTATCCACCTGCTTCCGCCGCGGCTAGCCCACCTCGGCCGAAGCGGGCGGGGCCGGAGCGCGGCCTACTGCCGCGAGGACATCTTCCACGGTGAGGTACGGCCCGCCGAAGACGCGGTTGATCTGCGTACTGTACGCCAGCGTGCCGGCCATCACCTCGGCCGGTGTCCCCTCGGCGATGACGCGGCCGTCGGCCAGCAGGACGATCCGATCCCCCCAGGCAGCGGCGAACTCGACATCGTGCGTGGCAACGATGACGGACGTCCCCTCTTTGGCGAGGTCGCACAGTAACCGGCCGAGCTCTGCCTTCCAGCCTGCGTCCAGTCCTCGGGTTGGCTCGTCGACGAGTAACAGGGGCGGCTGTCCAACCAGAACCGCCGCCAGCGCGGCCCGCTGGCGCTCTCCGCCGCTCAAGTCGTACGGGTGGCGCGCCGCGTGCTCAACGAGCCCGAGGCGGGCAAGCGTGCGGTTCAGCCCGTCATCTCCCTGACCGCGCGCCCTCAGCGTCAGGGCCAGTTCCGCGCATAGGGAATCGCTGAAGAGGATGCTCGACGGGTGCTGCGGCACGTAGCCGACCATGAGCGCCAGCTCGCCCCGGGACAGACGGGTTGCCTCGCGGCCGAGGACGAGGACTCGGCCCCGATCAGGCTTCTGGAGCCCGACGATCTGCCGCAGGAGCGTCGTCTTGCCGGCACCGTTGCGCCCCATCAGGATTGTGACCATACCGGAGTGGAAGGCCAGTGAGATGTCACGCAACACCCAGCGATCTCCCAACCGGACGCTCACTCCCTCTAGCTCCGCGACCGGGTGGCCAGACGCGTGGTAAGCGCCGCGTACTCTTACGGTCTGCGAGAGCGCGACCTGCTGGTGACGTGCCGCCGTACGGGCTTGGGGCACGGTCAACGGTACTGTTCGCCAACCCAGGTTCAGCGCTAGCCGTATGAGCGGCGGTGGCCAGGGCAAGCTCGGTGCCACTTCCTGCGGCGACCCATCATGCGCCAGCCGCCCATCGGAGCCGAGGAGGCACAGCCGGCTGCAGAGTCCCAGCACTCGCTCGAGCCGCTGCTCAGCCAGCACGACCGTCACGCCGAGCTCGTCGACGAGTCGCCGCAGTGAGTCGAGAAACGACTCTGCCGCCCAGGGGTCGAGCTGTGAGGTCGGCTCGTCCAAGGCGAGGATTCGCGGCCGGGCAGCAAGTGCTGCAGCCAGTGCGACGCGCTGTCGCTCGCCTCCCGAGAGCGTCCCAAGCCTACGATCGCGCAGCGCGACAATCCCGAGCAGATCCAGGACTTCTTCGAGGCGGACACGGATAGCCCGTTCGCCCAGGCCGAGGTTCTCAAGCCCGAAGACGATCTCGTCCGCCACTGTCTCGAAGAGTGTTTGCGTCTCTGGGTCCTGCGCCACGAAGCCGACGAGGCGACTGAGTCTGGCCGTACTCAACCCCCGGGTGTCGAGCCCCGCTATGAGCACGCGGCCACCGAAGTGACCACCGTGGAAGTGTGGGATCAGCCCGTTCAGGCTTCGGAGCAGCGTCGTCTTGCCGGCGCCGGAGCTGCCGGCGAGCAACACGAACTCTCCCTCCCGCACGTTCCAGTCGACCTCTCGAAGGGCGTCGCGAGGTTGGCGTGGATAGCGATAGGTGAGCCCTTCGATCTGGATCACCGGCGCACCCCCGACAAGAGAAGGGCTGGCGCGACGAGCGACAGGTAGCCGAGTCCAGTGAACGTGTCGAACGGTGGCCAGGTCAGGCGAGGATAAGTGCTATAGGAGAGTTCCCCTGGAGCGAACGCGAGCGCGGTGAGCCAGAGTGTCGCTCCGGCGAGTGTCAGAGCCAAGGCCGTTATCTCCGCCCGTGTCCAGCGCAGGCGCCTGACGCCGTTCAGGATGCCGCGCGTGGCCGGGGTGAGAGCGACGATGGCGATGAGGAGCCCTAAGGCGGCCACGCGCCGATCGCCGCCGATAACGCCGAGTGTCAAGGCGAAGACCCCACCGAGCATCGCCACCAGCAGGCCGCGCGACCGTGATGGCGCCTCGGCACCATAGGCGCGGGATTCGAGGGTCTCGGCCACAGCGAACGCGTGCTCCAGCGCACGGTGCAGCACCGGTACAACGATCGAGTGTGCTCGAAGCAGAGGAGAACCAAACAACCCTCGCACCTGTTGCGCCTCGCGGATCTCCCGTACGGCCCGAATAGCGAAGGGGAAGGCGGTGAGCCCGATTGCCACCGCTACGGCAGCGTTGGAGAAAGCTGGCGGGAGAAGGCGGAGTGTCTGGGCGCGGTCAAGCGCACCGTCGAGCACGGCAACCACGAGCAGCAAGGTGAAGAGCACCGTCGCGGTGAGCAGCCCGTAGAGGACCGCGTTAAGGGTAATCGGCCCGCCGATGATCGGCCATGTGGGAGGCAAGCGGCCAAGCACGTGATCGCCAACATGTGCTGTCAGAGCGTTGAAGAGGACGCTGCTGGCCGCAATCACCACGCCAGCTCGCAGCGGTAACCGCGACGGAGCGTGTCCCAGCGGCCGGTGACGGTCTACCGCGAGGTACGTGCTCGTCACCGCGACCAGTGCGAGGCTCAGGTACAACGGGTTACGGGTAACCGCAACGGCCAGCGTTGCAGATGCTGCCCAGACCAGCCAGACCAAGGCGTTCATGGGCCGTCCTCTTTGGGTGGGCCGGTGCTGCGGCGCCATGCCAGCCATCCGGCCAGCCCGAGCGCCAGTACGAGCATCGCCCCGAAGGGAGCATAGATGTCGAGACCAGGAGCGGCACCGGTGGGGATCGGTACCTTCCCGGGTGTCGCTGCGCCGCCCCCGACTGGGGGTGGTGGGGAGACCACAATGCGGGTGGCCGAGCGCGCCACGGCAGTCGGAGTCGCCAGCGGAGCGCCCGGTGCTGCTGGAGTTAAGCGCGGCGACGGTGTGGATACGCCTGGGACTTGCGAGACCGAACCAGCGCTTGGTGTCGCTCCCAGGCCCGCTGGTAGTTCCGGTGAAGGGGTCGACGCGGATATCGGAGGCGCGGTCGGAGAGGCGAGCGGTGGCAGTGTGCGCGTTGGTTGAGTCGTCACGGGCGTCGCTGCGGCCGTTCGATCCACTCCGAGGCGGGCAGCGATCTGCTCGATCGAGGTCGGGGGCAGCCCGCTCTCGCCGGCCGTCCAGGCCCACCCATCGACGTCCCCGTCCCGGATCCGGCGACTGGACGGGCCGACCTGCTGAAGCACCCACGAGCCGCTGGCATCGAGGCGATAGTAGTGCCAGTAGAACGCGGGCGCGGTGTAGCTCTGGCAGAAGCAGTTCTCAGCGGGACATCCCTCACCGTCGATCGCGCACACGGCGGCCCCCAGCCCAGCGAAGTTCGCCAGGGTGACGCTTGCGCCCGAGCGTAGCAGCAGCTCGAGCCCGGTGATCTCGGGCTCGGGGAACTCGACATAGTAGACGACCACGCGGCCGTCGCCGTGGCGGATGACCAGCCCGGCGCCGCCGGGGCGCTGGGCCGCCAGCGGGATGGGGGAGGCCGCTGGCAGCACCAGCGCCAGTAGCAGCAAGAGCGCCAGCAGGTATCGAAGTGAAAACCGTGAGCGGTTGTCGAGGCGGCGGCCTGCGGGTGGCTGGCTCATTACCGTGCCTCAACGACCTCGGCACCTAACCGGCTCAACAGCACGTCATACCGCTCAGGCCAAACCCCTGGGTGCCACTCGAACCGTGCGCGCTCGAAGTACTGCACGACCATGCCGTCTTCGCTGAACTCCTCGCTGATCGGGTAGCCGAACAGGGCCAACCCGCCGAACTCTTCCCAATAAGCGCGGAAGCCGGCACACAGGTTGTGGCCGGTCTCAGGGAAGTAGCGGCAGTCGGTGCGGTCGATTGGAACAGCCGACTGGAAAGGCGGCTCGGCCTCTCGCCCGGCAACGCGCTCGGCGCCGAGGCGGCCGAGCAGCACGAGCGCGTTGCCATCGGCCCTTCGGTGCAGTTCGAAGCGGGCGCGCTCGAAGTACTGCACTGCCAGGTTGAGGGCCGGGTCGTAGTACGGTCTGGTCAGCGGGTAGCCGAAGTTGGCCAGGCCACCGTGCGATTCCCAGAAGCTACGGAAAGCGTCGCACAGGTTGTGACGCGTGAGCGGCTCGTACGTGCACCGCTCAGGGGCTCCGGACAGCTCGTCGGACTGCGCCCAACCGAGCGGCGGGACATCGGAATGCATGACGGGCAGTACCCGCCCGGCGAGAGCCGGGATGGCCTGGAGGGTGGCGAGCAGGTTGTCGTCCGGGGCATCGTCGCGCCAGCGGAGAGCGCCACTCGGGTTCTGGAAGCGGGCGAGCGCGTCGAGGGCATAGCGCCAGCCCGAGCTATTCGGGTCGCTGCCAGCTGCCAGGATCGCCTGGACAGCCAGCGCGGTCGAGTTGGCGTCGCCGACCAGCGGCTCAGTGGATGGCTGGTAGGCGAACGAGCCATCGGCGGCCTGCGTCGAGCGAAGGTAGTCCAGGGCAGCCGCGATCGCCTGGTGATCGCGTGGGAGCCCGGCGGCGATCAGCGCCTGGATGACGATCGCTGTGGTGTTGCTGTCTCCGGCGCCGGGGGCGGTGCTGCCGTCCCAAGCCCAGCTCCCATCGGGTGTCTGGCGGCTCAAGACCGCCTCGATCGCTGCTGGTGGCACGTGAGGTGCGCTGTCAAAAGTCGCCATCGCCACGGCCATGAGGGCGTAGGCGTTGGTGAAGAGCTGCGGGTCGTAGACCCCCGTCTGCGAGTCGTAGGTGTCTTGAATGCGTGCGATCAGATCCACGCCGCCGAACTGCCGTGGATCTGCCCCGGCGGCCATGGCAGCAAGCGCCAGCTTGGCGGCGCCACCCGTAGTCGAACTGTATGACTGGGCCTGAGCGAGCAGGTAATCGAGTGGACTCCTGCCCTCAGTCGTCACGCTCTCGACAGGAATACCGGCGGCGACAAGCGCATACACCGCGTCGGCTGTCGTCGAAGGGTCACTCTCGCCGCTGAATCCAACGAAGCCGCCGTCGGCACGCTGCTGGCCACGCAGCCATTCCAGCGCATCGGCGAGAGCGATAGCCGGGCCCAAGTTGGCCGAGGCCGGCGAGGCCGGTAGGAGCACCAGTGAAAGAGTAACGATGAGCACCATTAGCAAATGTCGCACGGTTCTCCTCCGTTTCACGTTCGTCCAATGGCAACAGTTCAGGGTGGCCATCGGGCACGCATCCTCGCTTCCGTGGCGCCAACCAGCCGACGGATCCCTTCTGGTCAATCCGAGGTGTCGTCGTGCTGACCGGCGACGGACAGCGGAAGCGACGACCATCGTTCTTTTCGATTCACGCTCGACGACCAAAAAGAAACAGCCCGCACGGGGCGGGCTGCCGGTGGTTTACTGTGTTGAGGCACAGCGTGTCACTGGCGTCCTCCCCCCTTAGCTCGAGGCAGGTCGGACACGGCGGCGATGGTAGACCTGGCTTCGCCACGCTGTCGGCGTGGCGTCACAGTTGCGGCACAGCCCCGGACTTGCACCGGCGTTCCCCCGTGTGAGCCGACCCACACCAGCTCGTGCTTGCGTGAACGAGGTGAGGGGTCGACACCCGCCGCCGTCTCGCTGACCGGCAATGGTAACGTGCGCACTGGCCGAATGGCCTCACGGCTCTATCTTCGTTGTGCGTGCTACCGCTGTCAAGGGCGTTTCCACGCTCACCCCTCCTTGGACAGGAGGGCGCGGTGGCGGTAGACTGGCCGTGTTGAGCGCTCAGCACGCGCGTGGCACCAGCGAAAGGGGGAGCGCGGTGACCGGCCTGACCTGCAGCTACCGCGAATTCCTGTCGGCGGTCATCTCACCAATGGCGCTCTCGCTGCTGGAGCGGCTGACGCCGGTCATTACTGACATCTACCAGCTCGATGCCCTGCTCGAAGCCGAACTGCCGCTCGAGCAGCGCGCCGCGCTGGCCGAGCGGTTCACCGACCGCTTGCGCCGGATCGTGGCGTTGTTACCACCGCACGTCAGCCCGATGCCCAACGAGATCTTCACCGCGGTGGAGTTCCTGCTCTACGAGGTGCGCGGCGAGCCGATCCGGATCGGCCTGGCGATCGCGCGGCTGGAAGAGCTGGCGGAGGAGTTCCGGGCCGATCCGCTCTTGCACAGCTTGATCTCCGGCCGGGCGAACTGACCCGACCGGCTAGTCCTCCTGGTAGCGCAGCGTCACCGTCCGGTGCGGCTGGCCGAGCTCAGTCGCCGGAAAGATCTGGCGCGCCAGTGGCAGCCAGACCTCGGGATCCTGCAGCGCCGGGCTGAAGTGCGTCAGCCAGAGCCAGCGGGCGCCGGCTTCGGCCGCCAGTTGCGCGGCCTCTTGGAAGAGCAGGTGTCCTCGCTCGATCGCTCGCGGTAGCTCCGCCGGGTCACCGTACATGCCCTCGCAGACGAGCAGGTCGGCGTCGTGGACGAAGGCTGGCAGCTCCGGGGTCGGCCGGGTATCGGTGACGAAGGCCACCTTCAGCCCGCGCCGGGGCGGGCCGAGCACGGCTTCGGGCGGTACCAGGCGTCCCCCGACCTCGATTGTCTCGCCGCGCTGTAGCCGACTCCAGAGTTCGACCGGCACGCCGAGCTCCCGGGCCCGCTCGGCGTCGAAGCGCGGGGCGCGCGGGCGCTCGAACATGTAGGCTAGGCACGGTATGCGATGGGCGACCGGCAGCGCGCGCAGCACCATCCCACCGGGGAGCAGCTGCTCTGATTCGCCCTCTATCTCGACCACCTCGACCGGGAACGGCAGGAGCGGGACGACGATGCACAGCCCAGCCACGGCGGCCCGAGTGCCAGTGGGGCCGAAGATGGTAACCGGTTCAGTGCGGTCGGCGTAGGCGAGGGAGAACAGAATACCGGGCAGGCCAGCGACATGGTCGGCATGGAGGTGGGTAAGGACAATGGTGTCGAGGTCACGGAAGCCCCAGTTCGTGTAGCGCCAGCTGATTTGAGTCCCCTCGCCGCAATCGCAGAGGACGACGTGCCCCTCGCAGCGGAGGAGCAAGGCGGAAAGCCACCGGCCAGGAAGCGGCATCATGCCGCCGGTGCCGAGCAGGCAAACATCGAGCATCACCTATCTCCACCAGTGATGAGCGTCACAGCGTGATGGGTTCATCACTCGTTGTGTGCTCAGGTTCGTGGCGGGGAGACCATCCCTGTCCGGGCAAACGCGCTCGCGCGGGCTTCGGCCTGGGCGATCATCTCGGATGGAATGGGCCGTGCCCCGCCGATCGCCTCTGCCAGAAGGACAATGCGCGCGGCTTCCTCAACCGCGATGGCTACGCGGAGGGCATGGCTCAGATCGCGACCGAACGCGAGCAGCCCGTGGTTCGCGAGCAAGACCGCCCAAACGCCTTTCTCCGACTCCGCCAGGATGTTCCCGACGCTGACCTCCGACCCCCTGGGCGCATAGCCGGCAACGGGGACAGAGGTTGTGACCCCCACACGAACCAGCGCCTCGTAGCACGGCTCGATCGGGCGGCCGGCCAGCGCGAAGGCGGTTGCGTGCGGCGAGTGCGTGTGGATAATCGCTCCCACCTCGGAGCGCTGGCGATAGATCGCCGTGTGCATCTCCACGATCTCATGCGTCGCTGGGTCGAGGAAGCCCTCGAGGAGCCTGCCGTGCGGATCGAGGAGGGCCAGATCGCGTAGTGTGACACGGTCGAGCGAGCTGTGGGCGCTGACCAAGACGTGGCCGGTCTCCGGCACGCGCGCCGAGAGGTTGCCGTGGAGCGAGGGCGAGAGAACATCCCGTGCGACGAGCTGCTCGGCTGCGCCGACAAGCTGGACGGCGATATCGTGCGTTGGGCCGGAATTGAAGCGGGAACGCTGGCTCATGGATGCCTCCTTTGGCGTGGTCTCCCGATGTCCTCGCTGATGCTACCACGAGGCGTCCGACGTTTACGGATGGTAGGATGCGTAGAGGTTGGCCGAAGCGCGAGTTGTTGTGGAGCAGGGGCGATGGGTGTGATCGGCCGAGGGCGGACAGGGCGTCCAACCACTCTCGCAACCGACGGAATGATTGCCACGCCGCATTACCTGGCGAGCGTCGCTGGCTTGCGGGTGCTGCAGGAGGGGGGCAATGCGGTCGACGCAGCCGTGGCGGCGAACGCCGTGCTCACCGTGGTGTACCCGAACCAGTGTTCACTGGGAGGCGATGCGTTCTTTCTGATCTGGGAGCCACGGGAGGAGAGACTGCTGGCGCTGAACGGCAGTGGCCGAGCGCCAGCGCAGGCAAGCCTTGACGCGCTGGAGGCGGCAGGTTATTCGGCGATGCCGCAGCGTGGGCCTTGGGCAGTCACGGTTCCGGGAGTCGTGGACGCCTGGGCAACGGCGCTCGCACGCTGCGGTAGCCGGCCGCTAGCAGAACTCCTTCAATCGGCCATCGAGTACGCCGAACGCGGCTTTCCGGTTACCCGGCTGCTGAGCGCTGCAATTGAGGAGATGGAGGGCCTACTCCGCGCCCAGCCAGCGGCATCCCGCCAGTTTCTACCGGATGGCCGTCCGCCTCGACCGGGCGAGCGGCTGGTACAGCCAGACCTGGCTCGCTCGCTCCGCCTGCTGGCGGAATACGGCCCGGATGCGTTCTACCGTGGCCCGATCGCTGAGGCAATCGTCCAGACGATTCGAGCTGCTGGCGGAGTGATGGGACTCGACGATCTCGCGCAGCACTGCTCGACCTGGGTGGAGCCGATCTCAACCACGTATCGCGGAGTAGAACTTGTGGAGCTACCCCCGAATACCCAGGGGGTGACTGCTTTGCAGATGGCCAACATAGCCGAGGGGTATAAGGTGGCCGATTTCGGATGGGGCAGTGCCGATCTACTCCATCTGATGGTGGAAGCGAAAAAACTGGCCTTTGCCGATCGCGACCGCTACGTGGGAGACCTGGACTTTGTCCAGGTTCCGCTCTCGCGCTTGCTCGACAAGCACTATGCTGAGGAGCTGCGACGACAGATCGATCCCGAGCGAGCCATGTCGCCCAGTACCGTGACCTGGGACAACGACACGGTCTACCTGTGCGCAGTCGACCGAGAGGGGCGAGCGGTCTCGCTCATCCAGAGTATCTTTCAGTCATTCGGCAGTGGTCTTGTGGCCGAGACCACTGGCATTGTCCTGCAGAACCGGGGAGCTTCCTTCACGCTCGACTCGTCTTCGCCGAACTGCCTGGCGCCAGGGAAGCGGCCGATGCACACCCTGATCCCTGCCATGTTGCTGCGCGATGGCCGGCCATGGGTCGTCTTTGGCAGCATGGGTGGTCACGGCCAGCCGCAGATCCAGATTCAGATCGTCACGAACCTAGTCGACTTCGGGATGGAGCCGCAGGCCGCGATCGAGGCGCCTCGCTGGCTGAGCCGTCTCGAACCGGGAGAAACGGCGGAGACGCTCTACCTCGAGCCCGGCTTCGACGTCGTTGAGGCTGAGAAGCTCGAGCGGCGCGGCCACCGCGTTCGGTGGGTCGACCAGTGGGACTCGCTGATGGGCCATGCACAAATGATCCGAGTCGACCGCGAGCGAGGCGTGCTGGAGGGGGCAGCCGACCCGCGCGCAGAGGGGTACGCGCTGGGCTGGTAGGAGGCGGCGCTAGCCCTCGATCCAGGGGAGGTGACCGTTATCGTGAGGGCAGACGTGCCCCTCAGGGCCGATGACGGCTCCGCAACGGGGGCACCGGGGTCGGCCGGCTGCGACGATGGCAGCAATCTGGCGCGCGAGGGCCTTGGCCGCCGGGAGGGTCGCACGCCCGGCGAAAACCGGATCATCCTCGTCCGCTTGCTCGATATCGTGGGCGAAAATGGCGATCTGACGCCGTTCCTCGTCGTAGCCGATGGCCATCTTGCTCACCAGGTATTCGGGTGCCGAAGCAGGCACCGGCTGGCTAAGGCGCGCCGGCTGCTCCGGTATCCGGCTGCGGATGAGGCCAGCTGTGCGGAGCTGCTCGATCAGTTGCTCGATGGCCAAGCCGAGCGCCTGGAGTTGCTCCTTTTCCATCCAGAGGGAGATGACGTCGGTGCCAGAGCCGGCGATCAGCCGAAAGCGGCGTTGTCCTGGCTGGCCGATCGCCTCGGCTTCGAGCACGGTTAACTGCTCGTACTCATGGCGACGTGCAGGCATGGCTCCTTGCCTTCGCGGGCCGAAATTCCACCTGACGCCAGGATACTACAGGAGAGTGCGATCCGCCTGGAGGGAGACGAGCGCCGAGGCAGGTTCTCTCGGGCATGAGCTGGTGCCTCCTCGGCCACAGACAAGCGTAAGAGACACTGCTCTCGAGGAACACTGCCGACCCAGCTTGCGACGCGGCCTCGGTTCGGGGATACTGATGCCTGGCCAGTACAGGTCACCGTTTGAAAGGCCGCCGCTGGTGGGCGAGATTCCCCGGGGAGGGTCATGGTGGTCGGCGAGACGTCGAGCGCTGGGCGGGGACTCCGCCGAACCCTGGAAGCTACCGCCTGCGTCAAGGCGAGCGAGCCTCCCCAGGGCATGGGCCGGTGATGGGTGTAGTCCACCGTCACCGAGCGTGTCGCAGCGTGCTGCGAGGGAGCGCTTGGACGCTGCGGCGGGCGGAACGCGCTCTCCTGCTATTTCCCAGACCGAGTTCTGCGCGGGATGATCGGATAAAATGATGAGGACGCTGGTTGCGTGCTCGGCGACAAGGTCGACCTGACGGTGATGCGGTTTACGCCTTATCGCTTCGCCGTAGACCTCTGGTATATCTCTTCTGGCAGAGCGGGTATCCCGGTGCAGTTGCCGCGCGGGCCTGGGCCGAGCCGAGTGTGCGCTCGAGAGATTACCTGGTAGGCGGATGAACCGGGTCGGCGGTGCGTGGTCGCGGGGTATGGTTATGGTAGTGGAGAGCCGTGAAGGGAGGCGCCGATGGCGAACGGTGACAACGTTGTCCGCTCGGGGGCGATCGAAACGATGCTGGTGGAGGAGCGGCGGTTTCCGCCACCGCCGGAGTTTCGCGAGCAGGCGTGGGTGAAGGATTGGAGCCCCTGGGAAGAGGCGGAGCGCGACCTCGCGGGGTTCTGGGCCAAGCACGCTGCGGCGGAGCTGCACTGGTTCCGCCCATGGGACCAGGTGCTGGAGTGGAACGCTCCGTGGGCCAAGTGGTTCGTCGGCGGGCAGCTCAATGTCTGCTACAACTGTGTTGACCGCCATGCCCAGAGCTGGCGGCGGACGAAGGCGGCGATCGTCTGGGAGGGTGAGCCGGGCGACACGCGCGTGCTGACCTACCAGGATCTGCACCGCGAGGTGCAGAAGTTCGCCAACGTGCTCAAGAGCCTGGGCGTGCAGCGGGGCGACCGGGTCTCGATCTACCTGGGCATGGTGCCGGAGCTACCGATCGCGATGCTGGCCTGCGCTCGCATCGGCGCGCCGCACAGCGTGGTCTTTGGTGGCTTCAGCTCAGACGCGTTGCGTGACCGGATCCAGGATGCCGGCGCCAAGCTGCTGATCACGCAGGATGGGGCCTGGCGGCGCGGCTCGGTGGTACCGCTGAAGCACGTGGCGGATCGGGCGCTGGCTGAGTGTCCGACGGTGGAGAAGGTGGTCGTGGTGCGCCGCATCGGCCCGGCGGTTGATGCGCACCTGGTCGAGGGGCGGGACTTCTGGTGGGACGAGCTGATGGAGGGCGCCGATGCCACCTGCCCGGCCGAGCCGCTGGACAGCGAGCACCCGCTCTACATCCTGTACACCTCGGGGACGACCGGGAAGCCGAAGGGGGTGCTGCACACCACCGGTGGGTACCTGATTGGGGTGCACCTGACGACCAAGTGGGTCTTCGACCTCAAGGACGAGGACTACTACTGGTGCACGGCCGACATTGGCTGGGTTACGGGCCACAGCTACATCGTCTATGGGCCGCTGTCCAACGGCGCGACCTCGGTGATGTACGAAGGGGCGCCGGACTGGCCGGCGAAGGACCGCTACTGGCAGATCGTCGAGAAGTACCGCATCAACGTGCTCTACACCTCGCCGACGTTCATCCGCACGGCGATGAAGTGGGGCACGGAGTGGCCGGCCAAGCGGGATCTCTCCAGCTTGCGGCTGCTGGGGACGGTGGGGGAGCCGATTAACCCCGAGGCGTGGATGTGGTACCACGAGCACATCGGGCACGGGCGCTGCCCGATCGTCGACACCTGGTGGCAGACGGAGACGGGCATGATCCTGATCACGCCGCTGCCGGGGGTGGTGACGACGAAGCCGGGCTCGGCGACGATCCCGTTCCCCGGGGTGGGGGCGGAGGTGGTGGACGAGGCGGGTAATCCCTGCCCGCCGAACGCCGGGGGGTACCTGCTCTTGACGCGGCCGTGGCCGGCGATGCTGCGGACGTTCTGGGGTGACCCGGAGCGGTACGTGCAGACGTACTGGACGCGCTTTCCGGGCCGCTACTTCACCGGCGACGGCGCGCGCAAGGATGAGGACGGCTACTACTGGATCACCGGGCGGGTGGACGACGTGGTCAATGTGGCCGGGCACCGGCTGTCGAACATCGAGCTCGAGAGCACGCTGGTGGCGCACCCGGCGGTAGCTGAGGCGGCGGTGATTGGCCGGAGCGACCCGATCAAGGGGCAGGCGATCTCGGCCTTCGTGGTGCTGAAGGCTGGCTTTGCGCCGAGCGAGAGGCTCCGCGAGGAGTTGCGCGAGTGGGTGGCGGCGAAGATCAGCCCGATCGCGCGGCCGTCGGAGGTCTTCTTCACGGCTGACCTGCCGAAGACGCGCTCGGCGAAGATCATGCGGCGGCTTTTGCGCGACATTGCCGAGGGGCGGGTGCTGGGGGACACCACGACCCTGACCGACCCGGCGGTGCTGGAGGAGATCAAGCGGCAGTACGAGGAGACGGAGCAGGCCGACTGAGCGGCGGAGGCGTCACTGAGCGATTTAGAGGAGCATTCACCCAGGCACCGTACTTGTGCGAGCGACGACGGATTTCCCTACCGCGTCAGGTACGGTGCCTGGTGTAACTCTCCCCGTCGGGACGTGTGCAGCTACTCCGGCGCCGGAGCGAGGGGGATGACAGGGGAGCAGCTCTCCATGCGCTCGGTCGAACCTGTCGGATCGAGCCCGGGCCTTAGGGAAGGAGGTGCCCAGTCGTGAAGCGTCGGGGAGCACGAGCCTGGTTTGGTTGCCTGCTCCTCCTGACCCTTGTTGCCTGTCGAAGTGCACCCCCAACACCGTCTCCTCCTCTCGTCAGCCCAACCCCCGCAGCTCCCACGGCGGTCGGCACGTCGACCCCAGACGAGTCCGTGGCGCCCGCCTGGCAGGCGACGCGACAGGCGTTCGCCTACGGGTTCAACGTCGCCTGGCGCGGCGACGATGCGGGTGATCAGTTCAACCAGCGCGCGGCTGAGATGGTCAAAGCAGCGGGCTTCCGCTGGGTTCGCGTGCAGGTCGAGTGGAAGGCGCTTGAGACGGAGCCAGGACGGTGGGATTTCAGACCTGTCGACCGCCTGGTCTCGGCCTATGCTCCGCACGGAATCTACATTCTAGCGTCCATCGTCGAGCCGCCCGAGTGGGCGCGCGATCCGTCGGGCGGAGAGCTTCTCGCGAACTATCAGACCTTCAAAGAGGCAATGCGTCGGCTGGCACAGCGCTACCGCGGTCAGATCCAGGCGTGGGAAATCTGGAACGAGCAGAACCTTTCCTATGCCTATGGTGGATTGGTGAAGATCGAGCCGTATTGCCGGCTGCTCCAGGCCGGGTACGAGGGGGTCAAGGAGGCTGATCCAGGTATCCTGGTCGTGTTCGGCGGGCTGACGCCCACCGGGGTCGATGACCCCACCATCGCGATCGACGATGTGTCCTACCTCGAGCAGTTCTATCAGCTAGACGGGGGGAGATGCACGAAGTACTTCGACGTGCTCGGCGTCCACGCGAACGCGACGCATAACCCACCTGATACGATGTGGCCCGACAATCCCGGCCCTGGCCCCGGATGGCGAGATCACCCCAGCTTCTATTTCCGGCGCGCCGAGCAGCTCCGGGCGGTGATGGAGAAGCATGGCGATGCCAGGCCGGTGTGGATTACCGAGTTCGGATGGACGACAGCGAATCCGGCGCCGGGCTACGAGTATGGCGCCAACGTGAGCGAACAGGAGCAGGCGCAGTACCTGGTGCGTGCCTTCGAGATCGCGCGTACCCAGTGGCCCTGGGTGACCGGGATGTTCGTCTGGAACCTGAACTTCTCGACCATCGTCGGGCCGGATGACGAGAAAGGCCCCTGGTCGGTACTCAACTCGGACTGGAGCCCGAGGCCCGCCTACGAGGCGCTGAAGCAGATGCCGAAGTCGTAGGGCGCTCTGCCGCTCTGGCGCTGCGCAGTCGCACAGCGGCTACCCCAGCGGCGATACGGGCTCAGCAGCGCCCCTCGGCGAACAGCCGGGCGAGCTCGTCGACCCGGAATTCTGGCAACGGCATGATCCCTGAAGCGGTGCGCATCTCCATCCGCGTCGGGTCAGCTTCGAGCTGGCCGATGATCGCCGCTGGCGTATCAGCGTCTCGGAGCAGGCTCAGCGCCGCGTCTGTCGCCTCAGGCGCGATGACCGCGACGAGGGCGCCTGAGGCGATCAAGCCCAAAGGATCGATTGCGAGCACGTCGCACAGCGCGCGCGTCTCCGGGTAGATGGGAATCCTGAGCGCGTCGATGGTCACGCCGAGGCCGCCGGCCAGGGCGAGTTCACGCAGGCCAGTAGCGAGGCCGCCCTCGGTCGGGTCATGGAGCGCATGGAGGCGGTCGCCCAGTCGCTCCTGCAGGAGCCGAGCGGCCCTCACCACGCTGATGCCGGGGTCGTAGAGGAAGGCACGGCACCGGGCGAGGAACGATGCGTCGAAGTGCTCGGCAAGCCTGCTCGCGCACTCGCGGGCGAGGATCGCGGTGCCCTCGATCGCGATGCCGCGCGCGAGCAGGAGAGCATCTCCGGGCCGTGCTCGGTCAGGCCGGATCAAGCGGTCGGGCTCGACGGTGCCGACCATCATTCCGACGACAATCGGATGATCGAGCCCGGGTGTGATCTCGGTATGGCCCCCGACCAAGGCGACGCCGAGCCCGGCGCAGGCCGAGCGCAGTCCCTCGCCTATCTGCCGGACGAGTTCGGGCGTGGCTCCACCTTCGGGCAGCAGCACACTGGCCAGAAACCAGCGCGGAGTCGCCCCGAGGCAGGCGACGTCGTTCGCGTTCACGTTGACGGCGTACCAGCCGATCTCCTCAGTGACGAACGTGATGGGGTCGGTTTTGAGGACGAGGAGATGATCGCCGAGCCGGACAGCGGCGGCATCCCGACCGATACCAGGCCCGAGCACGACCGACTCGTCCAGGGGGAGGTCGCTGAGGAACTGCGCCAGGAGTTCCAGCGGCACTTTACCGACCGGTAGGAACTGTGTCACGTCAGGAATCTCCACCACTCGCGCCGGGTTCACCGTGAGGCTCGCCCAGGCTGATCCCCAGTCGTCTGCACGCCTCGAGAAGCGGGTGGGTCAGCGGTACCTGACGTGGGCCGCGAGCGGGCTCGGCGAGTGGCACGGTGACAACGGAGTGGATCGGCTGGCCCCGTGGATCGTTTCGGACAGAGACCATGTGCCCGAAGGCCCCCGAGGCGATCGCGTCGGTGGCAGCGCAACCAAGTGCTGTTGCCAGGGCTCGGTCACGAGCGGTGGGCGGCCCGCCGCGCTGGAGGTGGGCAAGCGCGAGGGAGCGCACCTCTAAGGATACTCGCTGCGCCAGCTCCGCCTCGAGGACTTTGCAGACCCCGCCGTACTTGCGCTGGTAAGGCTGCGGGCCTGTGACTTCGTACACGGCCTCGCCGCCACGTGGCTGGGCGCCCTCAGCCACGGCGACGATCGTGAAGCGGCGTCCCGAGCGCTCGCGCCTGGTGACGACTTCGACGAGTTCCTCGAGCACGAATGGGATTTCTGGTATCAGGATCGCATCGGCGCCACCGGCCAGTCCGGCGTAGAGCGCGATCCAGCCTGCGGTACGGCCCATAAGCTCGAGCAGCATGACTCGGTGGTGGCTCTCGGCGGTACTGTGGAGCCGATCAATCGCTTCTGTCGCGACGCTGACTGCCGTGTCGAAGCCGATCGTTGCCTCCGTGCCACGGACATCGTTATCGATGGTCTTCGGAATACCGACGACGGGTACACCGAGCTGCTGCAAACGGAAGGCTAGGGTCAGGCTGCCGTCACCGCCGATCACAATCAGCGCGTCGATCTCGAAGCGTTCGAGTGACTTGACGAACGTCTGGCTGTGGTCACGTGGCTCGCGGTCACCCAGTTCTGGGAGCGTACACCAGAAAGGATTCGTGCGGTTGGAGGTGCCGAGCATCGTCCCACCGAGCGGGAGAAGCCCCCGAACCGAGTCGATCGTCAGCGGACGGGCTCGGCCAGTCAGCACCCCTTCGAAGCCATCCTCGAAGCCGATGACCGACCAGCCGTGGGTCAGAATCGCGCTCTTGGTCACGGCGCGGACGGCTGCGTTCAGCCCGGGTGCGTCCCCGCCCGCAGTCAGGACTCCTATTCGCCGGATAGGTGATCCCATCTGAACACCAGACTCCCACAATCAGCCTGGCGCATGCGGCCGGCACGGTATAATCCGACCGAAGCACATCGAGCGATGGCTTCGGTTCCACTGCATTGTACACACGTCCGGTCGCAGGACTTGTTTCGTCGGAGAAGGCTAAGCGCGAAGGGTCTGGTGCGGTGGCGCAGCGCGTCAGGCCAGAAGCCCGGTCTCCGGTGGGAGGACAACGATCATGACGACGGAGCGCAAGTTCGTCGAGGAGCTGATCGAGCAGGAGGACGACTTTGACCGGTGGTACGTCGAGGTCGTCCGTAAGGCCGAACTGGCCGATGATTCCCCGGTGCGGGGTACGAAGGTCATCCGGCCCTACGGCTTCGCGCTTTGGGAGCACATGCAAGCGGAACTCGATCGGCGGATCAAGGAGACGGGGGTGCAGAACGCCTACTTCCCGCTCTTCATCCCCAAAAGCATGATCGAGCGGGAAGCGGCGCATATCGCTGGCTTTGCGCCCGAGGTGGCCTGGGTCACGCGCGGTGGGGACAAGGAACTGGAGGAGCCCTGGGCGGTGCGGCCGACCTCCGAGGCCATTATCTGCCCGATGTTCGCCCGTTGGGTGCAGTCGTACCGCGACTTGCCGATCTTGATCAACCAGTGGTGTAGCGTGGTGCGCTGGGAGGAGCGGCCACGGGCGTTCCTGCGCACGCTCGAGTTCCTGTGGCAGGAAGGACACACCGTACATGCGACGCTGGAAGAAGCTGAGCAGCGCGCCCGCTTGATGCTCGAGGTGTATCGTGACTTCGTCGAGACCGAGCTCGCCCTGCCCGTGATACCTGGACAAAAGACCGAATCGGAAAAGTTCGCTGGGGCTCTGCGCACCTATACCATTGAGGCAATGATGGGTGGTAAGCACTGGGCGTTACAATCTGCGACTTCCCACAATCTGGGAGATCACTTCGGGCGCGTCTTTGATATCCAGTTCCTCGATGCCGAGGGTAAGCGGCGCTACGCCTTCAACACAAGCTGGGGGCTCTCGCACCGAACTGTCGGCGCAATGGTCATGGTGCACGGTGACGATCGGGGGCTGAAACTCCCGCCGCGGATTGCCCCGATCCAGGTCGTGATCGTACCGATTTGGCGTAGCGACGATGAGCGCGTCAAGGTCGAGGAAGCGGTCGACCGGGTACGTGGCCTGCTACGCGACGTCGTGCGAGTTCATGCTGACCTGAGGGAGGACAAGACGCCCGGCTGGAAGTTTAACGACTGGGATCTCAAAGGCGTGCCACTGCGGTTGGAGATCGGGCCGCGCGACGTGGCTCAGGAACAGGTGACGCTGGTTCGGCGCGACGTGCTCGGCAAGCGCCAAGCGATCCCGATCAGCGGGCTCGTTCAGGCCGTGACTGAGATCCTGGACGACGTACAACACAGCCTCTTTACTGCAGCGAAGCGAATGCTAGACACGCACACCGAGGATGTCAGCGATTATGAACGCCTCAAGGAGCGCGTGGCCATCAACGCCGGGTTCTCGCGCGCGTCCTGGTGTGGGAGTGCCGAGTGCGAGACGCGGGTAAAGGCTGAGACCCGTGCGACCATTCGCTGTATCCCGTTCGAGCAGCCAGAACAGGTCGGCCCGTGCCTCGTCTGCGGTGAGGCTGGACGGTTCCAAGTGATTTGGGCACGGGCGTACTAGTGGGCATTGCAGACGAGTCACCTAGAGACGTCGAACGAACGCTGGCTGGTGTTGCGCACCTCCTGATTTTGGCCTCGCTGTGGGGTGCCGTGATCTCCCTGGTCATCTGGTGGCGAGAGCGCCAGCGATCGGGCTACGTGGGGTTCCAAGCAGCGCAGGCAGCGCTGTACCAGATCGTAGTCTATATCGTGGGTATCGTGCTTGCGTTCATGCTGGTTGGCCTGCTCTGGATACCGTTCGTGGCGGTCTGGCCGCTGGTGCTGAAGGCCAGCCAGGAGGGCGAATCGTTCGGCGTGGTCGGGAGCATCTGGCTGCTCGCCATCGTGAGCGTTGCGGCGATTACGGTCGCGGTTTCGCTCTTGCTTTCCCTGGGAGCCATCGCCTACGGGCTCTATGCGGCGATCCAGTGCTTTCGCGGCCGGCCCTTCCGCTACGTCCTGCTGGCGAGGATCGCGGAGCGGATGACGCCAGAGGGCAGCCGGTAGCGCGATTCCCAGCCCGGCGACCGCAGCCACGTGGATCCGATCGTGAACGCGCGCGCCCTGCTCGCGCGAAGCGAGCGCTAGCCCGATGGCCTGCCCTCGGATGTGCCTGGCCGCCGAGGCGCATTCGAGCTGCTATACTTGTGTCAACCCTGTCAATCTGTTGGCAAGTTGCCTACACCAAGTGGGGGCGGGCTGTCGCGCGAAGGGAAAAGAGCGGTGAGTATCATCGGGTGGATCATGATTGGCGCGAGCGGGCTGGACTGCCGGCGTGATCATGAGCACCAATGCGCGGATGGGCTGGCTCGCCAACATCGTGGTCGGGATCCTGGGGGGCGCTTGTCGGCGGGTTCATCTACGCGCTGATTACCGTCGTTGAGTAGGCTGCCGGGTCCAATCCCGGCATGCTGATCGGGACAACTATCGGTGTGATCGTCCTGCTAGCCACATCTGCCGTGCAGTAACCGTGGCACGAGGGCATAGCACAGCAGGGCCGACGACTGAGACCACACGCGTACAGACCCAGGCGGAGGGGCTCTCCGCCTGGTCACTTTCCAGAAGAAGCTGCGCCTGCTCAGGTACAGCCGGTTCGGCTGTGGACGTCGGCGCCGTCCCGAAGGACGGCCCCTTACGGGCCCCGGGAGTGGTGGTCAGTCAGTGGCGGAAGGGGTGGGATTCGAACCCACGAGGCGCTCATCACGCCCACGCGATTTCCAGTCGCGCGCACTCGGCCAGCTATGCGACCCTTCCGTGGACGTAGCGGAGGGGGTGGGATTCGAACCCACGAGGGCTCATCGCCCTACCGCTTTTCGAGAGCGGCACCATAAACCACTCGGACACCCCTCCGCGCCTAGTATAGCAATGCAGGGCAGAGCCCTGCATCATTCTGGTACGCCCGGAGGGACTCGAACCCCCGACCTTTTGGTCCGCAACCAAACGCTCTATCCTCTGAGCTACGGGCGCCCATCTTGATTTGTCGCGCCAGTCAGCGCTCGTCCCAGCCGTAGAGTATAGCATGTTCCGGCAGCGGAACGCAACCACTCTGCGAGGGCGGAAGACGCGTGCCGGGGACCGCGCTTCTGGCACCTCTGATAAGCGGGCTTGCTCGCTGCCCGCTGCTCGCTCAGGCAAGGTCTCAACTCGGCGGTGCGCTGTGACCGCTGTCCCTATTTTCCTCATCTGGGCACTGGTGCCGCGCCGCCGGCCTGTCGGGTGCTGCGCTCCCTCCTCCGGCGGACGCCAACGGGCTCGGCCTACGAGCTCGCAGTGTCGCACGGAGCGAGGAGCAGGAACGGCTCTCCTGACTTCCCACCGCTGAAGCCGCACGGGTGGCTCTGGGGTACTGCCCAACTCTGCTGGAGACCGTTCAGGACGGTCGACCAGCGACTACTGCTCTTGGCGATCTGGTGCTCGACGATGTAGAGCGCAGCGGCTCCGGCGACGTGCGGACTGGCCATCGAAGTGCCACTGTAGGTCGCATAGCCACCGGGAACCGTCGAGCGGATGCAGACACCGGGGGCCGCCAGGTCGACGACCGAGCCGTAGTTGCTGAAGGTGGCGAAGGTGTCGTCGGCGCCGACGTCGCTCCGGCACGTCGGTGATGCTTGGCCACCGGCTTTGCCGTCAAAGTCGGCCATGGCCGACACCGCGATCACCCGCGGGTGGTTCGCCGGGCTGAAGGTGCTGGCGTCCTTGCCGCTGTTACCTGCCGCGACCACGTAGACGACGCCAGCGTCGGTCGAGCGGTTCAGCGCCGTGTTTAAGCTCTGGCTGCTGCACTCGCAGCCGAGGCTCATGTTCGCTACTTCGATTCTGCTGGCGTTCGCGGTCACCCAGTCGATGCCAGCGATAATCCACGACAGATACCCACTGCCGTTGTCACTGAGTACCTTGACAGCCCAGAGCCGAGCGCCCGGGGCCACGCCGACCACGCCGGTGCCGTTGTCCAGCGCAGCGGCGATGCCCGCCACGTGGGTACCGTGCCCGTTCTTGTCCGCGTATCCACCGGACTTGCACTTCGGCCGGACGATACCGCTGGTGGTACAGTTGACGCCGCCAGCAATGTTGAGGTCTGGGTGCGCAGCGATGCCGGTATCGAGGATCGCAATGTCCGCGTCGACGCGCTGGTCTGCGCCGTCGATCTTGGCTGTCGGGTTTTTGTCGGCCTCGACGCGGTCGACGCCGGTCGGCAGCTCTGCGAGCGCGTAGACCACCTGATCTGGCTCGACATAGGCCACGCGAGGATCGCTCGCGAGCGTCGCGATCGTCTGGGCGGGAAACTCCGCTGCAAACCCTTTGAGCGCGTGCTCGTAGACGAAGGCGAGCGCACCGCCGTGTCGCTGGGTGAGGCTTCGGGCTGCGGCGAGCGGATCCGCGGCGCTCTCCTGCAATACCACGATCACTCGAACCCTGCCGGAAGGCGCAGCGGCTGCAACAGAGTCGACAGAGAGGGGCCGAGCGACCAGCCCAAGAGAGGTGAGCGCCAGAGCGAGAGTCAACACGGTTGCAATGGCTGGGCGGCTCATCGCTTCCCCCTTCGCCTGTCTTCGCGCCGCTCGACAGGGAGAACTGGCACACTTCGAGGCGCACTCAAGAACCGCAGGAGAGAGACCTGGGCCAGTCGATAACAGGTGTCCTCACCGTTGTCAAGGGTCATTCTTCGACACGCTCCGTCTCTTCGTAATAGTCGAGGCGGCGTGCGGAAATCAGTGCTTGGATCTCCTGGATTCCAATGCCAAAGCGGTGTAGTGTGTGCCGAACCATCTCTAGGCCTGCCTCAAAGCTCGGTTGGACGACCTCGCTCGCGCCGGCCTCCACGAGCCGTTGGACATGCACACGGTGTTCCGCGCGAGCGATGATGTCGAGGGATGGGTTAAGGCGGCGGGCCAGGCGTACGGCCACCTCGGCTGCGAACGGGTCGGGCACGGCGACAGCGAGCACCCGCGCCTGTGGGATGCCAGCCGCTACCAGCACTTGCTCGTTGCTGACGTCACCGTAGATAGCCACCACGCCGCGTCGTCTGAGCATGCGAATCGTCTCGGGATCACGGTCGATCACCACGTAGCGAAAGCGGCGACGTTCGAGCGCCCGCACGACCTCACGGCCAGTTCGTCCGTAGCCAGCCACCACGACGTGACCACGCAGCGGGCTGGTGTCGGCGGTGGGGTCGAGCAAGAGGGTCGGTTCGCGGGCAGCGATGATCCGTAGCGGCAGCGCGAGCACCCGTGCGAGGCGATCGGCTGAACCGACCAACCCGGAGTTGATGACAATCGAGATCAGGGCGGCCGCGATGATCACGTTGTAGAGCTGTGGCTCGATGATGTGCAACGTAAGTCCCTGGAGCGCCAGGACAAAGGAAAACTCGCCAATCTGGGCGAGATAGATTCCGGCTTGCGTTGCACTCTCGGTTGGGTAACCGAGGCGAGTGAGGACAACCGCCGTGACGAATACTTTGACGACGATGACCGATGTAAGGATGACGAGCACAAGCGGCCAGTTTTGAACAAGCACCCGGGGATTGAGCAGAAGGCCGAGCCCGGCGAAGAACATGACACTGAACACGTCGCGGAGTGGGATGACCTCGCCAAGCACTTGCGAGGCGAACTCGGATTCGGAGACGACGACGCCCGCCAGGAAGGCGCCGAGCGCGAATGAGAGACCAGCAGCCTCGCTGGCGAGCGCGACGCTGAAGGCGATAGCGATGATGCCTAGCAGGAACAGCTCGCGCGACTCGAGACGCGCGAGCTGATACAGCGCCCAGGGGACGAGGCGCGTGCCGAGCACAGCGAGCAGGACCAGCACTGTGCCAGCGACCAGGAGCGAGGCGAGAAGATGGCTGACAACGTCCACCGCACTCTCTGCCGCCCATGCTGGCAAGATGACAAGAAAAGGGATGACGGCGATGTCTTGTGCGAGAGAAATACCGACGATCAGCCGCGCGTACGGCTGGTTCAACGCGCCACGTGACTGCAGAAGAGTCAGGGCCACGACAGAGCTGGACATGGCAACGATTTCGGCGAGCAGCACCGCCTGGCCGAACGGGAGTCCGATGCCAGCGAAGAGCGCGCCGGCTACCACGGCGGTAAGGAGTATCTGCAGTCCGCCACCCCACAGGACGATCCGACGAAGCTCGAGCAACTCGCGAAAGGAGAAGTGCACGCCGAGCGAGAACATCAAGAACGTGACTCCGAGGTCGGCAAACGACTGGATCGCCTCTCCACCGATGGAGATGAAGGGGTTGGCCTTGCCGAGGAACAGTCCGGCCGCCAGGTAGCCAAGGACAACTGGCTGCCGCAGCCGCTGGGCGATCGCGCCGCAGAGCAGCGCAAGGCTCAGCAGCATGAGGAACTCGATGAAGACCCTCGTGTTTTCCACATTCCTCCAATACCGGCATGACCTTCGTGCGCACGGTGCTTCTACTGGCGCGGCACAGACCGACGTCGCGTCCGACATCCCTTAGGGAAGATTCGAGCTCACGCGCTCACTGCGGCCGCAACACCTCGGGTGAGGAGACGGTTGCGGCGCGTGCCTGTGTGCTCAAGATACTAAATAAGAAGCCCGCAGCGTCACAGCGTTGGGTAGATGCAGGTCAGGTGGCCGAGCCCCTCGAGGGGCTGTGTCGCGTTGACAGAGCCAGGTGGCTCTGTCATACTGGTGTACGTACATGCTCTGGCGACCTTGGTGCGCAACAGAGTGGCCAGTAGAATGGAGATCGCTGTCCCGTATCGCGCAGGCGATGTGTGCGGCCACCGGGGCGGACGGTATACCAGCGGCCAGCCAGAGCAAGGAGCGCCAGCAGGCATGAAGAGCAGCGACATTCGTCGTGCGTTTATCGACTTCTTTATCGAGCGTGGGCACGTGCAGGTGCCGAGTTCGTCGCTTATCCCCAGCGATCCGACGGTCTTGCTGACGACGGCCGGGATGCAGCAAATGGTGCCCTTCTTCCTGGGTCTCGAGCGACCACCGGCCAACCGGCTGGTGTCTATCCAGAAATGCTTCCGCACAGTCGATATCGATGAGGTGGGCGATGAGAGTCACCTAACCTTCTTCGAGATGCTTGGCAACTTTTCGGTTGGTGACTACTTCAAGGCGGAAGCGATCTCCTGGGCCTGGGAGTTGTTGACGGAGCGGTTCGGCATCCCCGCCGAGCGATGGTATCCCACTGTCCACCCTGACGATGACTTCTCCTACGCGTACTGGCGGGACGTGATCGGCGTGCCGGAGTCCCGCATCTACAAGCTAGCGGACAACTGGTGGGGACCGGTGGGCGCCACGGGGCCAAACGGGCCGGACTCGGAGATCCATTACGATCGCGGTGAGGAGTTCGGGTGCGGCCGGCCCCAGTGTGGTCCTGGGTGCGACTGTGGGCGCTTTCTCGAGACCTGGAACCTGGTCTTCATGGAGTTTTTCAAGGAGGCTGACGGCAGCCAGCGCCCCTTACCCAAAAAGAACATCGACACCGGCATGGGGCTGGAGCGGATCTCCATGATCCTTCAGGGTACCAGCTCGGTCTTCGAGACTGACCTGTTCTATCCAGTGCTGGAGGAGGCGGCCGGGCTGGCCGGCGTGCGCTATAAGCAGGACGCCCGTGTCGACCGCTCGCTTCGCGTCATTGCCGACCACGCGCGCGGTGTCACGTTCCTCATCGGTGACGGGGTCTCCCCGGGCAACGAAGGGCGTGCCTATGTCCTGCGACGGGTGCTCCGCCGGGCTGTCCGCCACGGCCGGTTGCTCGGCCTGCAGCAGCCGTTCCTCGGTGCTTTGGCCGATGTGGTCATCGAGCTCTTCGGTCAGCAGTATCCGGAACTCGTCGAGAAGCGCGACCGGATCAAGCGCGTGATCGCACACGAAGAGGAGCATTTCAGCCGGACGCTGGCTTCTGGCATGGCGCGCTTCGATGCGCTTGTCGACCAGCTCAAGCGAGCTGGCGAGACCACGATTCCTGGGGTTGAGGCGTTCCGCCTCTACGATACCTATGGCTTCCCGCTGGAGCTGACCGAGGAGCTCGCGAGAGAAGAGGGCCTCGGGGTCGATCGTGCCGGCTTCGAGTCGGCGTTGGAACACCAGCGCGTGGTGAGTCGGGCGGGCGCCGCCACCCGTTTCGCGGACACCGTTCGCCAGCGAGCCGAACTCTACGCCCGCTTTAGCGTGCACCCGACTGAGTTCCTCGGCTACTCGCAACTCGAGGCCGAGGCGACGATCCTTGGCCTCCTCGACCTGACGCGGGCGATCGAGACCGCTGAGGCTGGCCAGGAGATCGAGGTGATCTTGGATCGCACGCCCTTCTATGGCGAAGCCGGTGGGCAGGTGGGTGATACCGGGATCATCCACACAGAGACAGGTGTGGCGGATGTCCTCGATGCCCAGCGGCCGACACCGGAGTTAACCGTGCACCACTGCCGAGTGCGCGAAGGCTTCCTGCAGCTGGGGCAGCGCGCCAGAGCGGTGGTTGACAGCGAGCGCCGGGCGGCGATTAAACGCAATCACACCGCCACACACCTGCTCCACGCAGCGCTTCGCCGAATACTGGGCGAGCACGCGCAGCAAGCAGGCTCGCTAGTCGCGCCGGATCGGCTGCGCTTCGACTTCACGCACCTGGAGGCGCTAAGCCAGGAGCAACTCTGGGCCATCCAGAGCTTCGTCAACGAGCATGTGCTTCGTGACGAGCCGGTACTGGCTGAGTACAAGCCATATCGGGAGGCGATCGCTGAGGGAGCTCTCGCCCTCTTCGGAGAGAAGTATGCGGAGCTGGTTCGCGTCGTGTCGATTCCGGGCGTGAGTATGGAGCTGTGTGGGGGTACTCACGTCTCACGTACGGGTGAGATCGGCCTCTTCCTCATCACCGAAGAGTTCAGCGTGGCCAGCGGTGTGCGTCGCATCGAGGCGATCACCGGCAAGCGCAGCGCGGAGTTCGCGTGGGAATTGCTCGGCGTCGCGCGGACGCTTTCTCAGCAGCTTCACGCGCCGATCACGCAACTACCTGCGGAAGTCGAGCAGCTCCGTGAAGAGGTGCGTCAGGCACGGCGTGAAAGCGAGCGCCTGCGCGCTGAGCTCGCATCCGAGCGTGCTACCCACTTGGTACACCAGGCGATTGCTGTCGATGGGATCAAGGTCTTGAGCGCGCGGGTGGACGCTCCGAGTGTCGATGTGTTGCGTGCCATCGGCGACCGGCTGCGCGAGCGGCTCGGCTCTGGCGTCGTCATCCTGGGTACGTCGATCGATGACCGACCGACACTGATCGCGATGGCGACACGCGACGCAGTGCAGCGCGGTGTCGATGCCGGGAAGGTGATCAGAGCGATCGCGCCCATCGTCGGCGGGCGCGGCGGAGGCCGAGCTGAGGTAGCCCAGGGCGGCGGAAGCGACCCGTCGCGGTTAGAGGAGGCGCTCGCTGCGGCCCGAACGGTCATCGAGCAACAGGTTCGGACGGCCCACGCCAGCGGCTGAGCGAGCCGGTCTAGCCGGGGGTGGAGCATGACGACGAGCAGCGCTACGCGATTCGTCTTACGGGATGACCGTGATCTCGATCGCTTGCTCGAGCGTCTCACCTCCGGTCGAGCGGAGCGGCTGACCGTCGAGATCCCGAGGGGCAGCAGCGCTCTTTTGGCCGCGAGCGAATTCCGTCGTATCCGGGCTGCCTTGAACGAGTCGGCTGTATCCGTGAGTCTCTGCCTCGATCCTGACGACCGCCGCCGCCGGAGCATGGCGTGGATGCTTGGCCTACCGATGGACGAGGACTGCGAAGCAGGCGAAGCTCTTCGAGATACGGATGCCCGTGAGCCGCGCAGGGCATCCGACCCGTTGGTGTTGCCCTCGGGTGAGCAACCGACGGCGGATCTCGGCACATATAGGCCCAGCGCGTGGGGTCGCCTACGCCCTGGGGGGACACAGCACCGCTCCAGTACCGGCACCATCGTCGTCGCGACGAAGGACCTCGAGCGTGGTGCTAGCACCGGCTCAGCTTCGCTCGGCCACCGGCAGGGGCGTGTGCTCGAACGGTTCGCCAGCGCTATGACTAATGGCCGGGCCAGACGACCGGCACGCAGGCCAGAGGTGAATCGCCTCCAGACACAAGTCATGCGCGTCCTGCTCGTAGCGTGTCTGCTGTTGATCGCTGCCGCAACGGGTGGCACGCTGACCATGGTTTTGGTGCCGCGCGCCACCATCACGCTCGTCCCGGAGACGCGAACGCTCGAGCTCGAGTTCACTTATGGCCTGACGACAAGCGGACGCCAACTCGACCTGGCGCTCACGCCGCGTGAGATCGAGCGCAGGATCAGTGTCGACCTGTCAGCGCCCGTCACCGGTGAGCGCTTTGAACCCGACGGTACGGCCAGTGGCTCGGTCGACCTCATCAACCCGTTTCCACAGGCGGTGCCGGTTCCAGCCGGCACCTCGCTCAGCGGGAAGAATGGCAGCCGCTACCTCACGGTCGAAGAGGTGACGGTACCGGCTGCCGACCCGTTCGGTTCCCTGTCGTTCGGTTCAACCCGCGTAGCGATCCAAGCGGAGGTGGCTGGGCCTGACGGAAATGCTGATCCCGGTGTGGTGACGGGGCAACTCGAGAACGGCGTGTTCTATCGAAACCAGGAAGCTGTCACCGGCGGTACGTTGAAACGCGTAACGTTAGTGACGGAGGCGGATATCGAGGGGCTCAAGGAGCGGGCCCGGGCTGAACTCCAGGAGGGAGTAACGCAGGCTCTCCGTGAGTCGCTCGCACCGGGGGAGCTGCTAGTCGGCGGCAGCACCGAAATCGGCGAACCGAGCTACGAGTTCAGCCACCGGGTAGGGGAAGCAACGGATCAGCTCACGGTGCACGCGGCGCTGACGGTGCGTGCGCGCGCTTACAACCCGGAAGCGATGCACCAACAGGCCCAGGATGAGGCCGGCCGTCGGCTCGCGCGGTTGGCGGGGCCGCACGATGTTGTGCTGGGCAACACGCTCGCTTTCTCACCACCTGAGACTAGCGACTCGACCGGCCTGACCTGGCGTATCAGGGCGCGTGGCCAAGTGCGAACTGTGTTGACAGAGGCCCAACTGGCGGCCGTACGCCAGGCGGTGCTCGGCCGGTCGCTGGACGAAGCGGAAGCGGTAGTGCGCCAGATCGATGGGATAGCCGGGGCGAGGATCACGCTGGAGCCCGACTGGGCCCCGCGCCGCATGCCAGAGTTCGCCTCCCGGATCGAGGTGGTCGTCGAGAGTGAATGAGCAAGAGCGTCGTCGCTATCTGGGGCTCGACATCGGTGGTCGGAGGATCGGTGTGGCGGTCAGCGACGAGTTGGGAATGATCGCAAGCCCGCTCGAATCGCTGGAGCGCTCCGGGCGTGGGATCGAGCGCCTGCGAGCGCTGGTGGAACAGTTTGATCCCCAGGCGATCGTGATTGGGCTCCCGACCGGCATGTCGGGTCGCGAGGGACAGCAGGCTGCCGAGGTGCGAGAGTTCGGAGAACAGCTTCGAGCGTTGCTGCATCGGCCGATCGTGTACTGGGACGAGCGGCTCACGACCGCCATGGCTGAGCGGGCGCTGATCGAGGCTCGCACCCGGCGTGCCAGGCGAAGAGGGATCGTTGATGCTGTAGCCGCCGCCTTGATTTTGCAAAGCTATCTCGACTCGCGGCGAAGGAGACACGACGCTAAGGAATCGGGGGGCGGCCCGCGAACGAACGAAGCTTGACGGCCTCGCTTTCCGCGGCTATACTGCCGGCAACACCGGGAGCCGAGGATGAAGCTGATCGTAGCGGTAGTCCAAAACGACGATGCAGACGCGGTGATCGACGCGCTGCTGGAAAGCAACTTCCGGGCCACGCGGTTGGCGAGCACCGGAGGGTTCCTGCGGCGCGGTAATACGACTCTCCTTATCGGGGTCCAAGACGAGCAAGTAGATACCGTGCTCGAGCTGATCCGCGAGCATGCCGTGACGCGGACGCGACACCAAGGCCCGGCTGGCGAAGTGCAACCAGCAGCAGCGACCGTTTTTGTCCTCAACCTAGAAGACTACCAGCGTTTGTAGGCGTTCGCCTCGCTCCCCCTCTCGTTGACGGGTCGCACCTGCTCGGCTGGAGAAAGCCGCCATGAGCCTGCCATTGACCTTTCAGGTGCGGCTCAAGTGGATGCAACTTCGTTTTCCGGTGGTGCACCTGCTCCTCAGCCTCGGGGCTGCAGGCCTAATCGGGTCGCTTGGTCAGGCATACCAGCCGCAATCGTTTCCCGTTGCATGGTGGCTGGTCGCTGTGTGGCTGGGTATCTGCTGGGTGACGGCGCTCGCGACTCATCTGGTCGGGCATGTCGTCGCCGCCAGGTCAATCGGCGAGGTGCCGTACCGGTGTGTGCTCTGGGTATTCGGGGACACCCCCGATGGCTACCGGCTACCCCGAGCTCCGGGGCCGGAGAGTGTCATCGCCCTCGGGGGGCCGGTGGCAAACATCGTCCTCGGTGCGACCGTAGCGGCTCTGTGGTGGAGCGATTATGGGGCCTGGAAGGCGATGGGTACCGCCTGGCTCAGCCTGTCCGTCGCCTCATTTACTCTGGGGCTGGTCAACTTGTTACCAGGGCAACCGCTCGACGGCGGGAGGATACTCACCGCGCTGCTCCTGTACTTGCATGGTGCCTCGAGTAAGGTTCCTCGGCTCATACTGGCGCTCGGGAGGCTGATGGCTCTGTTCCTTCTCGGACTCGCCATTATGCTTCTCCAAGTCGAGGTGCGAGCCGCGATTCTGGGGCTGTGGCTAGGCTGGCTTGGCTGGTCGCTCGGTAGAGCGCTCCGCTGGGAGGGCCTTCGGTTGATGACGGCCACTATAGGCAGGGCGAAGCCGGCTTCGTCACTTATCGGCATGCAAACACGAGTGCAAGCGGATCAGCCGATTAGCGCGATCGCCGAAACGCTGTTGGCGTCCGATCGTTCGCCGCTGGCGCTCGTGCTCGACGGCGATGCCGTGATCGGGGTCCTGGTGACTGACCAGCTCATACCTTTACTGCGCCGCCGGATCTGTGGATCCGTGCGTCGCGTGATGGTTCCCATCGAGCGATTGCCGCAGGTCAGCGGCCAGGAGCCGGCGGTGAGCGCTTTCGAGCTGCTTCTGGATTCAGGCGCCCCGGCCGTTCTCGTCACCGAGGGGCAACGGGTCATCGGGGCGCTCGCCCTGGGATCGCTGAGCAAACTGCTGAGGCTGCAGAGCGCGCACTTGACGGCGGTGGCGGACAATTCAGGCTGATCCTCGATGCCGTGCTCGGCGACCCTGTGACGCGATTCGGCACGCATTCCGTGCCCGCATTCGGCTGGCCAGATCGGCACAAGGCCAGCTCAGAACTTCAGCCAAGCCGTGCCATCCGGCCTCAGGGTTCTAGGAACCTGGTGCGGATAGCGATGAGGCCCGCTCCGTTCGATCCGAGCCGCCTCCCGGCCTGGAATGGCTCGTACTCATCAGACCTGCTCTGCGGTATCCGGTCGAGCTGGTCTGGCCTCACGTTCAGGCGCGGTGGGCCGACTGGCTCTTGGCCCACGTGGCGGAGCTGGGCGTCGGGTGGTTATGAGAAGCGTCCCCGCTGGAGCTGGCGCATCCGCCAACGGAAGGCGACGAGCGTCAGCGTGGCGAGCATGAAGCCGAAGAGCAAGAGCAACTCGGGGTTGGGGCGGTCGACGAAGCGCGCACTGATCATGCCCAGCAGGGTCGGATAGATGAGGAGTCCACCGAGTGCGAAGATGCTCGCCTCGATCGCGGCCAGGCGCGGTGAGGCCCCGGTACGCCAGCTCACCAGGAAGGGGAGAAGGGTACCGGCCGGTAGCCAAAGCAGGAGCGCGCGCAAGACTTCGCCTGACATCCGACTCTCCCAAGCGTCTCAGCGTCGTATCGACCGGGGCCACCGAGAACCGTGCTGTCAAGTATGCCTTGGGAATGGATCGCGGATAGCCACATGCCTGGCCCGCTCAGCCGGAAACGGGCATGAACTGGCATCTCCCAGCCCTTGAGGTGTCCGAAAGGGGAGCGGCCTGACCGTCATGGCTCAGCTTCGCTGCTGCCGCGCCAAGGTTACCAGGTTGCGCGCCAGGATAGCATTTGTAACTGGGCCGGTTCCTCCCGGCACGGGAGTGATCGCGCTGGCGACCTCGGCCACGGCCGGGTCAACGTCGCCGACGAGGCGTTCCCCGACGACGTTTATCCCGAAGTCAACGACCACCGCACCGGGCCGAACCATGTGCGGCTCGATCAGGCCCGGTGAGCCCGCAGCCACGAACAGCAGCTCAGCGGTTCGTGTGACTTCCGTGAGATCGGTGGTCTTACGGTGGCAAACCGTCACCGTGGCGTCTGCGGAGAGGAGGAGCGAGACGAGCGGGCGACCGACAACTGGGCTGCGGCCGACCACGACGGCCTGGCGGCCGCTGACGGCGATGCCGTAGTAGCGGAGGAGCTCTATTCCGCCAAGGGGAGTACTCGGCGCGATGGCTGGGAGGGAGAGGAAGAGCCGACCGGCATTGATGGGGGTAATCCCGTCGACGTCCTTTTCCGGTGCGATCGTCAGCGCCGGGAGCCAGCGGGGGAGTGATCTCGGCAGCGGCTGCAACGCCAAGATACCTGCGACCTCCGGCTGCTGGTTGAGTCGCGTGACCATTTCCCGGAAGCCGGCTTCGTCGATGGACTCGTCCAGCGGAGCCTCTCGCACTTCGACGCCGAGCGGGGCGAGCGTCTTATGGATGGCGCGGGCGTACGCCTTTGCTCCGGGGTCATCGGGAAGCAGGAGCGCCAGGCTCAACGCCTGTTGCGTGCTGATTTGTCGTATTTCTTCACGTACAGCACGCAATATCTCCTTAGCCAGCGGTCGACCGTCAAGCATGCGGGCGGGCATTGGCTGCTCCGACGTCTGGCGGGGTCGGGGTCGACGGAAGCGCGCTGGCAAGCTGGCGAGCGAGGCTGCTAGCCTCCTCAGCGATCGCTCGGGCGCGAGCGCGTGTGGAGGCCAGCGCTGCGCCTGCGAGAAGGGGCATGTTGGCCTCGGCCATGCAGAGGGCGGCCTCGATCGCCGCACGGGCCACGTACCCGGCAGCGGCGAGGTCGCTGGCGACGAACCGTGAGCAGAGCGGCGCGATAGCCAGCGCGCGGCGGAGCAACTCGAGCCCAGCCTCGGCCGTGGTGAGCGGGCCGTCGGCGGCTGCCGCGGCCGCCTCGTGCAGGTTCTCGGCGGGTAGGCGGGCGCCGCCCTGCCGTGAGGCACGGAGGGTCGCCAGCAGGCGAGCCAGTATCGCTCGCTCGAGATCGGCCTGCCGCAGCAACTGTTCGGCCAGTTGACCGAAGCACCTTTCAGCCTCAGCGAAGGCCTGCGCGCGCACCTGATCCTGACGCGCACGCTTGCGTTCAATCGTTGCGACCATCTGGGTTACGGCAGCTGTACTGGCCAGAGTGACCGCGGCGAGAAGGCCTCCGCCTGAAGGATCGCGTGGGTCGGCGAGCCGCTTCACAAGCGTCTGGAGGGGCCACTGTGCGACCGATTCGGTCGTATCCGGTGTCATGCCCTTGCACCTCAGAACGAGTAGGCAAGAACACGCCGCAGGGCGACGCCCGGGGGCAGTATACCACCGACAGCGCGCCACAGCGTGGAAACGCGATTGTTGTCTGGTAGTTGCCGTGATGGTGTCACGATACTGGCACGCCAGGCGACTCCCCAATTTGTGTGTCAGAATGTCACAAGAGTGTGGACAAGGCGGAAAGTGATTGACAACTGGGCACGAGAATGGTAGCATGGGGGTGACACGGAGGCAGGGCGTTCGCCTGGAGCGAAAGGGGCGCGAGCGTGACCGAGCACCGGAACCACGAACTGTTGCACGTTGGCGGATTTGCAGAACTGTTGCGGCGCTACCGGGAGAGTGCACGCGTGTCTCAGAGTCGTTTGGCGCAGCTCTCCGGGTTCGATCACAGCTATGTCAGTCGACTCGAGAGCGGCCGACGTGCGCCGACGCGGGAGGCGGTGCTGCGTCTGGCGGCGGCCCTGGGGTTGACAGCGGCACAACGAGATAGCCTACTGGCCGCTGCAGGTTTCCTGCCCCAGCGAGCTGAGCACCTGTTCGGGGACGTCCCAGTGTTGACCGACGTCGTGCAGCTCCTGCAGAGCGATGACGTGCCCGAGCCAGTGCGGCAAGACTTCCGGCAGATGCTCGAGCTCTTGGTGCGACAGGTGCGCCGCACGGCCTCAAGCGGGCAGGCAACGCTTACCAGCGAGTTCGCTGGGATGGTCTGATTGGTACCATTACCATCGCGGGGCTCCGTTCGGTGAGCCGTCCCGGACACGCGGGACGGGGCGCTCAGGGTCGCGACGAGAGGCGAGAGAGTGGTGCTGACATGGGTCGTGCCCACCCCTTCGTTCACCTGCACGTGCACACGGAGTTCTCACTGCTGGACGGTGTCGGCAGGGTCTCAGAGTATATCGCCCGCGCTCAGCAGCTCGGGATGGAACACGTCGCCATCACCGACCACGGCGTAATGTATGGCGTCATCGACTGGTACAAGGCTGCGAAAGCGGCCGGCCTCCACCCGCTTCTGGGCGTCGAAGCGTATCTTGCTCCCCGGAGCATCGCAGACCGTGACAAGTCTTCCTATCACCTGCTCCTACTCGCTGAGAACGAACGAGGCTACCGCAACCTGCTCAAGCTCGTGAGCAAGGCGAGCCTCGAGGGGTTCTATTACAAGCCGCGTCTCGACCTGGAACTGCTCGCTCAGCACGCGGAGGGAATCATTGCTACCTCGGCCTGTCTCAAGGGCCCAGTCGCGACGCATCTTCTGAACGGCAACGACGACGAGGCTCGTCGCTACGCTGTGGCGCTCCGTGATATCTTCGGCTCCGATCGTTTCTTTCTCGAGCTGCAGGATCACGGCCTACCCGACCAGCACCAGGCGAACCGGAGACTGATCAGCCTGGCACGTGAACTCAGCCTACCGTTAGTCGCGACGAACGATGTGCACTATCTCGACCAGGCAGATGCCGCTGTTCAAGATCTCCTGGTCTGTATTCAGACCAATAGCACCATTCACGATCCCAAACGGATGCGCATGCAGTCCGATCAGCTCTACTTCAAGAGCGCGGAAGAGATGTGGCGCCTGTTCGACTCAGTGCCGGAGGCGCTCGAGAATACAGTGAGGATCGCGGAGCGCTGTCAGGTCGAGCTGGAGTTCGGTCGTCTTCACTTGCCCGACCCGGGCGTGCCGGACGGAATGACCGCAGACGAATACCTTGCGCAGCTCTGCTGGGAAGGGGTTCGCCAGCGCTACCCGGAGTTGACCGACGAGGTGCAACGCCGGTTGGAATACGAACTGGACGTCATCAAGCAGACCGGGTTTTCCAGTTACATGCTGATTGTGCGTGATTTCGCCGACTTCGCACGGCGGCAACGGATCCCCTTCGGCGTGCGTGGCAGTGCTGCCGCCAGTATCGTGCTCTACACGCTGGGGATTACCGACATCGACCCGCTCGCGAACCGACTCGTCTTCGAACGCTTCCTCAACCTCGAGCGCCGGGAGATGCCGGATATCGACATGGACTTCGCGGACAATCGGCGCGCTGAGGTGATCGACTATGTGGCGCGGAAGTACGGGCCCGAACGGGTAGCGCAGATCATTACCTTCGGAACAATGGGTGCCAAAGCCGCTATCCGCGACGTCGGGCGCGCCATGGGGTGGGCCTACTCTGACGTCGACCGCATTGCCCGGCTGATCCCCTCGACGCTCAATATGACGCTCGATCGCGCGCTGGCTGAGAGTCCCGAGCTGCGCCAGCTCTATGAGACCGATCCTCGGTCGCGGGAGCTGATCGACAACGCACGTCGACTCGAAGGAATTGCGCGCCACGCGGGCACACACGCGGCAGGCGTGGTGATCGCGGCGTCGCCGCTGGTCGAGCACGTGCCGCTCCAGCGCCCAGCGCGAGCTGAGGAAGGTGCGCTGCCCACCACGCAGTTCCCGATGGAGACGGTGGCCGAAATCGGCCTGCTCAAGATGGATTTCCTCGGCCTGGCGAACCTGACTATTCTTGGCGAGGCGGTCGAGATTATCAAGGAATTGCACGGCATCGAGTTGGATCCGAAGCAGTTCCCCGACGGCGACAAGAAGACCTATCGGATGCTGGGTCAGGGTGAGACGTTTGGGGTCTTCCAGCTCGAGAGTGCTGGGATGCGGCGCTACATCCGCGAACTGCAGCCGACCTCGGTCGCCGAGCTGGCGGCGATGGTTGCGCTCTACCGGCCGGGCCCGATGCAGCATATCCCAACCTATTGCCGAGCCAAACACGGGCTGGAGCCGATCTCCTACCCGCATCCAGACCTCGCCGAGATCCTCGATGAGACGTACGGAGTCATCGTCTATCAAGACCAGGTATTGCTCATTGCCCGCAAGTTCGCTGGTTACACACTGGGCGAAGCCGACATCATGCGCAAGGCGATGGGCAAGAAGATTCCCGAGAAGATGAAGGCGGAGCGCGAGCGGTTCATCGCTGGCGCGGTGGCGAAGGGGTACAGCGCTGAGGACGCGGAGCGGATCTTCAACCTCATCGAGCCGTTTGCAGGGTATGCCTTCAACAAAGCGCACGCGGTCTGTTATGCGACCATCTCGTATCAGACTGCTTATCTGAAAGCGAATTATCCCGCGGAGTACATGACTGCCGTGCTCCGGCTGGCGCCCAGCCACCCGGCAGGCACAGCCAAGCGTGTGGCAGCCGCCTTGGCCGAATGCCAGAAGCTAGGCATTCCGGTGTTGCCGCCTGACATTAACCGGAGCGGCAAGACGTTCGAGGTGGAACAGTTGCCTGACGGTGGGCTTGGAATCCGCTTCGGCCTGGCGATGGTGAAGAACGTCGGCGAGGGGGCAGTCGAAGCGATCGTGAAGGCGCGCGACGAGCGCCCCGGCAAGCACTTTTCAAGTTTCGAAGAGTTCTGCGAGGCCATCGACTGGTCGGTGGTGAACCGCCGCGTGGCTGAGAGCCTGATCAAATGCGGAGCGCTCGACTGCCTCGGGGATCGCAAGATGTTGCTGGCCATGCTCGATCAAGCCATCAGCGCCGCGCAGGCCAGGCAACGTGCCAATCGCAAGGGACAGATCGACCTCTTCGCGGCTGCCGGACAGTCGCCAGCGCTGGCCATTGCCAAGCCAGAGAAGGAGCCACCGGACATTCCGCACGCGACGTTGCTGGCGTGGGAGAAGGAGTTGCTCGGAGTCTACCTCAGCTCCCACCCGCTCGACGACTATATCGGCGTCGTACGAAGAGACGGACTGGTGCAAATTGCTGAGATCGACGAGGAGTCTGCGGGCGAGACAGTCGAGTTGCTGGCTATGGTCGCCGGGATGCGCAAGCTGACGACGCGTTCGAACCGGGTGATGGCCGTCTGCCAGCTCGAGGATCGCTCCGGCAGCATCGAACTGGTGGTCTTCCCCGACCTTTACGAGGAGAGCAAAGAGCTGCTGGCCGAAGATATGGTGTTGCGCGTGACGGCGCGGGTGGACGTGCGCAACGAAGCGGTGCAGCTCATTGGCCAGCAGATTCGGCTGGCCGAGGTGAGCGTGCCCGCTCCCAAGCGGCAGCCGGGCGTGGTTCACGTTCGGCTGCCGGTGACGAGCGATACGGAGCAGGACATCGTGGCCATGCACCGGCTGAGAGAGCTGCTCGACGAGTTCCCGGGCGAGGATCGGTTGATCCTTCACCTCGGTACCGCGTCAGGAGAGGTGCTCCTCATGTCGTCCCTGCGCGTGGACTGGTGCTCCGACCTGGCTCAGGCTCTCCAGCAGACCCTTGGCCCTGAGTGCGTGTGGCGAGAGGAGGTCGTCGAGCGCCGCGGTTCCGACCACGAGACGGCGGTGGCGCTCTCCGCTTAGCCGGTGGCGAGCGAAGCAAGCCTTGGCGGAGATCACCGCGTTCGCTCATCGTTGGTGCGTCTCGCGGCGCTCGATCGTCCGTCGGAGGAGGTTCTCCGGCCAGTTCTGGAGCACGTCGGGAAGTGACGCTTCGTCCACCCCAGCGCCAAGGGCGGCAATTCGTTGCCGCTCTGGGGTCAGGAGGTCGCACGCATTGTGAGCGTCGCTGTTGACCAGGAGCTTGGCACCGATCCGGAGCGCCAGCCTGGCGACATGGCCGTTGGTCAGCGCATGGCCGCAGCGTGCGGTGAGTTCGAGGCACACGTCGTACTCTTTGGCCAGTTGCACGTCCTCCTTGGAAAGGAGGCCAGGGTGGCCAACGATGTCGATTAAGCCCGTCGTGATGCCCGCACGTACTGTTCCCGGCAACACCGGCTCCGGGGTCTCGCCGTGGAGGACAATCAGCTCCGCTCTGGCCTCACGCGCGAGGTTCGCTGCCTCGAAGAGCGCCTCAGGTGGGAGATGTGTCAGCTCCACCACCCACCACGACATGGAGCGGCCAGTGTCGCTCGATCACATCGCGATCGGCTTTGAGTCTCGACATTAACTCGTGGAGAGCGCCCACTCCGACGTGATCGGTGAGGCCTAGAGCCCGGTAACCTCGATCGCTTGCCCAGCGAGCGAGTTCCATCGGCGAGAGCTTGCCGTCGCTGTAGGACGTGTGGGTATGGAAGTCGTACACCACGAAGTGATCTCCGCCTCGAAGAATGCCCCCACAGCCTGTGGCAAGGGTAAGCTCCCTCGGCACTCGCGTCCATTCGAGCTTACCGGAGCACGGAGCTTGCCGCCAGTGAGGCCGCGGCGTGCGACGGCCACCTATCACTCCCCCCTGTGCCGGTGCTGGACGCAACGCCGTCTCGACCGTGCTCGACCATCCGCGGGCAGAGTGAGTGTGCGGCATACTGAGTACTGATGTTCGATCGCATCGACCAGCACGAACGGAGGCCTGCGTGTCTGAGTCCGTCGGGCCCGAAGCGTGGGCGGCATCGGGGTACAGCAGGGTGCTCGGTCGGCTTACCCAGCGCGGCGCGCCAGTCCTGGTCGGTGGGGCATACGCCATGAGGGAGTATGTCGGCATCTCCCGCTGGACGAAAGATCTTGACCTGTTCAGTCCGCCGAGCGAGGTGGCGCGCGTACTCGCGGTGCTGGAGGAAGATGGCTGGGAAGTCGAGCTCACCGATCCTGTCTGGCTCGCGAAAGCTCGTCTGGCCGGCTTGTTAATCGATGTGCTCTTCAACACAGGAAACGGGCTACACCCGGTGGACGAAAGCTGGTTGCAGCGTGCTCCCCAAGCTGTTCTCTTCGGTGTTCAGGTTCGCCTGGTGCCTGTGGAGGAGATGATTCTCGTGAAGGCGTACGTCCAGACACGAGATCGCTACGATGGAGCGGACATCCACCACCTGATCCTCAAGTATGGGCAGCGCATGGACTGGAAACTTCTGCTCGACTTGCTCGGGGCACACTGGGAAGTGCTACTGGCACATCTGGTGAACTTTCGTTTTGTCTATCCCTCGGAACACGAGGCTGTACCGGAGTGGCTGTGGCGCGAGCTGCTGCGCCGAGCGCAGGAGCAGATCGAGTCTCCTCCAGTGGCCGACCGTGTCTGCCGTGGTACCTTGTTCTCCCGGAGCGAGTACGAGATCGACGTGCGGGAGTGGGGCTACCGTGATGCACGAGCAGATTTCCTGCTGGCGTGACTGAGGAGCGTGGACATGCGCATCGCGGCGATGGGTGATCTCCACGTCCACGAGTCGACACTGAGCACCTGCCGAGCGGTACTTCGCGAGATCACAGGGCGCGCCGATCTGCTGCTTCTGTGCGGTGATCTGACTGAACGGGGCCTTCCATCGCAGGCCGAACTGCTGGCGGAGGAGCTCGGTGCCTGCTCGATCCCGGTTCTCGCTGTATTGGGGAACCATGACCACGAATCGGGGAAGGCAGCGGAAGTGAGAGCGGCCCTCGCTCACGCTGGCGTGCACTGGCTCGACGAGCAGCCGTATGAGATCGGGTCGGTGGGCTTTGCTGGGGTGAAAGGGTTCGCTGGCGGGTTTGGTGAGTACCAGCTCCAGCCCTGGGGCGAGCACGTGACCAAGCGCTTCGTGTACGAGGCGATCGAGGAGGCGCTGCGTCTCGAAGAGGCTCTCGCGCGCTTGCGCACAGCGCACAAGGTGGTGACGCTGCACTATGCGCCGGTACGTCAGACGGTGGAGGGAGAGCCGCCGGAACTGATCCCCTTTCTCGGCACATCGCGGCTGGTTGAGCCGATCGACCGCTTCAGCGTCGCAGTGGTCTTCCACGGGCACGCGCACTATGGGTCGCCGCGTGGGGAAACGGTCCGCGGCATCCCAGTCTACAACGTTGCCTTCCCTCTCCTGCAACGAGTGCAGCCGGAGCAGCCATTCGTGGTCGTTGAACTTTAAGGAGGGCTGGAGATCGAGGTGGCACGCCTACACGGCTCAACCGCCCCACACCAAAACGGCGGTCATTCGTGCGGGCTAATAAGGCTGGTCTGACCCGTCTGATCCCGCTCGGAGCCTGCCGAGGGTACCGACAGCGCGCCCGCGACCAGCTCGGCGATATCGAGCACTTGGAGGCTGCCTTCAGCCCCTGCCTCCCGGACGCCGTCTTCGAACATGGTCATACAGAACGGGCAAGCAGCGGCGAGTACGGAGGCGCCGGTGGCTTTCGCTTCGGCGACGCGGGCTCGGTTGATCCGCTGGCCTCGCGTTTCCTCCATGAAGATGCGCCCGCCACCGCCTCCACAGCAGAACGAGTGACTCCGGTTACGCGGCATCTCGGCGAATTCGATGCCCGGCAACGCCGCGAGCGCCGCACGCGGCTCCTCGAAGACGCGGTTGTAGCGACCGAGGTAGCAGGGATCATGGAAGGTGACCCTCCCCTGCGCAAGAGCCGAGTCTGATTGCAGCCGGATGCGCCTTTCGGCCAGCAGGGTACTGATGAGCTGGCTGTGGTGGATGACCTCGTAGTGTCCACCATGAAGGGGAAACTCGTTCCTGATCGCGTTGAAGCAGTGTGGGCAGGCGGTGACGATCTTCCGCACGTGATACGCGTTCAATTGTTCGACCGCCTGCTGGGCCAGGAGCTGCGCGAGGTACTCGTTGCCAACCCGCCGAGCCGGGTCGCCAGTGCATGTCTCCTCGCGCCCCAGGATCGCGAAGCGGATGCTGGCCGCTTGCAGGATACGGGCCAGCGCGATGGTGGTGCGCTGGTTTCGGCCGTCGAACGAGCCGAGACAGCCGACCCACAACAGGTAGTCAACATTCTGGCCCGACGCGACTACCTCGGCCATCTCCGGCACTGGATGCTCGAGCTTCCGCGTCCAGTCCGCGCGCTGGGCGGGACGGAACGGGTAAGGGCTACCGAATCGCTCAAGGTTGGTGAACACGGCTGTGAGCTCGGTAGGGAACTCGCTCCGTTCCAGGACGAGGTGGCGTCGAAGGCCGACGATGAGCGGCACGTGCTCGATATAGACCGGACACTGCTCCATGCACGCGCCGCAAGTCGTGCAATCCCAGATCTCCTCGGTGGAGACGACACCGCCGATAAGAGGGCGCTGGGAGCCCGAGCCCCAGCGGTAGCGCGCGGAGAGTGAGCCCTGGCCGAGCTCGCCGGAGAAAACTCCACCGTGGTCGGCGATGTAGCCGGCGACCTCGAGGATTAGATCGCGCGGGCGCAACGGCTTGTCGGTTCGGAACGTGGGGCAGTACTCCAGGCAGCGGCCGCAGTGCATGCAGGCGTCGACCTGCAGGAGCTGCGTCCAGGTAAAGTCCTCGAGGCCAGCGATTCCGAGCCGTTCAGCATCCTCCAGGTTCTCGATCGGGTCGAGACGGCCCGGTGGTTGGAGCCGGCGGAAGGTGACGCTCGCGAGACCGGTGAAGGGATGAATCATCTTACTGTAGGCGACGAAGGCGAGGAAGACCGTCGTGGTCAGCATGTGGCTCCACCAGTTGAGGAGATGGAGGCCACGCAGCCATTCCGCGGGCAACCCGCGCAGTGCCGCGGACATGGGATAGGAGACGAATGACCAGGTGGCCCAGGGGTCGCGCTCGACCGCTAGCCGCAGCGCCTGCAGGATGAAGCCCTGGACGCTGAGCACGAGTAGGAAGGCGAGTACGACCAGGTCATCTGCACTGCTCTCGAGCGTAGCCGGTTGGAGGATGAGTCGTCGAGCAAGGGCCATCAGCACGCCAGCGATCAACATCAGCCCGGCGAGGTTCATAGCCAGTTTGAAACCGAGGTAGAAGTTGCCACGGTAGAAGCTAAACCCGAAAAGCGGCACCGCGACGTCGTGTTCGACCATAACGATGACCGTTCCGATGAAGAGAACGATGAATCCCCAGAAGATGAGTACGTGCGTCACCCCGCCATAGAGGTTTCGTCTCCGGACGATGCGAGCGTGCATAAGAGCCTGGACGAACGCGCCCCACACGCGTGTCGTTAAGCGATCGAGCCGGTCGTCCGCTCGACCGAGCCGCCAGAAGCGGGCACGCCGGCCTAGCCCGAAGGCGAGCATACCGACCGGGATCGCCAGCAACGCATAGAGCGCAATCCGGCCGACGAGATCGACATTCCAGGTGATCTCTCGTGTCGGGATCACAAGTGCCGCTCTCTGGTACCAGATCCCACTTGCCGACCGCCGACTTTCGACAGAGCCGCACGCGTGGCACGGAGCGCGACGAGGGTCACAGCCGTCATCGCCGCCAGCATGCCCGCCGCGACCGCGAGGCCTACAAGGGATATCGTGTCGATTGCGCCCTCAGAGACCAGAAGCACTGACCCGATCGCTGCGGCTCCCAGCGCCAGCACGGCCGGGAGCGAAATGAGTGCGGCAAGGAGCCACAGGAGCGCCAATCCGCCCCGCGCCAGCCAGCCGCGCCAGCGTCTTCGATGGGGCTCGCGTATGCCGGAGGCGATGCCGAGTGCGAGGCCGCCAACGCTCACGAGCGCTGCGGCGACGAGGCGTGCCCCGCCCCAGCCGGCCAGCTCGCCAGCGACAATGGTGGCGATGCCCAGGGCGATCGCTAGCCAGGCGAATGCAGTGATGTGGCGCCAGAGCGTGGTCAGCCTCGTCATCGAGCTCGGATCCGTTCAGTGAGCTTGGGGACGATGGTGAGTGCATCTCCGACCACACCGAGGTCGGCCAGTTCGAAGATAGGGGCATCGGGATCGGTATTGATCGCGATGACGTATCGGCTGCCGCGCATTCCGGCCACGTGCTGGATCGCGCCCGAGATCCCACAAGCGATGTAGAGCGTCGGTTTCACCGTTCTTCCTGTCTGCCCGACCTGGTAACGGTACGGCACCCAACCGGCGTCCACGACAGCACGGCTGGCGCCGACGGCACCACCGAGTGTGTTGGCTAGCTCCTCCAGCAGCCGAAAGTTTTCTGCTCGACCGAGGCCACGCCCCCCGGCGACGATCACGGTGGCCTCTTCGAGGTTCGGCCCCGCTGCCGACTGCTCGACGGTCTCGATCACCCGGACACGGCAACTCGTCTCAGCGACAGGGAGATCGACGAGACAAACTTCTGTCTGGCCGCCCACAGCCTCAGCAGCGTATGCCTTGGGGCGGAGCTGGACGAGGTGGGGGAGTGGGCCCTCCAACGTGACTGTGGCCAGCGCGTCAGCCCCGCAAGGCACGGTCGCCAGCAGCCGCCCACTTGTGTCGTAGTCGAGCGCGACGGCGTTGGCAATGGCGCCGCGGCCTAGTTGCCCAACCAGGCGCGCGAGCACGTCGCGAGCCGTCGGAGTGCTGGGAAAGAGAAGGAGATCGGGCCGTTCGGACTCGATCAGGGAGGTAAGCGTGGCGACGTGCGGCTCGACGAGGAATTGAGCGTAGATGGGATCGGCGGCGTAGTGGACCAGTTGGGCGCCGAACTCGCCCAACTGCTCGAGAGCCTGCTCGCTCGTCAGGCCGAGTACGACAGCCTCTGCCCGACCGAGTGCGCGAGCCGGAGTGAACAGCTCCAACGAGAGACGGTGAGGCGCATCGCTGGCGATTTCCGTCCAGACCCAGACTCGTCGCTCTCCCATGCCCGCCTCCTACACCATCTGGATCGACCGCAGGAAGGCCAGGATCTCCTCGATGCTACTGCCAGTCCCGTCCTCGACGACGATCCGGCCCTGCTTCACCTGCCGAACCTCCCTGACCTCGAGTACCCGCTCGCGTGCGCCCCGCTCGCCTACCTCGCGCAGCTCTACGCCGAGCACAGCGAGTCCTCGTGTAATAAGCGGTTTGCGTTTGGCGGCCATCAGGCCTTTGAACGAGGGGTAGCGAGGCTCGCCCACGCTGGCCGTCACGGTGACGAGCGCGGGGAGGGCCGCCTGAACGAGCTGGTATCCCGTCTCTGTCGCCCGCTGCACAGTGACGATGTTCCCTTCGACCGCGACTGTGCGGGCGAAGGTGAGCTGGGGCAGGTCGAGCAGGGCGGCCAGGGCGCCAGGGAGCAGCCCGGTATACGCGTCGGTGCTCTCGGTAGCGCAGAGCACGAGGTCTGGTTGCTCGGGGCGGATGGCGGCCGCGAGCGCGCGGGCCGTAGCGAGCACATCCGAGCCAGCGAGTGCCTCGTCGCTTACCAAAATCGCACGGTCAGCGCCCATCGCCATCGCTCGCCGGAGCGCGTCCTCCGCTGCCGGCGGGCCCATCGACACAACAACCACCTCCCCGCCATGAGCCTCGACGAGCCGGAGCGCCGTCTCGACGCCGTACTCGTCGCCGGGGTCGAGGATGCAATGCGCCGGGTCGCGAACCAGTCGCCGAGTGTCGAGATCTACCTGCACCGGCAGGTTCGGATCGGGCACGTGCTTCACGCAGACGCAGATCTTCATTGTCGCTTCGGAATCCTTTCGACTCATGTACGGCGAGGAAGAGCGGCGTAATGAGAGCACGATCGACTCGCTGCGAAGCAAGGCGCGCCATTGCGGGCTCCCAGGCGGCACTGGCTGCGGAACCGGGATGCATCGTACGGGCAATCCGTGCTGAGTGTCAACCGGACGACGCGATTCCAGAAGGTTCAGCTAGTGTCACTCTCGTGTGGGTGGGCGGTGAGTTAGAATGGCGAGCACAGGGGTGACCAGCCTATACGTGAACTCGCAGGGATGCCTTCACGGGTGTTGACAACGACGGTGAGAGATTAACGATGGTGCAGCGCGCAGCGGATTGGTTTCGCCAGGCCGAGCGCGACCTCGCCCTGGCCGAACAGTCGCGCCTGGAGGGCTGGCACGAGTGGGCGTGCTTCGCCGCCCATCAGGTGGCCGAGAAGGCGGTAGAGGCGCTACACCATGCGCTGGGTCAAGACATCTGGGGCCATGCGGTGGCCCGCTTGCTGACGCAGTTGCCGGAGACGGCTCTGCCGCCAGCCGAACTGATTGAGCGAGCACGGTACCTTGATACCCTCTACATTCCCACGCGCTATCCGGACAGCTATCCGGAGGGAGCGCTGTTCGAGCATTATGGCCCGCTGCAGAGCGCCCAGGCAGTGGAGTACGCCCGTGCGATCCTGGACTTCGTCCGCCCGCACTTGGCCCGACCGCGACTTGGTTGACCGTGCCGTGCGCGTATGGGCTATAACGTTGGTGCGGGAACATCCTCAACCGCCGATCCGCTGCATCGGCTACTTCGGTTCCTATGCTCGCGGCGACTGGGGGTTCGGAAGCGACGTCGACCTGATCGTGATCGTCGAGGACGACTCGACACCCTGGATGCTGCGCCCGTTGAGGTACGACACACTCTGCCTGCCGGTTCCGGCGGATCTTCTGGTCTATACCGTTGACGAGTGGGAGAAGATCCGACAGGAGCCGTTCGGGCAGCAGATCGCCCGCGAAGCCGTCTGGGTGTACTCTGACGGCAGCAGAGCTGGCCTTGACCTAGGTCCTCACGGGTCTTCCCACCAGTAGTTCGCGTACCAAATACGGTTTCGCGGCCAGACGCGATGATTCCGGCTTTCAGTTTGCAGCCGTGTCTCCGCATACGAAGCTATTCGTCGCCATGAATGGGACGACAGTAATTGGATTTGTCTCTATCAGCCTCGTGCAGCCGTCACTCGTGCCCGGCATGCTTTGGTCCAGGGTGCGAGCGGGCTTTGCAATCGCGGTCGAGCCACGGTGTCGCGGGCCCAGCATCGGCAGGAGCTTGATGTGCGCCGCTGAGCGGCGGGCAAAGGCACGGCACTGATGGGGCTGGATGTCCCGTGCCAGCACCTGGCCGAATGGACAGGGGACAGCGGTCACGGATGGGCTAGAGTATCGACGCAGGCTCTGAAGCGAGAGGCGTACTCTTCAACCAGAAGTGCCGTGGCATCGCTTCAGGTTGTCACCGGGGTGATGTGCCGGGTGCTCAGCTGAGGCCCTGCGTGAAGCAGGTGTTCGCGAGATAGAGAGCGGAGTAGGAGGACACAATGGCGAACCGCTACGTCTGTGCAGCGCGCCTCGACCAGCTCCGACAAGCGGGGAGACTGTCTGTGTCGCTCGACGGGCAAGCGATCCTGCTGGTCGCGCAGGGGGAGCGCGTGTATGCTCTGGACAACCGCTGCCCACACATGGGCTTTCCGCTGCATCGCGGCACCGTCGAGGACGGCATCCTGACCTGCCACTGGCACCACGCCCGCTTCGATCTGGCGACCGGGGGCACATTCGATCCCTGGGCCAGCGATATTCGAACCTATCCGGTCGAGATCCGCGGTGACGAGGTGTGGGTCGATCTGACGGCGCCGGTCGATGCTCGAGAGCGGCAGCGTGCGCGGCTGCGCGAGGGGTTGGAGCGCAACATCTCGCTAGTGATTGCTAAGGCTGCCATCGCCATGCTCGACAGCGCCGGGGATCCGGCTTTGGCGGCCCGAATCGGTCTCGAATCTGGCGCGCGTTATCGCCGGGAAGGCTGGGGCCAGGGGCTGACGATCCTCGCCTGCATGGTGAATCTGCTTCCGCACCTGGCAGCGGAGGATCGTGCCCAGGCGCTCTATCACGGCCTGTCGGCGGTGGCCAGCGATACCCGCAACTCGTCGCCGCGCTTCCCACTCCGGCCGCTGCCGGGAGGGCCGCACGACGCTGACACGCTCAAGCGCTGGTTCCGGCGGTTCATCGAGGTGCGGGATGCCGAAGGGGCAGAACGGTGTATCGTCTCGGCAGCGCACTGTGGCGCTGACCGCCGGCAGTTGGCCAACATGCTGTTCGCGGCCATCACCGATCACCGGTACGTGAGCGTAGGCCACCCGCTCGACTTCACAAATAAGGCGCTCGAGGCGCTCGATGCCGTGGGCTGGGATCTCGCGGAGCCGGTGCTGGCCAGCCTGGTGCCAGGCTATGCCGACGGCGACCGAATGGAGGAGTCGAACCAGTGGCGCCATCCAGTAGACCTGGTGGCTATCCTGGACGAGGCGTTCGCGGCCCTGCCAGCGGCGCTCAGCGCCGGGCGAGCGCGTCGTGGCACGTGGCAGGGGTCACGTGGCCTCGTTCCAGTGCTGGTAGGTGACGACCCGAGCGCGATCGTCGAGGAGCTATTGGAGGCGCTCCGGCAGGGCGCGAGTGAGGTCGAGCTGGCCAGCACGGTCTCCTACGCCGCTGCCCTGCGCATCGCCCGCTTCCCGACGAGCAACGAGTTCGGAGACTGGGATACGGCGCTACACACGTTCACGTTCGCCAACGCCGTCGAGCAGGGGCTGCGCCGGGCGCCGTCAGCAGAGTTGCTCCGTGGCGTGTTCGACGCGGCGATGAGCGTCTACCTCGACCGGTTCCTCAACGTGCCGGCTGTACGGCTACCTGCGGTCGACGAAGCTCCCGATGACCCACGAGCGCTGCTGGACGAGCTGGCTGGCCTGCTCGACCGACAGCAACAGGTCGACGAAGCCGGCCGGCTGGTGGCTCGCTACGTTGCCGGCGGGGGTGACTTAGCTAAGCTGATCGCGGCGCTGGGGCGACTGCTGCTGCGAGAGGATCGCAACTTCCACACGATTCAGATGATCGAGGCTGCCGTCCGCCAGGTCACAACGCGTGGGGCGACCGAAGAGGCGACCCATATCCTGGTCGCCGCAACACGATACCTTGCAGCGCATGCGCCGACGATGCGGGCGCAGAGCCAGACATTCCGAATTGCCCAGCGCCTGCACCGCGGGGAACGGCTGTACGAGGAGTGAGCGGGTACCGACCTCGCGACATGGCAAGCCGATAGGAGCAAGAGGCACAGGCACAAAGGAGGGCTCGTGCCAGGACGCATATCGCGAGGTCAGCGACGACGATCCGGCGGGAAGCTTGGCTGACCCGATCGGTTGAGCCAAGCAGCTCGTGCTCAGCCTTGCTTTTCTTCCTCGGGCAGCACCACGCGAATGTGCAGCTCGCGGAGTTGCTGCTCGTCGATCGGTGCCGGTGCGCCAAACATCAGATCCTGGGCGCGCTGGTTCTTGGGGAAGGCAATGACCTCGCGAATCGTCTCTTCTCCGGCCAGGATCATGACCGTGCGGTCGAGGCCAGGCGCCATGCCGCCGTGAGGCGGTGCGCCGTACTCGAAGGCGCGCAGCAGGTGGCCGAAACGGCGATCGATTTCCGCGTCGTCGTAACCCATGATCCGGAAGATGGCGTTCTGCACCTCTCGACGGTGAATCCGGATACTGCCCGTGCCTAGCTCCAGTCCGTCGGCCACGAGATCGTAGGCTTTCGCTCGTACCCGGCCGGGATCCGTCTCCAGGAACGGCACGTCTTCATCGATCGGCGCGGTGAACGGGTGATGCATTGCCTCCCAGCGCTGCTCCTCGGCATTCCACTCGAAGAGCGGAGGATCGACGACCCAGCAGAAGGCATGGACGCCGGTGTCGACAAGCCCCAGCTCGTGGCCGAGGTGGCTTCTCAGCCGGCCCAGCACGTTGGTTGCCACGTCAACCTGGTCGGCCACAAGGAGGAGAAGATCTCCCGGCTTGCCACCAAAACGAGCGGCGATCCCGCAGAGCTCCTCGCTACTCAGGAACTTCGCAACCGGAGACCGGGCGGTCAGCTCACCCGCATCGTGCTGTAAGGCAAGCCAGACCAGCCCCCGGGCGCCAAAGCTGCGCGCCAGCTCGGTGAGCTCATCGGTCTGACGGCGCGAGGCGCTCGCCATGCCCGGCGCGACCAGGCCGCGAACGACGCCCCCCTCCTCGACGGCGCGGGCGAAGACGGTGAACTGACTGCCGGCGACGAGGTCAGTCACGTCGCCGATCTCTAGGCCGAACCGCAGATCCGGCTTGTCACTCCCGTAGCGCGCCATCGACTCGGCGAAGGTCAGGCGCGGGAACGGCTTTTGGAGGATCGGCTTGCTCGAGAACCGCTCGAAGAGCTCGGTGTAGAGGCCCTCGATCAGAACCAGGATGTCCTCGACGTCGACGAACGACATCTCGAGGTCGAGCTGGGTGAACTCCGGTTGGCGATCGGCACGCAAGTCCTCGTCACGCATGCAGCGCGCGATCTGGTAGTAACGGTCGAAGCCGGCGACCATTAAGAGCTGCTTGAGCTGCTGCGGTGACTGGGGCAGCGCGTAGAAGTGCCCAGGGAAGAGCCGGCTGGGCACGACGTAATCGCGGGCTCCCTCGGGTGTGCTCTTGATCAGCATCGGCGTCTCGACTTCGATGAAGTCGCGCTCGTCGAGGTACTGACGGATGAAGCGCATCACCTGGTGGCGCAGCATCAGGTTGCGCTGCATGCGCTCGCGCCGCAGGTCGAGGTAGCGGAACTCGAGCCGTAGCGACTCGTCGACCTCGGTCTCCTCGTGGATCGGGAAGGGAAGCGGCTTGGAAGGGTTGAGGATCTCGATCCGCTCGGCCAGTACCTCGATCTCGCCGGTCGGCAAGGCCGAATTGACGGTCCCCTCAGGCCGGGCCACCACGCGGCCGGTCACCGCCAGCACGTACTCGCCGCGGACGCGCTCGGCGATGGCGTGCGCGTCCGGCGAATGCGCCGGGTTGGCGACCACCTGGGTGATGCCGTAGCGGTCGCGCAAATCGAGGAAGATCAAGCCGCCGTGGTCGCGCCGCCGGTTCACCCAGCCCTTGAGTGTTACGAGGCGGCCGACATCGCCGAGCCGGAGCTCTCCGCAGGTGGTGTGGGCGCGGGCACCGGGCCTTCGCACCGTCGTTGGGGATTCCGCCATACTGTCACCCTCTCCTCGAACCCAGTTCGTTCCCCAGGAGTGTTGCACAGGTCAGCTGCCCTCCACAGAGGATCCGTGATCGCGCAAGCGCCCTTCCAGGGCCAACGTCCACCGGCGCAGGGCCTGCTCGGCGTCGAGGCCAGCCTCCTGTGCCAAGGCGCAGAGCGCTGCCAGTGCGACCGCGAGCCTGTCCTCGGTCACGTGGCCGTCCGCGAGTACGGATCGCCAGTAGGCCAGCGTGTCTGAAGGGATCGCTTCGTGACCGTGCCGACGCGCCCGCCGTATCAGTGTCTGGGCCCGCGCCAGAGCGGGCATCGCTGCCGGTATGCGTCCCAGCGGGTGTTCCTCGGCTTCCCCGCGCTCGGCTCGCTCCGCCTGCTTGATCCGCTCCCAGTTCGCCAGGACGGCTCCCGCCGTCTCCGCTATGACATCGCCGAAGACGTGGGGGTGTCGCCGCACCAGCTTGCGGATTTCGTGGCCCGCGACCTCCTCCAGAGTGAAGTCGCCCGCTTCCTCGGCGATCTGGGCGTGCATCAGCGCCTGGAGCAGGTAGTCGCCCAGCTCGTCGCGCAGCGCCTCGGAGTCGCCAGACTCGATGGCGTCGGCGACCTCATAGGTCTCCTCGATGAGGTGGCGAAGGAGCGTCCGGTGGGTCTGCTCTCGATCCCAGGGGCACCCACCGGGCGCGCGCAGGCGTGCCACGATCTGCTGCAGGGCATCGACCGTCTGTGCCCGCTCGACCGGCACTGGAGGCAGGTATAGGGCAGTCACATGGTCGACTTCCCGGTGGTCGAGCTCGTAGAGTGAGATCTGCCTGGCAGCCTCCTTGGCGGTTCCGGCTGCCTGGATCAGCGTCACCGGCCAGTCCTCGGGGTAAAGCCGGAACAGCGCCAGCTTGACGTCGCCAGCGATCAGCCGGCTAGAGATCTGGCCGACCAGCGCTGGCCGGAGCGGCGACAACGGCCAGCTCCCGGCGGAGAACGGCTGACGCTCGAGGCTGACGACAAGTTCCAGCGCGTCCACCAACTGGAGGTTCTCACTCAGCGCGTCGACCCCGAGGAGCGGCAACGCCACATCGACGAAGCTCAGCCCGGGCACGATGTGCACGCTCAGGCCCCGTTTGGGAGCCTGCTCTCGGATGAGGCGTGTCGTCGTCTCGCCGACCAGCGGGTGTCCTGGCACGGCATAGACCAGTGGCCCGTGCGCTGCTTCGCTGAGCAGCGACTCGACGATCCCCTGGTAGACCTCCTCGAAACGGTTCGCTCGCTCGTAGAACGCGTCGAAGGAGGGCCAAGCGCTGGCTTCGGGGAGCTCGTCCACAGTCGGATGGTGGCGCGTCCGCAGGAAGACTCGACCTGTCCGCAGGGCCTCACGGGCCTCTGAGGTGAGGAGGCCGGCTCGTCCCGGGCCCAACCCGACGATCGTGATGTCTGCGGTTGCGCTCACGAGACGCGTTCCCGTGTGCGGGTGCCGTCACCCCCGCGGCTCAACACGGCGAGGAAGGCCTCCTGGGGGATCTCGACGCTGCCCACCTTCTTCATACGGGCCTTGCCTTCCTTCTGCTTCTCGAGCAGCTTGCGCTTGCGGGTCACGTCGCCCCCGTAGCACTTGGCAAGGACGTTCTTGCGCAGCGCCCGGATCGTCTCGCGCGCGATCACCCGGCTGCCGATCGCCGCCTGGATGGGGACATCGAAGAGCTGGCGTGGGATCAGGGTGCGGAGCTGCTGCACCAGTTCGCGGCCCCGGTAATACGCCTGGTCGCGGTGCGTGACCAGCGAGAGCGCGTCGACCGGTTGCCCATGCACCAGAATGTCCAGCTTGACCAGGTCGCCGGCCCGGTAGCCGACAAGCTGGTAGTCGAGGGACGCATAGCCCTGCGACCGCGACTTGAGCTGGTCGTAGAAGTCGACGATCAGCTCGGCCAGCGGCACGTCGAAGACCAGGCGCACGCGATCCTGGTCGAGGTAGTCCATCTCCACGAGCTCACCGCGGCGGTCGGTCGCGAGTTCCATCATCGAGCCGATGTAGCGTGAGGGGGTGAGGATCGTAACCCGGGCCCAGGGCTCGCGGATCTCCTCGATCTCACCGGCCGGCGGCATCTCCGACGGCTTGTTGATCATGACCGTTGTGCCGTCGCGCTTCACGACCTCGTACTGCACGCTGGGCGCTGTCGCGAGCAGCTCGAGCTTGTACTCGCGCTCCAGCCGCTCCTGGATGATCTCCATGTGCAGCAGGCCGAGGAAGCCGCAGCGGAAGCCGAAGCCGAGTGCCTCGGAAGACTCCGGCTCGAAGACGAGCGCGGCGTCGTTCAGCCGCAGCCGCTCCAGGGCGTCGCGAAGCTCCGGGTACTGGTCGCTGTCCACCGGGTAGAAGCTGGCGAAGACCATCGGCTTGACCGGCCGGTAGCCCGGCAGCGGTTGGCTGGCAGGGCGGTCGCGGTGCGTGATGGTGTCGCCGACCTGCGCGTCCCGCACAACCTTCAGCCCAGTCGCCACGTAGCCGACCTCGCCAGCGGCCAGCTCGCTGACCGGTGTCATCAGCGGCCGAAACTGGCCGATCTCCAGCGCCTCGGAGGCGACGCCGGTGGCCATCATCAAGATGGGCTCGCCGGTCTGGATACGACCGTCGACCACCTTGACGTAGGCGATCACGCCTTTGTACGGGTCATAGTGCGAGTCGAAGATCAGCGCGCGCAGGGGCGCTGCGCGGTCGCCGGACGGGGGCGGGATCTTGCGAACGATCGCCTCGAGGATTTCGGGGACACCGATACCTTCCTTGGCCGAGGCGAAGATGATCTCGTCCTCGAGCAGGCCGATATGGCTCACGATGTCCTGGGCCACCTTCTCCGGCATAGCATTCGGCAGGTCGATCTTGTTGATCACCGCGATGATGGCCAGGCCGTGGTCGATCGCGAGTGCCACATTGGCGAGCGTCTGTGCCTCGATGCCCTGGGCCGCATCCACGACCAGTAGCGCACCCTCGCAGGCGGCTAGGCTCCGACTGACCTCGGACGAGAAGTCGACGTGGCCAGGCGTGTCGATCAGGTTGAGCACGTAGGTCTGGCCGTCGCTGGCGGTGTAGTGCATACGAACGGCCCGTGCCTTGATCGTGATTCCCTTCTCGCGCTCGAGATCCATCGAGTCGAGCACTTGCTCGACCATCTCGCGGTCGCTAATGGTGTGCGTGAACTCCAGTAGACGGTCGGCCAGCGTCGACTTGCCGTGGTCGACGTGTGCGATGATACTGAAGTTACGAATCAGCTCTTGTGCTGTCATTGCGTCCTTCGAACACGGCGCGTTCGGTTTCACCGTGCAAGTATAGCTGTCGCGCCGGCGCTCAGTCCGGGCTACTAAAGGGGGTTCGCCTCCTGCCTCTGAGGCGTTGCAGGAACTGGTGCGGCTCGGCGACGCCGAGGCTCCGAGCGGTGACGAAATAGCAAGCGGCAACAGTGAGCAGAGTATAGGCGAAGGCGAGAAGCTGGCTAAGGGAACGGCCGGCGGTCGGGTCGGTGGCACGTGCCAGCGGGCCGGCCAGCCACCAGCCGGCAAGGGCCATCGCCGCGCCGGCCGCCAGCATCCGCGCTAGCGATCCGAAGAGCCCGGTTCCGAGACCGACGAGGCGGCGACGCAGCACCAGGAGAAGAATTGCCATCTCCAGGGTAGTGGTGAGCGAGAGGCTGAGCGCTAACCCGCGATGGCCGAGGGAGGGCGTCAACAGCCAGCTCAGCGCGATGTTGGCGGCGATGGTGGTGACTGCCGCTAGCACCGGCGTTAGCGTATCCTGCATGGCGTAGTAGACGCGGGTGACGGCCTCGACGACGGCGAAGGCGACCAGGCCGAGGGCGAAGTAGCCGAGCGCGGCGGCGACCAGTTCGGTCGAGGTCGCCGAGAAGGCGCCGAACTGGAACAAGACCTGCACGATGCTGGTGCGGAACAGGAGCAACCCGAGTGTCGCCGGGATGGTCAGGAAGAGCAGCGGGGAGAGCGCCTGCTGGAACGTCCGACTCATACCAGAAAGATCGCCCACGGCAAACTGGCGAGCCATCAGCGGGAAGATCACGGTCGAGAGGCTGAGCGCGAGCACGCCGTGCGGCAGCATGAAGAGCTGGAAGGCGTAGTTCAGCGCGGAGACGTGGCGCTCACCGAGCCGGGATGCGAAGTTCGTCATCACGATCATGTTAACCTGGAAGGCGGCCTGTCCCAGGATGCGCGGCGCCATCAAGCGGCCGACCTGGCCCAGCCCCTCGGTGCGGAGATCCAGGGTGGGAACGAATCGCCAGCCGCGCCGCAGCAGGTCGAGGAACTGAATCCCGGCATGGCCGAGCGCGCCGCCGATGACGCCGATCGCCAGACCGAACGGCCCGTAGGAGGGGGCCAGGAAGAGCGCGCCCAGGATGATGCCGAGGTTGTAGAGCACCGGCGCGAAGGCAGCGACCGCGAAGGCGTTCTGCGCCTCGAGCATGCCTTTCCCGGCCGCCCCGAGGCCGAGGAGGAGCGGGGAGAGCAGGAGCAGGCGGGTGAGGTCGGCTGCGAGATCCTGCTGCGGCGGGGCGAGGCCGGGGGCAACCAGCGTACGGATCAGCCAGCCAGCGAGCAGAAAAGTGAGCAGCGAAGCGACTGCGAGCACGACGAGCGCCAGCGTGAGGACAGTGTTGGCGAGTCGCCAGGCGCGCGCATGGTCCCCGCGAGCGAGCAACCCGCCGAAGACAGGGATGAACGCCGAGCCGAAGGCGCCGCTCATCACCACGAGGAAGAGGAGATCGGGGATACGAAAAGCCGCCACGTAGGCGTCGTAGTCGGGGCCGGTACCGAAGCGGGCTGCGATCAGGATCTCGCGGATCAGGCCGAGCATGCGGCTCAGCACGAAGGCAGCCGCGACGATGGCGGCGTTCGCGCCCACGCCGCGAGCCGTGTCTCTCTCGATGCTGGTCAACTCCTGGGTCTGCCCAGGCGTCGCGTCGCTCACAGGCCGAATTGTAGGAGATGAGCAGCGGGCTGCTGGTGGCGGTGCTCACGATGCCGCCGAAGGCCCGAAGGGTTGGAGAGCCGAGGGCCGCGTGACAGGCGACCAGAAACGTGTCATTGTTACCTTCGCTGGGAGGTGGGCAGCTCGCGACCAGGGCCGGACACCACATACCCTAAGGGCGAGATTTGGGCAGTTTGTAAACGATATTACCGATTTGAAGCCGTTTCGGGTCTGGGAGGCCGCTTGCGCCCAGGGTACTGTCACTTCGGACGTACTGGTGGGCTAACACAAGAGGCTTGCCCTGTCGATCGAAGTAGTAGACCATCTGGCTCATGCTACAGTGTTCGGTGTGGCTCGGGTTACTCACATGACGAGGCTTGCCTTTCGGACAAGGAGTGAGTTCGCCGCGCTGGATTCGATCGAGAAGGCTGTGATTCTTGAAGAGTTCACGCATTTCTTCCTCAGTGACGCGCTTCACTTCCAGAAAGGAGGGAGATTCCATGACTGTCGCTCCTCTCGTGAGCAAGCTGACCCAAATCGCTAGCGCATATCTCGATGGCCAGCTCTCTTTCGACGAGTTCGAGAGCGAGTTCATTCGTATTACCTGGCCTGCGCATCCGATCTTCGACGAGTCGCTCCAGGAACTTGTCTTGAATATCGACGCGGCTATCGTTCGATATCATGAGGATATCCTGAACGAAGAGGAACTTCGCCGCGAACTGGCATCGCTTATTCGGCAATTGCAGGTGAGTGTGGATAATGATTCCGTTACTAGGACGCACACTGCTACAACGGCATCAACTACGCATAGCCCCGAGAAGGTAAGCGCGTGGCCTGGTATTGTAACAGCAGGGGCACCCGCGTCATGAGCCTGCTGTCGAGCAGCACGTCGAACCAGTAGAGCCCAGGCTGTTCGGTATCGAGTTGAAAGTTCAGGATGAGATTGACCGGGCTACTCGGCGCGTCGAAATGGACGGTAAATTCTAGGGGCTCGCGCTTGAGACCAGATGGCTCTTCCGTCTGAACTTGAACCCTGGCGCTCCCACGAGCTTCTCCGGGAATGAGCGAGATCAGGAGAGCAAAAGGAACCGTGGTCTTAGGGATACTCTGTGGCGCATCAGGTCCCGTTGCGGCGACGATAAAGCGCTCGAAGATCCGAATAGCGCTGAGCACGTTGTCCTTCTCTTCGAGCACGCGCTCGCACATAAGCGCACATCGTAGATAGGGGCCTCCCTGAAGAGGCGCGTCAGTGGACATCGGCCGCGCTCCCCGATTCTCATGACCACTACATAAGGATCGGCAATAAACCGCGCACGGGAGCACTAGGCAGCCCTCTACCGATGAACCATACCTACCACCTAGCACGAACCGTCACCGCCGAATCCCTAGAAGTGGACAATGTTGCTCAACGTCACCCAAGACCAACGGGTGACCTCGTTTTCAAGAGTGGCACATTTCTTTGGAATCATCTGCGCGGCTGGGACGAGTGCTCAAGGGATTACAGTGGAGTCGGGTGACTTCCTCCAGTCTTCGGTAGCTGAGGTGACACGTTTGCCGGACGAGCGGCCGCCGGATGGAGGGCAGCGGCTGCTCAAGGTGGCCGATGGCATCCTCGCCCCCTCCGACTCCTCAGCCGAGAAGGAGGGCGCGGTCTATCGCCATACCCGGATTCTGCAGTAGCTCCACGATCCTCGCGCTGCGGCTACGCCACGTGCGGCTCGGCTAACGGCGGCGATTGGCGGAGAAGCCTGGCGCTCGGGCTCAGCCTTGGCCGTTAGCTGCGCTGGCTTACCGTTGGTGGACATTAGCCCCGATCCGCGACGTTTGCTGTGATCGATGCCGATCTGGTAGGATGGATCGGTGAACTTGCTCGCGTCTGTGCGTGCGTGGCAGCAGATGGGGAGGTAGTGAGCTTTGCCGCATACAAAGTCAGCCGCAAAGCGTGCCAGGCAGGCCGAGAAACGCCGGCTGCGTAACCGCGTGTACCGCTCGGCCGCTCGTACGTACATCAAGAAGGCCGAAAAGCTGATGGCGGCAGGCGATCTCGAGGCAGCCGCCCGCGCGATCGGCGATGCGATCAGCACGCTCGACCGGGCTGCGATCAAGGGGATCATTCACAAGAACAACGCTGCCCGGCGCAAGTCACGCCTGATGAAGAAGTTCAACCGGCTGGTCAAGGTGCGACTGGAAGCGGCGCAGACCTAGGAGCGGTTCTGGTTCGACTTCGAGGCGCGACGAGATGAACTCGTCGCGCTGTTTCGTGTTGCCAAGAGCTGAGCCAGGCGCTGTACAAGAGCCGGGAGGCTGTCCGCGAGGTCAGCCTGGCCGAGTTTGACCGCGGCATCGAGGTGGCGCAGCCAGCCAAGCGCCTCCGCGACGGCGGTGCGGTCGAGCCCCAAGGCAGCTCGCTGGGCCCGCCGGAGGCGTCCCTCGCTGAGTCCGGTCTTCGCCGCGATTTGTTCGATCGGTTCTCCCGGAGCGCCCACGAGTGCCGCGTAGGGCTCGTAGTGGCCGACGAGCTGGCCGAGCACCACTTCCGGTTGGATTCCCCGCGCCAGCGCGCGCTCCAGCTCCCTGATCGCAGCTTCCTCGTCTCCCTTGGCGAGCGCCTCGGCCAGCGCCCAGTCGTCTCCGGCGTCCTCGCTCATTACGAGCTGACTAACTAGCTCACTCGTAATGACGCCTGCTGGGAGTGCGGCGACGGCCAGTTTCGCGAGTTCCTGATCCAGCCGGTAGAGATCGGGTGGCAGGTCGTCGCCGCGAGCCGGGCGCTGCCAGGTCGCAGGAAAGAGCGCCTCCAGCAGCCGCGTCGCAACCCGGCGATCGAGCGAGCTGCCATGCCGGCGAGCGCGCTCGACCGTCCACTCCACGAGCTCAGGGCCGCGCGGCGTCGCGTGCTGCTGCACGACGGCATCCGGAACCGCTCTCTGGATCGCACGCGCGAGGCCAGAGTCGAGCGCGCGCTCGACCAGCACCAGAACGGTAGACTCCGGGAGTTCGTGCAAGAACTCCGCCAGAGGTGCTGCCAGCGTCGCAGCCTGTCGACCTGAGCGCTGGCCAACGGTCGAGACTACGAGGTCGTAGACGATCACCAACCTGGGGGAGCCGAAGAAGCCGGGAGAGAGGCAAGCAACGCGAACCACCTCGATGCCGTCACCGGGCATCGAGAAGATGCTGGTCGCGAATCCGTCCGGATCGTACTGGGCGCGCAGCTGGCGCACGCGCTCGTCGATCGCCAGCCGGTTGTCGCCGCAGAGGACGATGAGCACTCCGAGCTCTCCAGCTCTGTGCGACGACTACAGTGATCGTCGCCCCGTCCGCACCCTCGGAAAAGAGGTGGAATCTCCTTGTTACCCTCGCCGCATGACGCCCGGGCCGCGGGGCAGTTCAATTCTAAGCCATGAAAGGGGCGGGCAAGCGCTCGTGCTGTGGTATGGTCTCTGGTGCTCGGATAATGCGGGTTCTCGACGGAGTCGGGGAGCAGATGCGTCAGGTGCGTTGCCGTTGTGTAGCGCGAGCCGGCTTCCTCCTCACGTGGATCTGCCTTGGCGGCCTGATGGTATTGGGATCGGCGCAGCCAGCTTCTGCCCAGCGGCCGTTCGGGCTGCCCTTCACGTCGCAAGCCGGGCCGTCGACCTGGTTCGTGACCCAGTTCTACGGCAACACGGTGTGGGCCTACCGCAACCGTGAAGATCTGTACAGCGCAGGGCAGGGCCTGCACTTCGGTGTCGACTTTGCCGCTCCCTGCGGCACCCCGGTAGTCGCGATCGGGGACGGCGTGGTCGTCGCCGTCGATGGGCCATACGGTTCTGCGCCGCACAACGTGGTCATCGAGCACCCGAACGGCTACCGGTCGCTCTACGGGCATCTCGGCCAGCGCTCTCCGCTGGTTGCTGGCCAGCGCGTGCGGCGAGGCGACTCGGTCGGCGTGGTCGGTGACCCGGCTAGTCCGGCGTGCGACCGCGCCCCACACCTGCATCTGGAGATCCGCGACCGTACCATGCGCCGGGCGTTCAACCCGGTGACCCTCATCGATGCCGACTGGCGACGAATCACGCTGGGCCTGGGAACCGAAGGGACGCAGTTTGCGCTCGCTTACGAGGAGCCCCAGCGGTGGCGTACGCCGTGGGATCAGCCGGAGGTCAGGTTCGGTGGGTCAGTGCTGAACGCGTACCCTGACGCCTGGCCACCCCGGTAGGCACGGATCCGAGATGAGCCGGCTTCGACTTGCGCTTTTCGGGCTCTCGCTGACGGTGCTGGTCATCGGCTGCCGTGGGTCTCACAGTGCGGCGCCAGCGACGACGGTACCGCTGCGTGTCACGGTCACGGCGTCGCCGGAGCCGACACGAGTCGAGGTCACCGCTCGACCGACCGCAGGATCGCCCCAGAGTTCGCAACCCTCCTCGATAGCCAGCCCGACACCAGCCCTGTCGGCTGCGGCGATCGTCCCGCTGAGTCCGACAGCTCCACCGAGCACGAGTGGCTCTGAGATCGATGTCGCAACCTGCTGCGGTCTCCTGGCGTGGCTCGATGGCGCGCGCCTGCTGGTCTACGACACCCGCCCTGAGGCGCCAATGGGCGCCTGGCTGGTCACGCTGCCCGGCGGCGAGCGCCGCTTCCTCGCGCCGCGCTTCGGTCTCCCCTCGCCTCCGGGTATCGTAGCCCTCCCCGACACGCTGGAGCAGCGGACGACGGTCGTGGATCTGGAGGGGAACGAACTGGCGGTCGTGCCGAACGGTGGGGCGCTGAGCTGGCCATCCCCTGATGGCCGGTGGCTCGCCTGGCTTGAGCGCCTGCCGGTGCGGACGCCAAGTTCCTCAGTCAACCGGGTGAGACGCTTGTGGGTCGCGGAGCTCGCGACGGGGGAGCGACGAGCGCTCCTCGAACTCCAGGCCGCCACGCTTACCTGGTTGCCCGATAGCCGGCGGCTGCTCGTTGCGGCTCGCTCTCCAGGAGGAGAGCAGCCGGGCATCTGGCTGGTGGACGTACAGTCTGGCGCGGTCGATATCCTGGTTGAGGGTACATTCCTATATAACGTGCGCCTCTCACCGGACGGGCGTCGACTCGGGTACGTGCGCGCTTTCAGCGGCGAACCGGGTGGCGATGGGCTGTGGATCCTCGACCTCGCGTCGCGAGAGAGCTGGCGCTTACCGGTCGCTGCCGGATTCCGCTGGGCTGGGAGCGGGGACGCTCTCTGGCTCCTCGACCCCGGAGAAGGCGACCATCCAGACGCGCTTGTACTCCTTGACGCACGGAGCGGCGAACGGCTGCGCACGGTCCCGCTCCCAGGACAAGTGCTCAACTCGGTCTGGGAGGTCTCACCGAACGGACGGTGGATGGCCTTCTGGCGATTGCACGATCAGCACGTGGTCGCCGTGGAGCTGGAGAGGCGACTTCTAGGCGCGTGAACCGGCGGCCTGCGGCCGACCCGCGAGCTCACGCAAGATCCGATACTCCGTCATGCCGACGGCGCGCGAGAGAGGCAGGGCGATGAAATAGAGGAGCAAGCCGAGCGTCACGGCGAGGATCGGCTCAATCCACCGGCTCAGCAGGACCCCCCCCGTCATCGCCGCCACAGCGGGCAGCGGCGTCAGCGCCAGCCGAGCCCAGGAGACCGCGCCGATGTACCGGTGGACGGCCCGTTGCAGCGGGATGAACAGAACGATCTCGGTGAGAACAGTGATCACCGCGGCCGCGAGGTAGCCGTAGCGGGGAACCAGTAGCACATTGGCGACCAGGTTGAACAGGGTGGCAACCGTGTAGGCCAGCGCGATCTGTCGCTGCTGGTTGACCGCAATGATGGCGTATTGCGCGACTCCGTTGACGTAATGTAACGGTGTAAACCAGATCAAGACGCGGAGCACGGTGGCGGATTCAGGGAGGAAAGCACTGCCGCCCAGGAGCTGGATCATCAACGGTGCGAGCGCCAGCGTGCCGAGCACGATCGGCCAGGCGATGAGGAGAAGGAACTTGGCCGCCAGTTCGAAACTGTCGCGCAGGCGATCACTGCCGGCCTGGCGCGAGAGGATCGGAAAGATGGCGAGGACGAAGTACGAGGGAATGAGCAGCAGGAGGTTCGCGAACTTGTAGGCTGCGTCGTACGTCCCAAGGGCCCGGTCGCCCTGTACCGCCTGGATGACGAAGGTATCCAGGCGGAAGAAGAGCGTGATCAGCAAGCCGTTCAGCAGGAGCGGCCAGGCGAGGCCAAGAAGGCGGCGGGCCTCGTCCAGCGGAAACGACCAGATCGGCTGCACCTGCAGGTGGCGGAGTGCAAGTCGAAAGGCCAACGCCGAGAGCGTGGTGACGAGGACAGAGACGGCGGCTAAACCTGGTACACCGTACCCGGCGAAAAGTGCCGCGAGACCGAAGCCAAACCGACCGAGGTTCGTGAGCACGGTGAGCGCAGCCGGTAGGTGCATCTGCTCGCGACCATTGAAGACCGCGTTGATCGCCTCACTGTAGCTTCCCGGCACGAGCGAGAGGTACAGGAGCAGGATCGCCTGCACGCTCTCCGATGAAAGGTGGAACCAGGAGCGGCCTGCGAGGACGAGCACGGCCACAACCGGGCCGAGCGCCAGGAGCACCAGGAGCCTGAGGAGTGTCGTCAGGCCGAGGAGCCGCCCGGCGATGGCAGCCGTTTGAGCGACCTCGCGGGTCACCAGCACGCTCAGTCCGAAGTCGGAGATCGTCTTGAGATAGAGCCAGGTAACGACCGCGATCGCGTACTGGCCGTTCCCGGCCACGCCGAGTAGCCTGAGGGCGAAGGCCGCGAAGACCAAGTCGACCGCGCGGTTGAAGAACTGAGCTGCCAAGGGCGTGGCGCTGTTAGTGAAGACGCGCCGCGCTGAGGTGGTGAGCGCCCGCTCGACGGCGGGCAGCCCGCTCCAGGCCAACGCGAGCAGAGCGATCGCGTTGGCCACGCCAAAGAGGGAAAAAGCGAGCGGTGCGGGGGACCAGGAAACGAGCGTCTCAACCATACAACGTGACCTCGACCGTCAACGGTGTGCCACCGCGTCCCGGCTAAAGGCCCAAGAGCGGGCGATCTTCCTCGCCCTCGTCGCTGCAAGGCATACGCTGGAAGGGTGACGACGGAGCCAACAGGCATCGACCGCACACCCGGTATCGCATCGTCGCCGGTGCCCCGGCAGGCGGACCATCAGCCGGCCCTTTCGGAAATCTGCCGATAGAGCTCGAGGTGAAGCCGTGCGGTGTGTTCCCAGGAATACGCCGCTGCCCGTTGTATCCCACACGCAGCGAGCCGCTGACGGAGGGCAGCGTCACCGATCAGTCGCTCCATCGCCTCTGCCAGAGTTTCCGGCTGGCCAGGCATGATCGTCAGCGCGGCGTCGCCAGCCGTCTCAGCGGGCGCTCCCACTCCAGTCGTAATGACGCACGTTCCGCACGCCATTGCCTCGAGGATCGGCAACCCGAAGCCCTCATACCAGGAAGGATAGAGCAGTGCAAGGCTCCGGCTATACAGCGCGGCCAGATCCTTGTTGGCCACCGGGCCCAGGTAGCGTACCGGCAGCCGCGCCGCAGCTTCACTCAGTGCCCGCATGATCGGCTCAGAGAGCCAGCCTGGGCGGCCTACCACGACCAGGGAGACCTCGGGGTACCGTGGCGCCAGCATGGCGAAGGCTTCGAGCGCGCCGAGATGGTTCTTGCGCGGCTCGATCGTTCCGACCATCAAGAAGTAGGGCTCGTGGACACCGAGTCGGGAGAGCGTGTCTCGCGCTTCCTCTTCGCGGAGTGGCCTCAGCCAACTGGTCACGCCGTGTGGAATGACGATGGCTCGTTCCGGTGGTAGGCCGAAATACTCGACGACCTCGCGGCGCACCTGCTCGGAGACCGTGATCACCACGCTGGCCCGTCGTACTGAGCGGGGAACAGCGGTAGCAAGGTAGACCCGCAGCCGCGGGTGGGCGTACTGGGGTACCACGATGAAGCTGAGGTCATGAACCGTCACCAGGCAGGGCGCGCGGCTCGGCGGCACGACGAAGTCTGGCCCGTGGCTCACGGTGAGCGAGCCGGTGAAGCACTCGAGGGGCAGCGGCACACGGAGCCGTTGCCACAGCCGCGTGACCCAGGCCGGCGAGAACGGTAGCTCGACCTCTCGGACGGGTGCGCGCTCCGGCCACTCGCGAGCCACAGGCGCAACGGCGCGTCCGTGCCAGAGAACCAGTTGCTCCTGACTTCCCAATAGCGGGATGAGCGCCCGGGCCAACTCGCGCACGTAGCGCCCAATGCCGGCATGCTGGGTCAACGCTGCAGTAAAGTCAAGCGCGATGCGCATCATGCCTGAGGAACCGCCAGTGTGAATATGCCCAGACCGGGGGGACGATGACGAGGACGCTCCAGTAGGCCACCAGCCGGTCGAGGATAGCCACCGACACAGCGGAGGATTCAGCAATGCCAAGGAGGAGGAGCAGCCCAACGACGCCGGTCTCGACCACACCGACCCCGGCGGGCGTGAGGGGCACGGTCGTCAGCAGCGAGGCAAGCAAGGCTGCCAGGAACGCGACTGCGAAGGGAAGAGAGACGCCGACGGCCTTGGCGGCGGCGAAGAACCGCACTCCTTCGAGGCTCCAGATGGCCGCGGTCAGAAGAGCGATGAGGGGGAGGCGCTCGATGCCGCCGAACAGGCCCTGTTGCAGACCCCAGAAGACCTGGCGAAGCGCGGTGGGCAGCAGCTCGACGAGCCTTCCCCGCAGCGCATAAGTGACGGCAAGGATAATAGTGACCAACAGCGCCAGCAGCAGCGCCCAGACCACCCAGTGCCGCGCGGTGTCCATGAGCCGGCTTCCGAAGACGAGGGCCCCGAAGACGACGAACAGCGAGCTCAGCGCGAGGAGATCGCTGGCACGCTCAAAGATGACGGTGCCAAAGGTGCTGCTGAGGCGCACTCCCGACTGCCGGCGGAGCAGGTACGTGCGATAAACTTCGCCCGCCTTGGCCGGCAGCAGGCAGTTGACAAGCCAGCCGAGCAAATAGATACGGAGCAGGCTCGGCAGAGCGGGTAACCTTGCCTCTCGATCCGGGAGCGCTTCGGATCGTTCGAGGATCACCCTCCAACGCCACGCCCGGAGCGGCATCGAGCCGTAGTAAGCCACTAGCGAGACCGCGAGCAGGAGTGGTTGGGCACGGAGCAGTTCTGCCACCACGACTGAGACGTCGAGGTCGAGCCGCGAAAGGCCGAAGGCTCCGATCGCACCAGCGAGCAGCAACGACCCGGCCAGGCGTCCCCACACCCTGAAATCCGCCAAACGCGGCTGTCGTGTGTCCTGATCCCGTTCAACTCCAACCGGAGTCGCGCTGGTTGCCCGCTCGGTTTCAATCACGGAGTCCATTGTCCTTGCCAGAGATGGACGGTTTCCAGGACGCTGCCTGGGAGTCGATCCGGACGACATGGGTCGACGCTGCGAGTGCCCAAAGTGCCGCGAGCTGAACCGACAAGTTGAGCACGTGTAGGTTCTCGACCACATTATGAACCATCACCGCTGTCGTCGCCGCGAGTGCCCCGAGACCCAGAGCGCGGTCGAGTGGCGTGGGCCCGCGCTTCGAGGCGCGAATCGCCGTGGCGACTCCAGCCGACAAGACCAGCAGGTACGTCGCCAGCCCAAGCAAACCCGTCTCGGCCGCAGCATGGATGTAGTAGTTATGGGCGTGCCCTTGGGAGATCCGGAACAGCGGATGAGGTGAGAACTCCGGGAAGCGGACGTTGTAATTTCCTACGCCCACCCCGGTCAGAGGAGACGCTTTTGCCATCTCTAGGCCCGCCTGCCAGTGTGTCATGCGCTCGATGGCGGCAAAGCTCTCATCGGTGAGCTGGACGTCCCGGACATCGAAGAGGCGGAGCTGAGACGTGAGCTGCACTGCGCGTTCCCGGAGCGGAGTTGGCAGGAGGGTTCCGCCGCCAGCCAGGAGAACCGGGATACCTACTAGCGCTAGACTGAGGGCAAGGATCTGCACGCGTCGCGAGGCGGCCAGGAGCAAAACGGCAAGCCCGGCTGTGATACCCAGCCACGCTCCCCGAGAAAAGCTGAGGCCGATACCAAGGAGACTCGCAGCGCTCCCCAAGGCCAGCCACGTACACAGCCCGAGCTGGCGCAGGACTGCGCGCCGGGCCTGGCGGCTGGCCGTGAAGCCGGCCAACCGTGCCTGCCTCCAGCCAGCGAGCGAGGCTAGGCATTCGCGGAAAGCCCAGATAGCCATCGGCAGGAGCCACAGCCCGGTCATCTCAAGGTAGCCAGCGTAGGGGTTGGGCTTACCGAACGTGCCGTACGCCCGCAACAGGTTGCCGACCGCGAAACTCTCTGGCCCCAGACGCAGGAAAGACTGGGCCATGCCCAATACAGCCTCCCCGATGGCGCCGGTCGCCACCACCAGACTCAGCCAGAGCACCGCCGCTCTGCCGCGCACGAGATGAAGCACCGCGAGAAATGCGAGGAGCGCGACCCCCCAGCGATAGATCTCTGCCAAACCCGGCAGCAGCTCGCGTGCCGACCGCAGCGAGAGAACCTGAGCCATCATGTAGAGCACGAGCGCGAGAGCCGGCGGCGGCACGCGCAACGCCCTGCGTTGCGCGAGTAGGGCGAGCGGCAAAACGATCGCTGTGGCGGCAACGGCCGCTTTGGTTGCCGTCAGCGTCTGGACACCAAGCGAGACCGCTCCGGCGTTCTGGATCGGTACCGAAGCGACCAAGAGGATCGGTGCCGACGCCGGAAAGCGGAGGACAAGGATGCCCAGTATCGCTCCCGGTACCAGGAGCAGATTCAGTGGGAAGGGGAGCGAGAGTATCGCCAGGGCGAGCACGAGCGAGGCCAACAGCCCAGCGAGTGATGGGAGGCGTGTGACCGCGCGGCCGCGCGCCAAGCTATGTGCCGGCAGCGGGAGCATGGTCGAGCGTTCCAGCGAAGTAGGCGATCGTCATCCTCAGGCCCTCGCGAAGGTCAACGGAGGGCTCCCATCCGAGAAGGCGACGAGCCTTGGCGATGTCGGGGCATCGCCGCGCGGGGTCGTCGGGCCGCGGTGGGGCGAAGGTCACGGGAGAAGACGAGCCGGTCAGCTCCAGGATGAGCTGGGCCAGCTCGAGCACAGTGCGTTCATCGGGATTGCCGAGATTGATCACTTCACCGGCGAGTCCCTCGAGTTCCAACGCGAGCCGGATCCCACGAACCATATCGCTGACGTAACACAGGGAGCGCGTCTGTCTGCCGTCACCATAAACAACCAGCGGTTCGCCGCCCAACGCCCGCATGACGAAGTTCGGTACCACCCGGCCATCTCCTGGGTCGGTTCGCGGGCCGTAGGTGTTGAAGATACGGACGATACGCGCGTCGAGGCCGAAGGTACGCACGAACTCCATGGTCAGCGACTCGCCGAAACGCTTGCTCTCGTCGTAACAGCTTCGTGGTCCAACGGGGTTCACGTTGCCGTGATAGGTTTCAGGCTGGGGGTGGATTTGGGGGTCACCGTAGACCTCCGAGGTGGAGGCGAAAAGAAAGCGCGCGCCCTGGCGGCGTGCGAGTTGGAGCAGATGGAAGGTACCAAGCGAGTTGACGAGGTGTGTCTCGATCGAGTGCTGGCGGTAGCCGACTGGGCTGGCAGGGCTAGCGAGGTGGAAGATCGCGTCCACATCGAGATCAAGCGGCTCGGTGATGTCGTGCTGGATGAAGGTGAAGCGCGGATGATCGAGGAGGCTGGCCAGGTTGGCCAGTCGCCCAGTGATCAAGTTATCAACTGCAACGACTTCCCACCCCGAACTCAGCAGCGACTCGCACAGGTGTGACCCGATAAACCCAGCGCCTCCGGCAACAAGGACTCGCACACGTCGCTCCTTTAGCTCGTCTTAGCGGCCTCAGCCCGTTCGGCGAGGCTGCGCGGCTCTGGCTCAAGTATGGCAGCGAGCAGCCAGAAGGTCAGAGCAAGATCGGGCAAGAAATAGCCGTTGTCGACCAAGCCGTGCATCGCCCCGCCGACAATCGCCAGCGCTGCCGCGAGCGCAAGGGTCTGACCTGTTCGAACCGCATGGGAGAGAGCGCGTCCGATCACGACCGCCCCAGAGAGGAGCAGGGCGAGACCCATCAACCCGAGCCGCAGCCAAGCATCGAGGAAGAGATTGTGCGGATGCGAGGTGAATCGCTCTGGCCAGGCCTCGGGAGCGACGTAGCGCGGCGCGTACTGGTACAGGAACTGGTCGAGCCCGACACCGAACAGTGGATAGTCGCGCAGCATCGCCACCGCCGCACTCCAGATGTGGAGCCGTAGGCTGCCGCTGCCACCCTGGAAGAGGCTCAGGATCCGTTCCGGCGCGACCGCCAGGAGGCCGCCGACGGCGAGTATACTGGCGACGGCTAGAGCGACGGTGCGGCGCGGATGCCGGGTAAGTATCCCGGCAAGCCCGAGAGTGACGAGGACGCTCAAGAGAGCGCCACGTGAAAAGGTCAGCACCAGGGCCGCGCTTATGATCGTGGCCGACGCCGCCCAAAGCCAGCGCGAGCGCCCGGAGTGTGCGATCGCGAGCATCGCAGCCAGCATGAGGGGGCGTTCCAAGTACAGCGCGAGAGCGTTCGGGTGGGGGTGCAGGCCACGGATGCGCAGCACACCTTCGCTCTCGACACCCGCCCCGGCCAGCCCGGCTCCGATGCTGTACAGCCCGACCACGCCACTAGCGATGACCCAACCGGAAACCGCGCGCCAGCGGTCGGCAGGCTCACGGACGTACCAGCAGTACAGGAAATAGGCGACCACAGGTTCGAGAATGACCCAACGGAAGTCGCGCACGCTCTCACGCAGGTGAGTGGGGTCAGCCACCGTTCCTAGCGATACCGCACCGGCGACTACGAGCCCGACAGCGAGGGGGGCGAAGCGCAGTTCACCGAGCCAGGAACGGAGCACGGTCAATTGTGGATGCCGATTCGACGGTGAGCGGATCACGCTCCAGGATGCGCGTGCTGCCACGCCGGCAGCCGTGGCCGCGAGGATGATCTCGGCCGGGTTAAAGCGGGTTGTCCCTAGTCCGACCAGCACGGGCTGATAGACGAGACCGAGGCTGGCTGGCAAGACGAGCAGCGTGCCGCGAGGGGCGACGACCGCGAGCGCTGTGAGGAGCGCGAGCGCCAGGAGCGCCAGCGGCGAACCAGAGGTGGCGTACGCCAGCGCGACCAGAAGTGCCGCGCACGCGGGACTGAACCACGGGGCAACTGCGCGCATGCGGCGAGGAGAGCGCCGGACTAGGTGGTCAAGCAAGACTGTCGTCCTCCACCTTCTCGGGGGGAAGAGCCGGCCGGAGCCAGCCGCGAGCCTCGGCGAGCGCGTACCAAGAGCTGCGGATCACGATGAAGAGGAGTCCGGTCAGGGTGCTGAATCCGAGAGACAGCACCCAACCGAGCCCAGGTCGATTGCTGACCTCCACGCTGCTCACCGCCAATTCGACACCTGACGTGTTCGTCAGCGTGACGACATGGTGCCCTGGCCTGAGCTCGGCGGTGACGAGAACGACCGTGCCGGCAGCCTTTGGTGCTCTCAACGTCAGGAAGGCTCCGAGATCGTCGCGTGGGAGACCCGATACCGGAGCGCCATCGACCGTCACATACACGCGGCCGGCGTCGGGGCCAGTGCGAGCGGTGAGACTGAGTGCAGTGCCGTAGAACGGAATCGTCAGCGTGGCGCCGGCAGCGCGAGTGGCGAGGTAGGTTTGGCCGCCGACCTGCTGCGTCACCCAGTCACCCTGGGTTGAGACGGCGGGATGGGGGAGCGTGACGTTTCCGGGGTAGAGGGCCTCACGAGCGGCAGCCTCCGGCCTCGGAATTCCCACCTGGTTCAGACGGTCGGCCACGGTAAGCATCCAGGCTGAGGCCAGGACGATAAGTCCGACGGTAGCGGCCCAAAGCCCGATCCCACGGGCCGCCAGGAGTGGGGTGGTGAAGCGGCGTGTGAGGAAAGTCCGATTCAGCGAGTGGTTCGATGAACGCATGCTTCCCTTCTCCAACACTGGGGAAAGTATGCGGTACCTGCCTGTCACCGTCACCGGTTTGCGCTCCAGGTACAATTCCGGGCGACTGCCGGGAGTGGAAGGGGGAGGATGTGCAGGCGGAGATTGGGGTTATCGGCGGCAGTGGCTTGTACCGCATGGCCGAGCTAGTGAACACCCAGCAGGTGACGGTCGAGACGCCGTTTGGCCCGCCAAGCGCGCCGATCACGATCGGGACGCTACAAGGAGTTCAGGTCGCCTTTCTTCCCCGGCATGGATTGCAGCACCAGATCAGTCCGAGTACCGTGCCGGCCCGGGCGAACTTCTGGGCGCTGAAGCAGCTCGGTGTGCGCAGGGTGGTCTCGATCAGTGCTGTCGGGAGCATGCGTGAGGAGATCGCACCGCTCGATCTCGTCGTGCCGGATCAGATCTTCGACCGGACGGTGCGACGCCCGCGCTCGTTTTTCGACGAGGATGGGCCGGTTGTCCATGTCGCGCTGGACGAGCCCTTTTGCCCTGAGTTGCGGCTCGCGCTGATCGAAGCGGCGAGGCGAGCCCAAGCGCGTGTCCACGGCCACGGGACCTACATCTGCATTGAGGGGCCACAGTTTTCGACCAAGGCCGAGTCGAGGATCTACCGGGGCTGGGGAGTCGATGTCATCGGTATGACTGCGATGCCCGAAGCGAGGCTGGCTCGCGAGGCTGAGCTCTGCTTCGCGATCCTCGCGCTGGTAACCGACTACGATGTGTGGCACGTTTCGGAGCAGCCAGTGAACGTCGCAACGGTGATCGAGAATCTGCACCGTAACGTGCAGACGGCACAGCTCGTGTTGAAGGAGCTGATACCACTGCTCTCTGGGGAGCCGACCTGCGCCTGTGCAAACGCGCTCGCGCAGGCGATCGTGACTGCGCCCGAGGCGATTCCCAGCGAGGTACGTCGACGCTTCAGCTTGCTGCTCGGTCGCTACTTGCCAGGCGAGCCGACCGGCTGACAATGGGGGCTGCGATCTGGTCTCAGCGGTTCCGGGAGAGGTGAGGTTGTGGCCGCCCGAGTCCGACTGCTGGAGCTGCAGCTCTTGGTGCTTCCCGCGCTCCTTGGGATCGTTGGGTTGCTGACCATCTATCTCTCCGGCACCGGTTCCACACGGTGGAGCTGGTCAGACATCTGGGTCAGCCTCGTGTTCATGGGTATGGTGCTCGGCACCAGTGTGTGGTTGAGCCTGATCGGCTTCAGCGGTGATCAGGTACTGTTCCCGCTGGTCGCCATGTTGAGCGGGTTAGGGCTTCTGCTGAGCCAGCGGCTCCAACTGGTGTTGCAGCACGACGCGGGGTGGGCGACGCTCGCACAGCGACAACTGGTGTATCTCGTCATGTCTTTTGGTCTCCTCTGGGGCACTCTCACGTTCCTTCGGCGGCTCGATTGGCTGCGTCGCTACAAGTACACCGCGGCGGTCGTGGGCCTGGCGCTGACGGTGGTCACGATGCTCTTCGGTGTAGAGATCCAGGGTGCCCGGCTCTGGCTTGACCTCGGCGTCGTCACCGTGCAGCCTGGTGAGCTGGTCAAAGTCCTCCTGGTGGTCTTCCTCGCCGCATATTTGGACGACTATCGGAACCTCATCGCGACCGGCTACCGCCTGGGCCCGGTGACGATCCCTCCCTTACCGTATCTGCTGCCGATGCTCGTCATGTGGGGTCTCTCAGTCCTGGCGGTGGTGTTGCAGCGCGACCTGGGCAACGCACTCCTGCTCTTTGGTATCTTCCTCGCCATGCTCTACATGGCGACAGGCCGGATAGCCTATGTGGCTGCTGGTCTGTTGACGTTTGCGGCGGCAGTGTGGGTCGCGCTTCACCTCTTCAGTCACGTCATGGTGCGTATCCAGGTATGGCTCAATCCCTGGAGCCAGCCACTGCACGCGGGATTCCAGCCGATCCAGGCCGATTACGCGTTCGCCCACGGCCACCTATTCGGCACCGGATTGGGCTTCGGGTTCCCTCAGTTCGTTCCCCTGGTGGCGAGCGACTACGCGCTCGCTGCCCTCGGGGAGGAGCTCGGCCTGCTGGGGACGACGGCGGTGCTGGGGCTGTACGTGCTCCTCGTCGCACGGGGGACGCTGATCGCCCTCCGAGCCAGAGGGTCGTTCGTTCGGCTACTCGCGGCCGGGCTCACTGTCGTGTTGGGGCTGCAGACGCTGATTATCCTCGGTGGAAACGTCCGCCTGTTGCCGCTCACCGGCATCACGCTGCCGTTCATCAGTGCCGGAGGGAGTTCGCTTTTGACCAATTTCCTTATCGTCGCGCTGCTGCTCAAGGCGAGCGAGAGGGTAGGGGAACTGCGGTGAGCTGGTTCGTCCGCTCCGCTGCACTTGTCGCAGCCACCGCGATCGTCGCCTATGGAGTGGCGACCATCGAGGAGCGCACTGATCCACGATGGCTCGTGCTGCTTGCAATCGTGGGGCTGCTCTGGGGTATCGCGCTGTGGCCGGCGACCGTGCGGCAGGCACACCCTGTGGATCGGGCTATGATCCATGTGGCAGCCGTCATTGGCATCGGGTTTCTCCTGGTAGCGACTCAGCTTATCAGAGCACAGGCCCTCGACCGCGAGCGGATCCAGTCGCGCGTTGTTTCCACCGGGACAGAAGTGGTGGCTGACCCACGTCGCCAGGTGCTGACTCCGGAGTCGCGACGTGGGAGAATTCTGGCGCGTGACGGTACAGTCCTCGCCGAGACGAGGGTCGGCGAGGACGGCCGATCGAGACGAGTGTATCCCTTCGGCCCGGCCGCATACCTGGCCGGGTACTACTCGCCGGCGTTATACGGGGCGGCAAACGTCGAGCTGGCGTACGACGGCGCGCTCAGTGGCCGGACCCGCATGAGACGCCTAGGCGAGTGGATCGACGGAATTCTGAACCGACCGACGCCGGGCTACGATGTCGTCCTCACCATCGATCCTGAACTCCAGTCCGAAGCTGATCGCCTGCTCGGTGGGCGTGCTGGAGCCGTCGTGCTGCTCGACGCTCGAACAGGCGCTGTCCTGGCGATGGCGAGTGCGCCGACGTTCGACCCGAATGCGCTCTCCGTCGGAACGCGCGCGACGCCGGAGGAACTCGAGGCTGCCCGTGCCTACTGGGCATCGTTGCAGCAGTCAAATGACGGGCGGCTGGTGTTGCGGGCAACTCAGGGGCGGTATCCGCCAGGCTCGACATTCAAGACGGTAACGCTGGCTGCCGCGCTCGAGAGCGGGATCGCGAACCTCGACACGCTGTACCGAGATGAGGGTGCGTTTACGGTTGGCTCTCGGGTCATCATCGAACAGAACCGGCCGGACCCGAACCGGGTATCCTACACGCTCCTGGAAGGGTACGGCTACTCGCTCAACGTGGTCTTCGCACAGCTCGGTCTACAACTGGGAGCAAGCCGGTTGTCGGAAGCGGCCCATCGATTTGGATTCGGCGAGTCGATTCCGTTCGACCTGCCGGTAACGGCGAGTGTAGTTAGCGTGGACACGGGGTACTTGACGAACCCCGCCGGTCTGGCTGAGACCTCCTTTGGCCAGGGAGAGTTGCTGGTGACGCCATTGCAGATGGCTCTGGTAGCGGCGGCCGTGGTCAATGGCGGGGAGGAACCGGTTCCTTTCCTCGTGGAGAAGATCCAGACAGCCAGCGGGGAGATCGTCGAGCAGCATCGACCCCGTGCCTGGCGCAGGGCTCTGTCGCCGGAGACAGCCATGCAGCTCGAGCAGGCCATGCGCTGGTCGGTGGAGCACGGTTATGCCCGGGGCGCGCAGATCCCAGCGGCGGTGGTCGGAGGCAAGACGGGTACTGCCGAAGTCGGTGACCGCCCTCCTCATGCCTGGTTCATCGGCTTTGCCGGTCGGGAGGAACCGCAATACGTCGTAGCGGTGGTGGTGGAGAACGCTGGGTCAGGCACCGAGGTCGCACTTCCGATCGGCCGGGCTCTGCTCGAGCGAGCACTCGGCCGCTGAGCTCAGGCGGCCGAGGTGTGGCCGGGTTTTAGCGTACGGACAATGAAAATGGTATACTGGCTGGGGTGCGGCCGCTCATCTCGGGAGCCGTCATGCTGCTCAGTCGACAGGCATTTGAGCAACTCGTTGTGGAAGCGTTGGAGGAGTTGCCGCCGGAGATTGCAGCGGCGCTTGACAATGTCGAGATCGTGGTCGAACGCGAGCCGAGGTATCGCCACCGTCGGGCAGCCGGGATCGCACGCGGCACCCTGTACGGGCTCTATGAAGGTATTCCACTGACGGAGCGCGTATCATCGTATAACCTCGTACCTCCGGACGTGATCACCATCTTTCAAGGGCCCATCTGCCGCACAGCTCGAACCATCGACGAGGTGCGCCAGATCGTGCGCGACACCGTGATTCACGAGGTAGCGCACCACTTCGGTATCACCGATGAGCGGCTGCGGCAACTTGGGCGGTACTGAGGCGATTGGGAGGAAAGGGGTGAGCATCTCGCAGGCGGGTGCTGGTCGGACCGTGCCGGGCGTTATCGACACGATCGGCACCGCGTATGCGCTGCTGAACCGGCAGCCATACATGATCCTGTGTCTGGTCGCTCTGGATGTTGTGTACTGGCTCGGGCCGCGGCTGTCGCCCCTTGCCTTTCTGCGTGTGGTAGCAGACTGGCTAGGACAGATAGGAGCAGATACTCAGGCGCAGAGCTTGATTTCTGAGCTTGGTTCGCAGTTCGATAATGTGTTTCTGTTGTTAAGCGACGTTGTGCCGACGCTTGTCTTTGCTCTGGGAGTCAGAGGATTGCCCGAGCTGCCGGTACGCTCCTTACGGATAGAACTCCCGTGGTGGCTGGTGCCGCCCTCGATCCTGGTGCTCGCTGTTACTGGTGTTGTGTTGGGAATGGGGTATTTGACGATGCTTGGCCGGCTGGTACGCGGATACCCGGTCATCAGCCGGGAATTGCCGCGAGCGGCTGTGCAAAACGGACTGAGATTGGTGGGGCTCAACCTTATCTTGTTCGGCCTCTTTGTCCTGCTGGTGATGCCGGCAACAATTACCGTGGCACTGGCGGTGTTGATCGGCATCGATGCCCTGATACTGCCGCTCATGTCCTTGTTTCTGTTCGCGCTTTTCCTTTGGGTATTCCTGCTTACATTCTTCGTGGAAGAGGCGATCGTGCTGTCACAGGCCGGTCCGCTACGCGCACTCTACCTGAGCTACCACCTGCTGCGTTCGTATTTCTGGCAGGCCCTTCGGTTCATTCTGGTCGTGACCCTTATCCAGACTGGTGCCCCGATCGCCCTCAGCCTGTTCACGAGGACGCCCTGGGGTATGCCCTTTGCGTCGGTGAGCTATGCGTACCTCGTCACAGGGCTCGCGCTTGCCACCATGCTCTTCTACCGTGACCGTATCGCTGGGGTGCTAGCGCAGCAGGCATCGAAGAGTGCACGTCCGTGAATCACAGGGGCGAGAAAGATGGTGAAGATGTCGACACCCAAGTACGACGCCTCGTCAATCCAGGTACTGGAAGGGCTGGAGGCGGTGCGGCGCCGCCCAGGCATGTACATCGGCAGCACGGACACTCGTGGGCTCCACCAGCTCGTGTACGAGATTGTCGATAACAGCGTGGACGAGGCGCTCGCCGGGCACTGCGACCGCATCGACGTGACGATTCATTCCGACCTCTCGGTTACGGTGCGCGACAATGGGCGCGGCATCCCGGTCGACCCCCACCCCAAGCTGAAGCGCTCGGCCCTCGAGGTGATCATGACGACGCTCCACGCGGGTGCGAAGTTCGGCGGTGGAGGGTACAAGGTCTCCGGTGGGCTGCACGGCGTTGGTGCATCGGTCGTCAACGCGCTGTCCGAGTGGTTGGTCGTTGAGGTGCGTCGCGAGGGGAAGATCTATCGCCAGGGCTACCAGCGGGGTGTCCCAGTCACCCCGGTCGAGGTGGCTGGAAAGACGAGCCACGACGACCACGGTACCACGACGACGTTTCTGCCGGATCGCACGGTCTTCAAGTCGATCGACTATAACGCGGACGTGATCCTGCAGCGGCTGCGCGAGATCGCGTACCTCACCCGTGGCCTAACCATCGTCTTTCTGGACGAGCGTTCTGATCGCGAGGCCACGTTCTACTTCGAGGGTGGCATCGTCTCGTTCGTACGGCACCTGAACCGTAACAAGCACGTACTGCAACCGCGGCCGTTCCATGTCAAACGCGAACTTAATGCCTGCCTGGTGGAGGTCGCGATCCAATACAACGACGGCTATGGGGAGTCGACACACACGTTTGCCAACAACATCAATACCATCGATGGTGGCACCCACCTGACCGGCTTCAAAGCCGCCCTGACGAGGTCGATCAACGAGTACGCGCGCCGTACCGGCTTCCTCAAAGAGGGGGACGCCAATCTCAGCGGGGAGGACGTGCGTGAAGGGCTCACGGCGATCATCAGCGTGATGCTCCAAGAGCCCCAGTTCGAAGGGCAGACGAAGGCGAAGCTCGGGAACGCCGAAGTGGCGGGCATTGTCCAGTCGGTCGTGTATGAAGCGTTCACAACATATCTTGAGGAAAACCCGCAGCTGGCCCGTCGCATCGTCGAAAAGTGTGTGACTGCTGCTCGAGCCCGCGAGGCAGCGCGCAAGGCACGGGAACTGGTGCAACGCAAGGGCGCACTAGAGACCTTCAGCTTGCCGGGTAAACTCGCCGACTGTAGCGAACGCGATCCAGCGCGTGCCGAACTGTACATTGTTGAGGGAGACTCGGCGGGCGGCTCGGCCAAGCAAGGGCGCGACCGCCGCTTTCAAGCGGTGTTACCGCTGCGGGGCAAGATCTTGAACGTCGAGAAGGCACGGCTCGACCGCATGCTCCAGAACGAGGAGATTCGCGCGCTTATTACGGCGCTGGGCACCTCGATCGGCGAGCAGTACGACCCGTCGAAGTTGCGGTATCACCGGATTATTCTGATGACCGACGCCGACGTGGACGGCGCCCACATCCGTACGCTGCTGCTCACGTTCTTCTTCCGTCACATGGAGAGCCTGATCGTCGACGGGCGCCTGTACATCGCCCAGCCGCCGCTCTACCGGCTTCAGAGCGGGAAGGAAGTGCACTACGTCTACTCAGACGAGGAGCGTGACGCTATCCTGAACCAGGGTGACGGCAAGAAGTGGGAAGTGCAGCGATACAAGGGTCTAGGCGAGATGAACCCGGAGCAGCTCTGGGAGACGACGATGGATCCGAGCCGCCGTACCCTTTTGCAGGTCACCATCGAGGATGCGGTGCGTGCTGACGAGACGTTCGATATGTTGATGGGAAGCGCCGTCCCACCGCGTCGTCGCTTTATCCAGACGCATGCACGTGAGGTGCGGAACCTGGACATCTGAGCTTCGGGGTGCCGGGATCGCTTCAGTGCGCGTCGAACGGTTTGTAAGGTGGGCCTTCCGAGGCTGACCGGCGCGCGGATCGAGCCGAGCTGAGAGGTCGACGCGCCAGGGCGAGGCCGAGCGGGTAACGCCCGCGAGCCGACAAGGGCGGAAGCTAGTGAACGCTGGGCGAACCGTTGATTCACACGCGCAGCTACCGGTCATCGTCGATGCCATGGGTGGTGATCACGCCCCCGCTGCTCCAGTGCAGGGCGCGATTTTGGCCGCGCGCGAGCATGGGGTTTCAGTGATTTTGGTGGGGCACCAGGATAGGGTGCGCTCGCTTGTGCCTGACACAGGGTTGGGGGAGCTGATCCGGATCCACCATGCGCCGGAAACGGTCGGGGTGGGGGAGGAGGCAGTTGCGGCCGTTCGCCAGCGAACTGGATCTTCGATCGTGGTGGCCATGGAGCTACTGAAGGCCGGACGGGGGGGCGCCGTCGTCTCCGCCGGTCACTCCGGCGCGGTGGTAGCGGCTGCGGTACTCCACCTCGGGCGATTGTCTGGTATCGAACGGCCCGGGCTGGCCATCCCGTTTCCGACGACGGTGGGCAGGTGGGTTCTGGTGATCGATGCAGGGGCGGTCGTGGATCCACGACCCCAGTGGCTTGTCCAACAAGCGATACTGGCCGCGGGTTATGTCCGGGCGGTCTGGGGAGTGCTGCAGCCACGCGTTGCTCTGCTGAGCAACGGGGAGGAGCCGACGAAGGGGAACCGGCTGGTACGGGAGACCCATCAGCTCCTGGCAGCCGCTCTCGGGCCATCGTTCGTGGGGAACATCGAGCCGCACAAGATTCCAGACGGGATAGTGGATGTGGTCGTCTGCGACGGGTTCACGGGCAACATTCTGCTTAAGACGGCCGAGGGAGCCGCCGCCCTTGTTCAACAGACGTTGCGTGTCGCACTCGCCCGCCATTGGTACACCAAACTTCTAGGCGTGCTGCTTCGGCCGACGTTACGCCGCGAGATGCTTCGCTTGGACTATCGAGCCTATGGCGGCGCGCCCCTGCTCGGTGTGGCTGGCCTCGTCTATATAGCCCACGGGCGTTCGGATGCCTGGGCGATGCGGCAGGCGGTCCTGGCGGCCGCGAGCGCTGCTCGATCAGGTCTGCTGGCTCATCTCGAAGAGATCGCTGCAAGCCAGCTCCGCGAGCGCTCACAGCCTGCGGGGTAACGAAGCAGACCTTGACGCTGGTGTCGGGAGATAGAGTACCCCGAGCGGAGCGCTCAGGCTCACGCCCGGGGTACCGAGAAACGCTACAGTTTGGGGCTAGCGCCCAGCCACAGCACGCTTGAGCTGTGTGCCAGGCCGGAAACTCGGGCTTCTGCGGGCCTGAATAGTAATGCGAGCGCCGGTCTGAGGGTTACGGCCCTCACGGGCAGCCCGCTCGCTGATCCGGAAGGTACCGAAGCCGGCGATGCTCACCTCTTCGCCGGAGGCAAGCGCCTCCTGAATTGTGGCGAAGACCGCGTTGACGATCGGGGCCACCTGGCTCTGCCGCATCCCCGACCTCTCTGCGACTGTCCTGATTAGATCGCTCTTGCGCATAGTTTACCTACCCCCTTTTCCCTTCCGGACAAACCGTCACATCGAGATCACCGCCACTATAGCACAAATTGCAGATTTCTCAAGCCTACGCCCGAAATGCCGCTCGATTCGAATATGGCTTCCAGGTGCGGACGAAGCTGCTCACATCTTGCCGGCGACACGCCGCTGGCGCGCTGCCTCGAAGAGGATGATTGAGCCTGCCACTGCGGCGTTGAGCGACTCTAGCCCTCCGTGGAGGGGGATCGCAATCTGATCCGTAACGATGGCCATCGCTCTGTCGGAGAGGCCGTGTGCTTCACTGCCGATCAGCACGGTCGCGCTGCACGTCCAGTCCACCTCATCGTACTGCCGCTTAGCTCGGGGCGTGGCAGCCAGTCGCTGACTGCACCGCATTAAGAGTTCCTCCGGTACGTCCCAATGAACCCATCTGAGCGGCAACTTGAAGTGACTGCCTGCCGCCGCGCGGACGACCTTCGGTGCGAAAGGGTCGGTCGTACCTGGAGATAGGTACACGGCATGGACTCCGGCGCCGAGGGCGGAGCGCAGCAGCGTGCCGAGGTTGCCTGGATCCTGCAAACAGTCGACGAGGAGGAGCAGCGGTGCCTCGCCATGGGGGACAACGACCGGCAAATCTGGGAACGGGAACACGGCAACGATCCCTTGCGGCGTCATCGTATCGGTCAACTGGTCAAAGACGTGCTCAGCGACCAGCAACACGCGGGCAGACCTGCTGCGTGCCGTTTCGATGAGGTCATCGAAGTGATCTCTGGTCCGTGTGGGCGCGATGAACACGGCCGTCGGGGTGGCGCCAGCGCGCAGGGCATCGGCGATGATTCGCGGTCCCTCGACGAGAAACGCCCGCTCACGGTAGCGGGCGCGTCGCTGGTGGAGGGAGCGGGCATACTTGACCCAGGGATTGCTCAAGCTGGTGATGAGACCGGAGGACACAGCATCAGCTCGCCTGCCGGGCGACCTCAACAAGCTGAGCGAAGGCGGCTGGATCACGCACGGCAATATCGGCGAGCGCCTTTCGATCGACTTCGACACCGGCCTGCTTCAACCCGTGCATAAACTCACGATACGGCATCCCATGCTCGCGGGCTGCCGCATTGATCCGAACGATCCAGAGCCGCCGAAAGTCGCGCTTGCGGTCGCGCCGGTCGCGGTACTGGTATCGCAGAGCCTTGAGCACCGCCTCGTTCGCATGGCGGAAAAGCTTGCTCCGTGTAAGCTGGTACCCCTTAGCAAGCTGCAGGACCTTCTTGTGCCTGCGGCGCTTCGTGACGCCCCGCTTAACTCTCACCATTGCCCGTACTGTCTCCTCTCGTGCCCTCTTGCTCCGACCGATCTCGCGTCTACAGGCGGTACCTCTAAGCCTGTCTCGGGGCTGAGGCTGGGTGCATCACAGGCTATAGGGTAAGAGCTGCTTGAAGCGGTGCCGATCGGCGGGAGCTACTTCCACCATCTTGTCGAAGGCGCGGATCGTGCGCTTGGTCTTCTTCGTCCGGTTGTGGCCGCGGGCACCGCGCATCCGGAGGATCTTCCCGGTCGCGGTGACCTTAAAGCGCTTGGCTGCGGCTCGCTTGGTCTTCATCTTCACTTTCGTCATCGTACGTCCCCTATTCCATCGCTTGCGTCGGCTCGCGGGCCGGCTCAGGCGCACTTGGCCGGGAAGTGGATGGCGCGGCCTGCAAGGGCGAGAGAAGCATCACCATCGTCCGCCCTTCCAAGTGCGGTGGCTGATCCAGCACAGCGCGATCGCGCAGTTGCTCCGCCATCCGCTGGAGCAAGCGTTCCCCGAGATCCTGGTGTGCAATCTCGCGCCCTCGGAAGAGCACGGTGACCTTGACCTTGGCGCCGTCCTCCAGAAACTGCTGCGCCTGGCGAACTTTGGTCTGGAAGTCGTGGGTATCGATTCGCGGGCGCATGCGGATTTCCTTGATTTCAATCGTTCGCTGCCGTTTGCGCGACTCTCGCTCGCGGCGGCTCTCCTCGTACCGATACTTGCCGTAATCCATCAGCCGGCAGACCGGTGGCACCGCGTTCGGCTGCACCTCGACAAGGTCGAGTCCCCGCTCACGCGCCAGCTGAAGCGCTTCGCTAGTACGGACAACACCGACGTGGGTACCGTGTTCGTCGATGAGCCGGACTTCGGGTACGCGGATGCGCTCGTTCACACGCAGTGGTCTCGTAGTACTGATGGAGCCCTCCTCATCCTACGTACAGGGATAACAGCACTCGCCACGGGAGTGGCGAGGCCGGCCCAAATCGTACCACAGGCGTATCCCCCGGTCAATTGAGTTTGACCGGTCACAATGCGGCATCTCGTCAGGGTGCCGCCTCTCCTGGCGGGCCGTAAACGGCTACCTCGCCCTGCGCGAAGTACCGACGCCAGCCGAGCGCCTCCAGCGAGCGCTCGAGCCGCTGGGGATCGGGCATGGAAAGCGTGCTGCACTGCGGCCCCAAGCCACGCCGCTCCAGTATCCCGATGTAGACGAAGCTCACGCGATATCGCTCAAGGATGGCGCTCAACAGTCCGGGATCCGCCTCCTGGTAGAGGGCCGCGATCTCCTCGCGGCGCGCATCCAGTTCGGCGAGCTGAGCCGCGCTACCTCGGCGCCACTGGTACTCGTGACCGCCCCAGCCGAGGACGGTGGGAATGCCGGTTGCCATCGAGACGCGGTTGTGGGGGATACCGCCGGTCACGCCGTAGGAGCAACCCGGCGCCTCGACGATGGTGCCAGGCGAGGGGTACGTGCGTAACCAGGCGATCCCAGCTGCCTCGTCTGGGGCAGTCGCTTCTAGATAGCTCAGGCCATCGATCCCCCTCCAAGTGGAAAAGCCACCCGTCCAGTGATAGGCAGAGATTGGGAGGTAGGTCGCTGAACCGAGCACGAGCAGTCCCGTGACGGCGCCGAGGCCACGCCTCACCGCGCGACGAGTGGCTCGGAGGCGATGGATCACAGCGGGCAGCGCAGCTCCCAATACTACCGACTGGAGGGCCCATGCCTGGAAGTAGATTTTGAAGACAGTGTTCATCCGATCACCGAAAACATCCTGTAGGTAAAAGATCTCCACCGCCGTGATTAACGCCCAGCAGAGGCCGAGAAGCAGTGCAGTGAACCGCTCCGCTGCGGGCAGGCCGCCGGCCCAAGCGACCCAGAGCAAGGCCGCGGCCGGCAATCCGAAGAGGATCAGGGCTGGAAACCCACCGAGGAGGGCCAGAGCCGCAACGGAACCGATCGCCGCGACGCTGACTGCGGGAGAGGGGCGCAGCGGTTCGGGTAGGCGCTCGACCAGGAAAATCACCAGGAGCCAGCCAAGGAACAGAAACAGCCCGTGGACGAGCAGCAGTTCTCCGACCGAACTCCGCGACCACACCACGATACCGATTGTCCGGGTCAGCCAACCGACGAGGGGTAACGAGGCAAACGGCTGCGGGATGAGCTCGGGTTGGACGCCGAAGGATGGGACATAGCGGTGGCTGAACGGGAAGGAGACGACGATGGCAATCAGCACGAAGGCCACCGCCGCTAGCACTTTGGTCGCGCTGCGGATCGAGGCGGTGGAGACCGGAAGCGTCGCCAGAGTGAACAGGGCGATAGTCGGCATATCCCAGGAGTTGATTGCATAGGCACTCCCCGCGACAAATCCTCCAAGGAACCACCCCCAGCGGTTGAGAGGATCGAGGAACAGAGAGAGCGCCACTCCAAGCCCGAGCAACAATGTCGGGAGAGCCAAAAGGTGAGGGTGGAGATCTCCCAGGACGAACGAGAAGGCGGGGAACTCGTTGATCGTCGGGCGTGGTTCGCCGTCCCAGGGGAATTCGGAGTCGACGATCACCCGTGAGGCTCGCCAACCGACCCCCTGCCACCAGGAGGCGTGCAGCGTGCTGCCGGGGTTGCGAAGCAGTTGCCAGGGGGTGTACAGGTTGCCGAGCCCGATGAGCAAGACGACCGCTGCAGCTCCGCCGAGCCACCACCGCCTGCCGACCGCATCAGGTTGCCAGAACCGCGCCAGGTTTGCGGCGATCCCGAAGGTCGCCGTCGCTGTGAGCGCGAAGACCGTCGCCAGCGCGAGGTTAAAGGCGATCTCAGGGGTCGTGCTGGTCAGTTTGGCGAGCGAAGCGGCCTGCACGTAACCAAGGACATAGTAGTTCGCCGGCAGCCCGGCGAACCACGGATCCGGGACCGGCAACCGCTCAGTTCGGGTAGCACTCGCCAGGAACGCTAAATCCATCGGCTTTTCCGTGTAGGCGATATCGGGTTGAAAGCCTCGAAATGCGACATAAAGAACGAAGGCGAGGAGGCTCATTAGCTCGAGGACACCGACAAGGCGCCACCGCTGCTTGATAAAGAAGAGAGCACCAGGACGCGTCAGCTCGAGCACCATACCCCCGAGAGCGACGACTCCCGCAGCCGTCACGAGGGTCTCGACGCGGAACGGCAGCGACAGCGTCTCCGATGTCCACCAAACCGGCACGACGACGAGGAGCAGCCCCGCAGGCCGGGCGAGAGAAAGACCGCGATCCATCAAGCGGGCGCAGGCACGGTACAGAATCGGATACCCGACCCATCCGAGCAGCGAGACCGCTAGATACCAACGGATCGCCTGGATCGCAGTGTCACCGACGGTCATGTGGGGCTTGCTCCATTCGTCGCTGGCGACAGGGCAGGGAAGGGAAGCACTTCATAGATGATCGTCGAGCCCGACTGGAAGACACGCCGGAGCAGCGATCCCTCGAGCTTTTGAAACGCAGCGAGCCCAGCCTCGGAGGCGTATGGCTCGGCATTCGTGCGCGCGCCAGCGAACGGAGGATCGATTCGCCAGCGCCGCTCGACATCGCCGACGACGACGTAGCGCACGCCGTAGCGGCGCAATAACCAGCGCTTGCGCTCCAGATCGGTTGTCTGGTACAAGTCGCGAACATCGAGCAGCCGCTGGTCGACTGCTGGCGTCTGCCGTTGCTGCCGCTCGTGCCGGTCCCATCCTAAAACGGCCGGAAGGCCGGTCGCTGACGAGAAGCGGGCGCCGTTCCCCCGGTAAGGCCCGATGCTGGCCTCTACGATCACCGGATTCCCGCGTGCATGCTCCCGTAGCCATTGGATAGCCTCGTAATCACCAGTCAGCATGAGCGGCTCGCCGAGTTGATTCTGGATCCAGGCACCTTTCATCCAGGCATAGCCATCGAGGCTCCCCGGAGAAGGGGTAGTCGGCATCCGCTGGGCAAGCCGCTGCGGGGTGCCGAGAGCAGGGTAGAGCAGGCCGGCGGCCAGGAAGAAGACGTTGACCAAGATCAGAAGATACGGTGCGGCTCGGGCTCCGACGACTCGCAGGTTGGTTACTGGTGGTCGCCAAGGAAGGGCCCAGCGTGAAATGATCCCGAGCGTCGTCTCCGCCGTCACAGCGAGCGCCTGCCAGCACGTCCAAAACAGCCACGTGGCGGCGGCTCCCGCGGCGACCGCGAATAACAGCCAGGCTTCAAGGTAGAACTTGAAAACGGTGTTCATCCGCTCCCAAGGTGACCGGTAGAGGTCGTCGACGATGAGCACGAGGTCGACCGCGATCGTGATCCAGAGGCCGGCGGATGCAACGAGGGTAACGAAGCCGAGTGCCGATCTGCGCCGCAGGCGAAGTACGGCGACTGAAGCGAGCACGGCGGGGATCAAGGCCACACCGGCGGCGGGTCGAAGTGCGAGTAGGAGTCCGGTGGTCGCGTTGAGCAGAGCCACCCCGACCAGCAGCTCGAGGTGTCCGGACTGCCCGCCGGTGAGCGCAAGCGCGACGAACGGCGCGAGCATGCCGACGAGCAGCGCCGTGACCAGTCCCACCCAGTCAACTTCTAGCGGGATCCCGAGTTCGCGAGCGAACAAGAATTTCCCCAAACAATAGCCTGCGGCTACGGTGCCCGCGCCGAAGAGGGCGGCCCGGGCGATGCTCGTCTGCCAAGCTGAGCGCTCTCGCATCAGCCACCAGAGTGTTGAAGTGGCTAGCAACCCGAGGAGGACGCCAAAGTGAGTCAGGTACTCACCGGCCGGCGTCCCACTTGTGGTCGGGGCGAGCCCTCCAGCGACCCAAACGAAGTGCTCGAAGAACGGGCTGAACAAGAACCAGCTTGCGCCCACCAGTGCGACGGCGAGCAGTGCGCCACCCACCAATGACTGAACGGAGAACCGGGCCTGCCTCAGGGCTGGCGCCAGAGCGAGGACAGTGAGCAAAAGAGCCGCAAGCGGCGTGTCCCAGGTATTCGTCACCGCGAGAGAACCGGCGGTCAAACTGGCGGCACCGGCCGTAAGCAGGCTCCAGGCCAGCAGGCGTTGCCGTGCCTCAAACCAGCGGCTCAAGACGAGTGCGAGTAAGAGGACGATGAGGGGCTGAGCGATGGCATGGGGATGTAGGTCGGCCCACAGGAAGGTGAAGTATGGGAACTCGGTTATCGCGTTGGTGACAGCGCGAGAGCTTTGCCAGAAATCGATGGTGAGCGTGTTGCGCGAAAGGATCTGCCACAAGGGATCGAGGTTACCGGTCAACAGGCCCAGGACGACGGTGAGGCCACCTGACGCGAGCGTATACAGCCAGGTCAGCTGACCGCGAGGCCGGAGTGCATGGCCGATGGCGGCTCCCAAGCTAAAGAGGCCGCTCGCAAGCAATCCGGCGAGCGTGGCGACACTGAGCTGAAAGCCGATCTCCGGCGCAACACCGCTCAGTTTCCATAGGTACGCGACCAGGAAGAAACCGTAGTAGTAATAGTTCATCGTGCCGTCGGCGAACCAGGGGTCGTAGGGTGGCAAGCTCATGCTCCGCGCCACCGCGTTAAGATAGGCGAGTTCCATCGGCTTCTCGCCGCCGAAGATCGGGTGCCACAGGTCCGGATTCAACCACCGAAAGGTGAGAAACAGCAGGAAGGTGAGCCAGAAGACCGCCTCAGAAGCAGCGAGGTACAGCCTACGCGGGCGCAGGTAGCTAGCGAGCTGCGCGGGTCGTAACCGAGCGGCAACACTGGCTGCGACGCTCACCAGAGCCGCTGGCATGATCAGCCACGGCATGGTGAAGGGCATGACGTCGAGGCTCACAAGGATCCAGGTCAGGTAACCCGTCGCTATCAGGCCCAAGAGACGCACGAGGCCAAGGCCTCCGTCGGGGAATGAAGGGAAAAGCCGCAGGGCGAGGGGTAAGACGGTAACTCCGACGATGGTCGTAATCAGCAGCCACCAAACGACCGCGACCGGCTGAAATCCGGTGAGCGGCGTCGACCAGCCAATATCGTCTGCGATCTGGATCGTCGATGCCGGGCGCCCGAGCAAAGCCTTGTACTCTGGGGGTCGCTCTCGGCTCGGGTCGAACGGCTGGGCGAGCGCCCATGCGAAGCGCTCGCGGAGCTCCTGACGTGAAAGCTGTTGCACTTTGCGATAGATCCTGACCCTCGGGTGGTCGTAGACGGTGAAGCTCTCGTCCGCGGAAAGGTCGTCGATCGTGAGCGGCCCGAGATGAGGCAGGGTGCGCGCCTCGTAGACGAGCTGGAAGCCGAGCTGCCCACGCTCGAGCAGTCGGTAGTACTCGGCGGTCACCGGGTAGCGCCACGGCACCCGAGGTATCGACCCGGCCAGACGATTACTGCTGAGGACGATGTAGTCGACCTGCTCGAGATTGGAAACGATGTAGTCGAATGCCTCCTCGTTCGGACGTATGTCGTAGAGGTTGAAGGACACTGTCCGGAATGCCGTGCTCGCATTTGGCACGTCGTCTAGGTTGAGGGGAAGCGCGTCGTCCCAGTGCTCCAGCCCTATCGACGCCCCCCTTGGGATGTTGTCGAGCATCCAGCGTGAGGCAGCGATCCGCGGGTGGGTCTGCCAATAGACTGAGGAGAAAGCCAAAGCCCATACAGCGGTCGAGAGAACGACGCCAGCCACGGTGATGCGGGGGACAGCCCGGTATAGCCCTGATCTGCTCCGACTCGTCCAGGATACCAGCATCGAGCTCGCAAGGATGACCAGCGCTGGTACCAGCGGTAGCAGGTAGCGCAGGTACTTTGTCTCCGCTCCGGCTATGCTGGCACTGTACGCGACGATCCAACTCAGCAGGATCAGATCGCTCGGCCGGCGAGCCGTCCACCAGCGGCGGGCGGCCACGAACACGGCCACGAGACAGGCGATACCCAGTGAGGGGCCGAGACCCCATTTGACGAGCTGTTCGATCTGGTAGATCCCCGGTGTCGTCTCAACGTACTGGAGTGTATACGGCACGTCCACCCGACCGGTGGCGATCTGCCACTGTAGCAAAAGGTCGCTCAAAAAAGGCCTGGGCGACAGCACTGCGTACGGCTCGATGAGCAGGAACGTCATGCCCGCAGCACCGACGAACGCCATAGCCAGTCGAGCCCGGCTGCTCCGCTTTCGGTCACGAGAGAACAGGGCCGGCCACGCAATGGCGAGGAGTACAGGGAGGGCGAGGGGTAGAATGCTCGCCTTCGTGGTAAGCGCGGCTCCGAACGCAGCTCCGGAAAGCAGTGCCCACGGTGCTCGGCCTGTCTTGGCGAGCTGCAGCGCGCAGACAAGAGTGGCCATGGTGAACGTCGTCGTCCAGGGATCGACCACGAAAAAGTGCGCTTGCTGGATCATGATGACGCTGAGTGCGAGGAGGAGCCCCGTCAGCAGTGCGGCTGCCCGCCCGTAGGCCCGGCGTGCGAAGGCCATTGCGAGCGCGATGGTCGCCACATCGAGGAGGGCGCTAAGAAAGCGCCCGACGTACGCGATTGTCGTATGTGGTAGCGGGGCAGGATGGAGCCAACGCCCTGCGATCCATGCCACGACTTTCACGACATAGAGTGGCAGCGAGCCGTAGGCATACTGTTGTGGATGCCCATCCGGGCCGACCGCGCGTGGATTGAGGGGGCTGTGAGCGGGATCAAGCATGATAGGGAAGTTGGAGATGCCCGGCCAATGAATGCGGTCGACTGCGACGATGGTGAGGAAGCGTTCATCCGGGTGGAGGAGATATCCAGCGTCCCAGGTCAAGCCGACCACGCGGACGGCTAGCGCCAAAGCAAGGATCGCCAGAGCGAGGAGCCGGGTGTAATCGGGAGAGGAGACGCGACTTTTCCGAGCAAGGTCTTCCATCTCGCAAGAACCTCGACGATTGAAGGCCAGTGCCCACGGGCTGTCCGGCCACAGTGTCGCCCCACGATTGTACGTTGATCCCTGGGCCGTGACCGCTTTATACTGAGCCCCGATTCACCGACTGGACTCCTCGGGGGTAGCGATGCAACGGACATTGAAGGTGATCATCGGCGGAGAGGGGAACGTCGGCAAGACTTCCCTGGTGCGCCGGTATGCGCGGGGAAAGTTCAGCCAAGCACGGCAAGTAACGCTCGGCATCGATATCACCACCCAGGAGTTCAGGATCGACGACGAGTTCGTGAAGCTCGCCATCTGGGATATCGAAGGGCAGAGCGGGAACCGCCCCGCCTTCTACTTGGGCGCCCAGGCGGCGCTCCTGGTATACGACGTCACCAGCCTGTCCTCGCTCGAGCGATTAGTTGAGTGGTACCGCCGCTGTCGGGAGTACGCACCCGAGGCTGGCCTGCTGATCGTTGGGAACAAGGCCGACCTCGCACCGGCGTTCCCGATCCTGTGGGGCCGGATCTTCGCTCGCGTCATACACGCGCCACACGCGATCGTCTCTGCGAAGACCGGTCACAATGTCAGGGGAGCTTTCGAATTCCTCGCGATGAGTGCCATGGAGCGAGCGACGCGCCAGCGGGTTTAGGCGTGCATGGTGCTCGGGATCGTCTTCTTCGGTACCGCTGACTTCGCCGTGCCGATTCTTCGCGCGCTTGCTGGCGATCCGCGCTTTGTGGTTCGCCTCCTGGTGACACAGCCGGATCGATCCGCTGGCCGTGGGCAGCGGCCGAGCGCTCCGCCAGTCAAGCGGGTGGGGCTCGAACTAGGGTTGGAGGTATGGCAGCCTGAATCCCTCCGGCTTCCTGAGAGTAGGCGCCGGCTTGAAGGGGAGGTAGCCGACCTTTATGTCGTTGCCGCGTACGGTGAGATCCTGCCGAGAGCACTATTGCGCTTGCCACGTAGTGGTGCAGTCAATGTCCATCCCTCGCTTCTACCGAAATACCGAGGAGCCTCTCCGGTGCAAGCGGCGATTTTGAACGGTGACGAGGAGACCGGAGTAACGTTCATCGAGATGTCGGCGCGAATGGATGCCGGGCCAATCCTGGCGCAGTTCCGGGTTCCCATTCTCCCGGGCGAGACAGCTGGTGAACTCTCGGCACGCCTGGCCGTGCTGGCGGCAGAGAAGCTCCCTGAGGTGCTGCTCCAGTATGCTCGGGGAGAGTTGACACCGGTGCCGCAAGACGAGACGGTGGCAAGCTATACGCGACCACTTCGGAAGGAAGACGGCCGCATCGATTGGACTCGGCCGGCTGAGGAGATCGAGCGCCTGGTACGGGCGATGCAGCCCTGGCCGCGGGCGTGGACGACGGTAGATGGGGAACGTCTGGTCGTGCTTCGCGTCGACATATCCCTCGAACGCACACCACTCCAACCCGGACACATACGCGTCTACGCTGATCGCCTACTGGTCGGCACTGGCACCGCTCCGCTCATCCTCAGGCAAGTCCTTCCCGAAGGACGCAAGCCGATGTCTGGCATTGCGTGGTGGCGCGGCGCTCGCTTGCCCGAAAGTGCGCGCTTCGCCCCATAGAGGGTGGAGAAGTCATCGTGCGCGCAGCCCGTAGGGTATCCACACTCGATCTCGCCAGCCTGAGTGAAACGCAACGACAACTGGCGCTTCAGGTCGTCGAGCGCCCACTCGCGCGAGAGCCAGCGTTCGTCGCCGGGACAGACGTCCATATCGCCGGCAACGAGGCGGTAGCGGTGGTGGTCGTGATGGATCCACAGGGCCTGGTCGTGTACGAGCATCGGCAGCTCGTCCGTCCTGTCGATTTTCCGTATGTCCCAGGCTTTCTTTCCTTCCGCGAGGCACCGGCCGTGATCGACGCGGTACGAGCGTTGGTAACCTGGCCAGACCTTTTATTTGTTGATGGCCAGGGCAGAGCTCACCCACGACGGTGCGGACTGGCCAGCCACATCGGGGTACACCTCGGCGTCCCGACGATCGGGGTAGCCAAGTCGAAACTGGTTGGTCGCTATGACGAGCCCGGTCCAGAGCGCGGGGCCGTATCGCCCCTCATCGACGACGGAGAGGTCGTCGGCATGGTCGTTCGGACAAAGGCCGGTGCTCGACCGGTCTTCGTGTCCGTGGGGCATCTGATCACACTCGAGGAAGCTGTGAGCTGGACATTACGACTTGCGCGCGATCGCATTCCCGAGCCGACGCTGCGTGCGCACCGGGAAGCGCAGCGAGCGGTAGCCGCGTTTCGCGCCCGACGCTCGTGAGCGGCTGGGGGTAGCAGGTTCGCTGTTAACTGCGAGCCTCCCGGGCAGCCGTAGCCGGACGGGGCAGAAGCAGATCGCAGGATGAGCCCCCTGGGGGTGGTGTGTTCGCTGGGCACCCTGCCCTCCATATTGCGCATAAGCCGACTTATGCGCAAGAGCGCGCTGAGAGCCTGGCCGCACGCACAGTGCGCACCCGGCCGGTCTAGGCCCGATCGGCTCACTCGCGCGTCCTAACGCCGCCACCGTGAGTCCCCTGGGAACCACAACGCCCCAGGCTCTCTCCCTCGAGATCGATGAGGATTGAGGACCAACAGTGGGATGTGCAGCTATACTACGCGCTGGCAGCTCGCCGGGAGACGCACTGCAGGTATGGGTGGGAGCTGAGACAGGTGGCAGTAGAGACGAAACGCCGCGTGAGCGGCGGCGTGGCTTTAGTCAAGGCCCTCGAAGCGCAGGGTGTAACGTATGTCTTTGGTATCCCCGGGGTTCACACGCTCGAGATCTATGATGCACTCTACGACAACGATCACGTGTCGACAATCCTCCCACGCCACGAACAAGGCGCTGGCTTTATGGCCGATGGCTACGCCCGTGCTTCCGGCCAACCGGGCGTGGCCATCACGATCACCGGCCCGGGAGTGACGAACATTGCGACGCCTGTTGCCCAGGCCTTCGCCGACAGTTCTCGTGTCCTCCTGATCGCTACCAACCTGGAACGCCGTTTTCTGGGTAAACTCGAAGGTAACCTCCATGAGATGACTGACCAGATGGCGTCTATCAAGCCACTGGTCAAATGGGCATACCGGGTTCGCACTGCGACCGAGATTGTCCCTGCCATCACCGAAGCCTTTACACAACTGTATACGGGCCGGCCGCGTCCGGTTTATGTCGAAATCCCCCTTGACGTCCTCGAGGAGGAGACCACACTGGAGCAGCCCGCAAGGATCGAGCCAAGTCTAGCGCCTCCGCCCCCCTCGCTCGTCGATCAGGCGGCCGAGTTGATTCGCCAGGCGCGGCGTGTCTTCATCTTCGCTGGCGGTGGCGCAGCAACCGAGGAGGCTGCGCCGCTTGTGCGCGAAGTAGCCGAGGAACTCGGCGCGCCCGTTTGCACGTCACTCCCCGGCAAGGGTGCCATTCCTGAGGATCACCCGTATGCCACAGGTGCCTTCGGGTACCGGTGGTCTCCCGAGAACCCGGTTGCTTCCCTGATGAACGGCTCGGATCTGACGATCGCCATCGGTACCGGACTTGGCGTCCGCACGACCGCGGATGGTACCATGCCGCTACCGAAGCCGCTCATTCATATCGACATTGATCCGAGCGAGTTTGGCAAGCGCTATCCTACGACCGTCGCTATCCCGGCCGACGCGGCCTGCACACTCCGTGCACTGCTCGAGCGGATCCGTGCCGGTGCTCGTCCGGTTGAGCGCTGGCCTGTCGCAGACGTGCGAGCGGTTCGGCAACGACTGCTCGAACCGGTCGACGACCGAACTACGCGCTATCTCCCCTATCTCGAGGCTCTTCGTCAGACATTACCCCGCGATGCGGTCATCGTGAACGATATGACGATGATGTGCTACGAGGGAGTCCGCTATCTCCCAATGTACGAGCCGCGCACGTACATTTTCCCACGCGGCTTCGGCACGCTTGGATCTTCTTTGCCAACAGCGATCGGCGCGAAGCTGGCACGGCCAGAGCGAACGGTCGTCTCGCTCGCTGGGGATGGCGGGTTCCAGTTCACGCTGGAGGAACTCGGCGTACTGGCGCACTATCGCATTCCGATCACCGTGGTCATCTTCAACGATAGTACCCACACGGCTGTCAAAGTGGCGATGCGCCGGTCGCACCCGGGCCGGTATATCGACGTCGATCTCGTGAACCCGGATTTCCTTAAGATCGCTGACGCCTACGGCATCCAGGCGCTGCGGGCGAGTTCACCGGATGAGCTGGCGGCGGCACTGCAGCGTAGCGCCACCAGCGGTCGACCGGTGCTGATCGACGTACCTGTGGCGCTCGAGCGCTACTGAATGGCTTTGCACATGCTCGATTTCCCGCTCGACGTGTACCGCTTTCGTCACCTGGAGGCACTCGGTGTGCCGCACGGTATTACGCGGCGGCACCCGGCACTTCCGCTGGAAGGAGACGTAAGTTTCGCCACCGGCGAACCGGCGGTAGTATGCGACAACCGGCAACGCTGGTGGCAGGCTATCGGTTTGGACTGGCGCCGGACAGTGTGTGCACGCCAGGTGCACGGCACTCGCATCGCGCTCGTCTCAGAACGTGACGCCGGGCGCGGCGCTGCTGTGCTCGAGGCAGCTATTCCAGCGACGGACGGATTGGCCACGTGCACCCCAGGGCTGCCCCTTGCGGTCTTCTGCGCCGACTGCGCGCCGGTTGTCCTGTACGACCCGGTCAACCGCGTTGCCGCGGCGCTGCATGCCGGGTGGCGAGGCACGGTAAGCGGCATTGTGCTCGAAGCGGTGCGGCTGCTCCACGCAGAGTTCGGGACTGATCCAGCTCAGCTCCGCGCTGGTATAGGCCCGGCTATCGGCGTCTGTTGTTATGAAGTCGGGGACGAGGTCATCGAGGCCTGGGCCAGGTGTGGGATAGACCGGCATGGCCGGGCGGTGCTGCGGCGCGGCAGCGGCTGGTATTTCGACCTCGCGGAGGCAAATCGGTTGTTCCTCTTGACAGCCGGCCTGCTTCCTCGCTTTATCGAGCGAGCTGCCATCTGTACGCGTTGTCGAAGTTCCGACTGGTTTTCTCATCGCGCCTATCGCGCCGGTAGGTGCCGCCCAGGACGCTTCGCGGCAGTGATCGCGGTGCCGGGCTCCTAAGGTACGAGCGGGCGGAGAGAGCAGTGAGGATGGGAGAGCGGCCGTGCGCGTGGTCTCGCTAGCCAGCGGTAGCAGCGGCAACGCATTGGTGATTCAGCATGGGGACACGACCCTGCTGCTGGACGCTGGTCTACCGACTCACGCGCTGCGCACGGCGCTGGCGGCACTCAGGGTCGGCGACGATACCCTCACAGCCATCCTCCTGTCACACGAGCACCACGACCATGTCTGCGGGCTTGCTCACCTGCTCCGGTACCAGCACGTGCCAGTCATCTGCACCGCCGGGACCCTGCGAGCGCTCGATCCTGGTCCTGGTTTTGGACACAAGGTCATTGTGCCGGGCCGAGCCTACGAACTCGGTGCGCTTGTTGTCCTGCCGGTCGAGGTCTCTCACGATGCCTCGGAACCGGTCGGCTTCGTCGTGAGCGATGGTGAGGCGACCGCCGCTGTCTTTACCGATCTTGGTACAGTTGACCAGCATGTCTACGAAGCGCTGCGCACGGCACACCTCGTGGTTTTGGAAGCGAACTACGACAGCGGGCTGCTTGAACGCGGCTCCTATCCCTGGCCGCTCAAGCAGCGCATACGCAGCCCACGCGGGCACCTCAGCAACGAGGAGTGCGCATCGACACTGGCCAGGCTGGACTTTTGGGCCGGGCGCGAGATCTGGCTCGCTCACCTCTCAGCTGAGAATAACACCCCTCGCCGTGCGCTTCAGACCGTCAGACAGACGATCGGCATCAGACACGAGCGTGTGCCGATACGGACATTACCCCGCCGGGGTTCACCGGTTGAGTGGGACTCGCGCGCTCCCGTCGTGGGCACGGGTCAGCTACGCCTGCTGTAGTGCCGGCTCTGAACCATCAAGTGCCTAAGAGGGTGAGCCGTCGCAACCCCAAAAGGATCGACGGTTCGGAGAAGCTCGCTCGGCTCGGCCCGTGAACGGTCACCTGCCAGAGTGGGATGAAGCGTTGCTCCTCCTGGCTCAACTCGCGGACCAGTGCTGCCCAGGGCAGTGAGGACTTGCCGCGGACGGCAAACACCCCGCACATTGCCTGCACCTCGGTAACTGTGACGCTCGGTGGCTCCGTGGTCAGCTCGCCGCGCGCTACGACAAAAAGCACGTCGTCTTTGCGCACAGCGACCTCTTTCGTCCTCGTCGGTGGACTTCCTTCCAGATACGGAAAGGCGACCGCATTATGCACATACAAGCACGTGCCAGAGACCTGGAGGAACTCAGCGAGCGAAGGTTCGGATACGAACAGCTCTCCTATCACCACACACTCTGGGAGATACAGGTGCGCTCCGACCCGGCGGCTGAGGTGCTCCCCCGCCGGCCCGGGATGCTCTACAGTCGACCTCGCTGCGTCCTCTGTCACCTGCATAGTCCACCCCGACACTGACTGCTCAGGCCGCAATCCGCCTATCCGATCTTTAGGGAAGACCGCTCGTCGGAGCCGATCGCTGGCAACGAAGGTGGGGACAAACCGGGCAGCCACTGGCTGGAGTTCACCAGTACGCGGGTTGCGCACGTAACGCGCCGGGAGAGCGCGCCGGCGAAACGCGCCGAAGCCCGCGACGCGCACCTCTTCACCCCGGCCGAGCGTTTCGGCGATTACTCTGAACAAGAGAGCGACAACGTGGGTCGTTTTGTCCAGAGGCTGACCACTCCGTTGGGCGACTCGTGCTGCAAGCTCGACCTTATTCACGTTTGTCCCTTCTTGGTCGCAAGCTTATTCGCGTAGGCCAACACCGATACGCTCGATGACTGGCTCGACCTCTTGGGGAACGCTACAAGCATTGTTTCACGAGAGGCGTACGTCCGCAAGGTTTCGCGCAGACACCCGTGACCGTTCGGCTAGTCAGCCACTAGCTTATCTGCCGTCTGGAACTGCAACCGGTAAAGGCGCCGGTAATGCCCCTCACGGGTGAGTAACTCGTCATGCCTTCCGACCTCCACGATCCGCCCCTGGTGGAGCACGAGGATGCGCGTCGCATCACGCACAGTCGATAAGCGATGGGCGATAACGATGGCGGTTCGTCCGCTCAGCAGCCGTTTGACCGCTCGCTGGACGAGCTGCTCGGTCTCCGTGTCGATATAAGCGGTCGCTTCGTCGAGGATAACGATACGCGGATTGGCCAGCAGTACGCGCGCAATCGTGAGTAACTGTCGCTGGCCCACCGAGAGCCGAACGCCGCGCTCGTGAACCGGTGTATCGTACCCTCGCGGCAACTGCATGATGGCTTCGTGGATACCGACTGCCCTCGCCACCTCGACGATCTCGTGCTCCCCGGCTTCTGGGCGCGCGTACGCGAGATTGTCACGTACAGTACTCGCGAAGAGGAAGGGATCCTGCGGCACGACACCGAGCTGTGAGCGGAGCGAGCGCAGCGTCACGTCCCGTAAATCGTAGCCGTCAATCCGGATTGCGCCAGCCCAGACATCGTAGTACCGGGCCAGGAGAGCCGCCATGGTGCTCTTCCCCGCTCCGGTCTCACCGACGAGGGCAACCGTCTCACCGGGTTCGATTCGAACGGTGACATCGTGCAGAACTGGTACCTGGTCGTAGCCGAACGTGACGTGGTCGTACACGACTTCGCCGCGTACTGGCGGCAATTCAACCGCACCAGGGCGATCCTCCACCTCGGGGCGTACGTCCTCAAGCTCGAAGATCCGCTCCGCCGCCGTGCTCGCTGCCTGCAGTGTGTCGTAGCGCATGCTCAGCGTACGGATCGGCTCATAGAACCGCGAAACGTATGCAGCGAACGTGACGAGTTCACCGACCGTGAATGCCTGTGTCCCGAGCAGTAACCAGCCACCGACGCCGATGAGCAGTGCCGTCGTCGCCGCTTCCACCGCCTGTACGGAAGGGAAGAGCAGTGACGAGAGCCGCGCCGCTCGCAAGCTGGCATCGAGATAACCCCTGTTCACCTGCTCGAAGCGTTGGAGCTGTCGCTCCTCCTGTGCGAAGGTCTGGATCACCCGGATTCCGTTGATGCTCTCGGCCAGGTGGCCGTTCAGTCGAGCAATCGCCAGTCGGGTGGCCCGATACGCCTCGACGGCATATCGTCTCCACCACACCATTCCGCCCACTACGAGCGGTACCGCAGCAAAGCTGACAACCGCGAGTCTCCAGTTGGTTACGAGCATGACTGTGACGATCCCTACCAAGGTCAGCAGGTCACTCAGGACTCCGACCAAACCGTCGCTGAAGAGTTCGTTGATCACGCTGACGTCGTTCTGAACCCGAGACATCACCGATCCGACACCTCGGCGATCCAGATAGCGCAGGCTAATGCGCTGCAGGTGCGTGAATAGCCGCGAGCGTAAGTCGAACACCAGTCGCTGCCCGACGACCTGGGCCAAGTAGAGCTGCCCGGCGGTGGCCCCGAAGCGCAGCCCGACCGCAAGAAGGAGGGCGAGTGCTACCAGATCAAGCGTCCGTTGCCCCGAGACCCCGAAGATGGCGTGGCCAGTCACGGAACCGACCATATCGATTGCACGGCCGAACAGGTAGGGTATAGCCAGTTCTGCCAGTGCGCTGAGCAGCATTAAGAGCCCGGTCGCCGCAAGGGTGGTACGGTATGGTAGCACCCGCTGGACGAGTCTCCTCAAGACTCGCCGGTCGAATCGGTACTCGGTCGTGCTGACGAGTTCCCCGTGCTGGAGCATGAAAGCTCCCTAATCTGCGGCGGTGTGCAGTCGCGTCCGCTCCTGCACCTGCCGTGCGTACTGTCGCGCGTACAGGCCGTCGAGCGCGAGCAACTCCTGGTGCGTTCCTCGTTCGACGATACGACCCTGGTCGAGCACCAGGATGAGATCGGCGCTCTGGAGCGTTCGTATCCGGTGAGCGATGATAAACGATGTCCGTCCCTCGAGCAGCGCATGAAGAGCTTCTTGGATAGCGTGTTCGGTCTCCGCATCGACGCTGGAAGTCGCCTCATCGAGGATCAAAATGCGGGGATCCATTAGTAAGGTACGAGCGATGGCGATACGCTGCTTCTGGCCACCTGAGAGCGACACGCCCCGCTCGCCCACGACAGTGTCGTAACCGCGAGGTAGTTCCGTGATGAAGTCGTGAGCCCGAGCGACTTTAGCCGCCTCGATGATCTCGGTCTCAGTAGCGTCTGGTCGTCCAAAGGCGATGTTCTCCCGGATACTGACGGAGAAAAGCAACGTGTCTTGGGCTACAAAGCCGATACGCTGGCGCAGCGACTTCAGCTCGTAGGCCCGTACATCCACGCCGTCGATGAAAACCGCTCCGGCATTCACGTCGTAGAAGCGTGGTATGAGCGCGACAAGCGTGCTCTTTCCAGAGCCGGTCGGGCCGAAGAGAGCGATACGCTGACCCGGTTCAGCGGTGAACGAGATGTCGTAGAGGCTTGCGATACCCGACTCCGAATAGGTGAAGCTGACTGATCGGAACTCCACTGCACCCTTGATGCCGGAGGCATCCAGAGCTCCGGGAGGTGATGAAATCTCCGGCGATTGGTCGAGAACCTCGAAGATTCGCTGGCCAGAGGCGATGGCACGCGCTGTGCTGCTGACCATCCAGCCCAGCATGCGCACAGGCTGGGCGGTCAAGACGAGCAAAAAGTAAAAGGCCGTAAGCTGGCCAATCGAGAGGTGACCGGCCAGTACTTCCCGGCCACCGTACCAGACCACGAGTATGAGACTTGCGGCTCCCACTGTCGTAACGAACGCGGTATAGAGTGCCGACCAGCGGGCAGCAGCCAGCGAGCGTTCCTGCAAGGTTCGCAATTCGGCGTCGAACCTCGTGCCTTCGGCGTCTTCTCTCGCGAAGGCGCGGACTACTCTCGCCCCGGCCAGATTCTCCTGGAGGACTGTGGTCATGATGCCGAACTGCTGCTGTACCTGAAGAAACAAGTGGCGGGCCCTCCGACTGAAGTGGACGGTTGCGAGCGCCAGTAGAGGGAGTACGCTGAGCGATATGGCTGCAAGGCGCCAGTTCATCAGGATAAGCATGACCGACACAGCAGCGAGCGTTCCCAGGCTCTGGACGGACGTACGAGGCACTACCCAGAAGAAGCGGCGAATTGCGTTTACATCTTCAGTTGCTCTGGCCATGAGCTGTCCGGTATAGGCCTTGTCAAAATAGGAAAAGCTTAGCCGTTCAATATGTCGATAGAGCTCGTGTCTCAGTTGGTACGCAATATTTTCCGCAAGAGCCTGAAAGGAGTAGCTGCGAGCGAATGTCAGGAGCGCTTGTGCAAGACCGACGAGTAAAAGGGCACCAGCGGCGGCAAGGACGATCTCGACTCGACGGGGGACGATGCCGCCGTCGATCGCCAGTTCGACCAGCCTTGGCATGGCCAGCTGGGCCGCCAGGCTAAGGAGAAGCGTTGCGTAACCGGAGATCAACGTCCGGCGGTATGGTTTCAGATACCGCAAGATGCGCCAGAGTACGCCCATAGCGTTCTGGGTATAGCGGACCTGAAGCGAGAGCGCAAGGCCGGTTTGGGTTGGGCGAGCTACTGGGCGAAGGGGAAGGCTCGAGCGAACTGGTATTGACCTTGTTTGGGTGTGTCCGTAAAATGGGTACGTACAAGACCTGTCCGTTCGCGGCCTGAGAGGGGGCGCAGTGGAGGCCGAGGCGCTAGACTACCAGAGGGTCATCGACGAAGCGCTCAAGTTGCTGTACACGCAGCACCACCGCTTGATGAGTCGATTGTATCCCAGTGCGGTACAGCAACTTTCATTGGAGCAGCTTCGCGAGGGCCCCCTCGGCCAGGTGCTGCAGCGGCTAGCGGCTGTGGCACAGGGGAAGATCGCCGAGAACCGCGAGCGAACGCTCGAGGCGATTGAGCTGGTACTCCAGATGCTGTTTTGGGCTCCCGGTGCTGACGACTACACTGTGCCGCGGAGTTTCTGGGAGACCGACTTGGGCCGCCTGCTCTCCCTAGCCAAGTTCCGTGCTTATGAGCCTGGTGAACTGGTCAGTATCGGTAGCGCTGCCCAGCAGCTCGGTGTGACGCGACCAACCATCTATCGCTGGATGGACGAGCGTAAGCTCGAGTACGTGCGTGACGAGATGTCCGGCCGGACATTCGTGGTCCGGGAGGACATCGAGGAACTGAAGCGGCAGCAGGAATCAGCGTGATAGTCCTCGGGGCAGCTGAGCGGGTTCGGGGGTTGTTCCGTCGGTTCCTGGTTGGTTGGGTTTTTGGGATATGTCGTTGGATCTCTCCGCCACTCGCCCCTCTTCGCTGGTCACCTTCCGCTACCAGCGTGCCTCATAGACCCTCGCCAGCACCTCGGCGATCTCTTCGATCAGGTCGCCCGCGATGAGCCCAAGCGTCCCGGCGCGGCGTACCGCCTCCTGCATCGCCTCGCTTCCCACCGCCAGTCCAGCCGCCGCCGCCTCCCGCGAGCCCAGCCCCTGCGCTGCCAGGCCAGCGATCAGTCCAGCCAAAACGTCACCAGTGCCAGCCGTGGCCAGCGCTGGATGCACCTGCGGCGAGACGATCAGGGCTCCATCGGGACAGGCGAGCGTGGCGTGACCGTACTTGAGCACCACGTGCTGGCCGAACCGCTGAGCGGCCTCCGCTGCAGACGCCCACGGATCAGCTGTGATCTCTCTCGTCTCCACACCCAGCAGGCGCGCCAGCTCTCCAGGATGGGGCGTCAGGATCAGATCGGCATCAACCAACTGAAGCCACCAGTCCGGTTGGCTTGCCAGCCAGTTCAGGCCGTCAGCATCGACCACCGCCCTTCCGGTAAACCGCTGCGGCAGGCCAGCTTGAGGTAGCTGCCCGAAGCCGATAGGCCGCGGTGCCCCTCGCAGTCCAAAGAGTCCGGCGAGGAACTCGGGAACCGGGGGCTCCTGGCCAAGCCCAGGGCCGACGAGCAGCGCATCGTACCGCGGTAGCGCCTCCCGCACGAGCTCCGCCATACGTGCTCCGGCACCCAACTCCCCCTCGGGGAGTGGGAGGAACGTCACTTCAGGCAGGGCGGCAGCAATCGACGGGATCAAGGATCGGATCACGGCCAGTGTCACCAGGCCTGCACCAGCACGCAAGGCCGCGCCGGCCGCCAGCCGCGGGGCACCATAGAAGGTCGGGGCCCCGCCGACTACGAGCAACGTACCGACCGCCCGCTTGTGTGTGTCCGCGGGCCGTCGCGGTAACCATTCGCGCACATCCCCCAGAGTGACCAGCGCAGCATCGCCGGGCTCCACCGGCGGCGTCGGCAGACCGATATCGACGAGCTCGATTAGACCGGTGTGCAACAGGGCCGGTGGCCGGTACAGTCCGACCTTGGGTAGACCAAGCATCACCGTAAGATCTGCATGAAATGCGCGAGGGTCGGACTCCCCTGTATCGCAGTCGATCCCGGAGGGAGTGTCCACCGCTACGAGAGGAATCCCGCGCCGCACCCGCGCCTCCCAAGCGGCACCGAACACTCGTCCGACTTCATCGGGCAGCGTCGGCTTACCGCCGATGCCGAAGACAGCGTCCACGATCACATCGGCTGAAGCGATAGCGGCCTCGATTCCTGCCGGATCGATCCATTCCAGTCGCTCGAGCAGGCTCTGCTCGGCCGGCAACTCGCCTGGCGAGCTTCGCTTCCATCCCCAGACCAGGCAGTGCCAGCCCCGGCTCGCCAGGTGGCTGGCAGCGACGAGCCCATCACCTCCATTGTTGCCCGGCCCCACGAGGAACAAGGCCGTGCCCGTGCGCCTGACTCGTTTCAAGATTGCACTGGCGACTCCGCTCCCGGCGATCGCCATCAGATCGGCAACCGAGCGCCCAGCCGCGACCGCCGCTTCCTCAGCCCGCCGCACCTCATCGACTCGGCAGAGCTTCAGCATCGCCACCACTCCCCTGGAGATGTTTCTTTACAGCCACCACAACCGCGATCGCCTCGGTGCGCGAGTGCGTCAGCGAGACGGTGAGATGCTCGAAGCCGAGCTGTTCAGCACGCTCCTTGGCCCCACCGTGCAGGACGAGGATCGGTTTCCCGCGCCGGTTCGAGAGGATCTCGATCTCCCGCCACTTAATCCCGCGCACGCCGGTTCCGAGCGCCTTCATCGTCGCTTCCTTCGCTGCAAAGCGGGCCGCGAGTTCCGCCACCCGGGTGGCATATCTGGCTCGCTCCTGTTCCGTATACACGCGACGCAAAAAGCGCTCTCCGAAGCGATCAAGGGCGCGAGCGACACGACCGACCTCAACGATGTCGATACCCACTTCGACCGGGCCGGCTGCTTCCGGATCCCACAGTGGCTCATACCCCACGTCCGACCCCCACGTAGACGAACCCCAAGGCCCGCACGTCAGCAGGCTCGTACAGATTTCGGCCATCGAGGAGAATAGGGGTGCGCATCAACGCCTTGACTCGTGGCAGATCGGCCTGTTTGAACTCGTTCCATGGTGTGGCGATCAGCAGCGCGTCCGCCCCTTCTACTGCTCCATATGGGTCGCTCGCGTACCGCGCCTCCGGAACGACAGCGGATGCTCGCGGCATCGCCACCGGATCGTACGCGGTCACGCGCGCCCCTCGCTGGATGAGCATGCGAAGCACGTCGATCGCCGGGGATTCACGGATATCGTCGGTATCTTGCTTGAACGACAGCCCCCACAGCGCCAGCGGCCTCCCGTGCAGGTCACCGAGTAGCTCCTGGAGCCTGCGGACGAAACGCCGGCGTTGATCCTGGTTAATCTCGAGCACCGTATGGAGTAATTGCGGGTGGCAGCCGGCCTCCTCGGCCATATAGGCAAGCGCACGCACGTCTTTGGGGAAACAGCTACCGCCGAAGCCGATTCCGGCTTCGAGGAAGTGTGGCCCGATCCGGGGATCATAGCCCATCCCCTGTGCGACGACCTTGACGTCCGCGCCGAGTTGCTCGCAGATCTGGGCAATCTCATTGATGAAACTGATCCGGGTGGCCAGGATCGCATTCGATGCGTACTTGATCATTTCCGCGCTGCGCCGGTCGGTGATCAGAATCGGAGCATTCAGCACGCGGTAGAGTTCCGCCACCTTCTCGGCTGCGCCGCGGTCATCCGCGCCCAGCACGATCCGGCTGGGGTGAAAGACATCCTGTACGGCTGAGCCTTCGCGCAAGAACTCCGGGTTGCTCACCACCGCGAACGTCGCGTCCGCAGGCTTCACCTGTTCGATGAGCTGTGTGACAAGGTCGCCCGACCCAATGGGCATGGTGCTCTTGTTGACGACGACGGTAGAACCTCGCAGGTTGCGACCAATGGCCTCAGCGGCAGAGCGCACTGCCCGCATGTCGGCGTCCCCGTCGAAGGTGGAAGGCGTGTCAACGCAGATGAAAACGAACTCGGATTCGGGCACCGCCTCGGCATAGTCTGTCGTGAACCGTAGGCGACCGGCCTCGCGGTTCCGCCGCAGGAGTTCGTCGAGCCCCGGCTCGTAGATGGGCACAATTCCACGCTTCAGCTTCTCGACCTTGGCGGTGTCGATATCAACGCCGTAGACCTGGTTGCCGAGGTCAGCAAAGGCTGCCCCGTAGACCAGCCCCACATAACCCATGCCGATGATGGAGATGATCGCCATGTCCCCCGCGTCCCTTTCGGCCGCCCATCGCGCGACAGTCCGGCTCAGTATACTCGTGTCGTTTTCCTGGTCACCGCCGGATAGCGAAGCGCGTAAACGAGCCAGTGGGTTGCTCCCACGTGCACTCTACTCGCTCCACCCATGCACCCGGCGGCCCTGCAGCAATGAGGCGACGGAGCTCCTCCAGCTTTGCCCGCGCCCCTTCGGCAACCAGCTCGACCGATCGCCCGTCGGGCCTGTTGCGCACCCAGCCCGTCAGCCCAAGGCGCTCCGCCTCATCCACGACAAAGAACCGGAAACCAACTCCCTGTACCCGTCCATAGACGACGCAGTGCAGAGCAGCGTGCCCTTCACTGGTCAAGGCCACTCACCTCCTCGAACTCTGCCGCCGAGAACCGGCGGAAGCGTTCCATCGCGGCGACCGCTTCCTGGTCGGCTGGACGGTACCGCGCGAGAAACGCGTCGCGCTCGGCTGTGAACCGCCCCTCCCGGATCGACTGACGAATCCGTTCCATCTCTCGTTGGATGAACCGAAGGTTATGTATCGTGGCTAAGCGATAGGCGAGCAGCTCACGTGCCCGGAACAGGTGATTGAGGTAGGCAGCGGTGAACTGCGTGCAGGTTAAGCAGTCGCAGGTCTCGTCGACCGGCCCGAAGTGTGTCCGGTAGTGACGACGTGTTACGTCAACTCTCCCTTCCGGCGTGTAGAGTGCGCCGTGCCGCGCCACTCGGGTCGGATGCACGCAGTCGAACATGTCCACGCCATAAGCGACCCCCCACCAGAGATCCTCCGGGGAGCCGACGCCCATCAGGTAGCGTGGCTTGTCGGCAGGCAACAGCGAGGTCACTTCATCCAGAAACGCCAGCATCACTGCCTTGGGCTCACCGACACTTAACCCCCCGATGGCGTAACCGTCGACCGGTTGCGTGCCGACAAATTCGCTACTCCATCGGCGCAGGTCGAGCTCGAACCCACCCTGAACAATGCCGAAGAGCCACGGACGTGTTGGATCCTGCCGGTCGATCGCCTGCTCGTAGCAGTCCAGTGCTCGCTGTAGCCAGCGATGCGTCCGTTCCGTCGCTTCCCGCTGGCGCCGGGGGTCGGTCTCGTACCCAGGGACATCGTCCAGCGGCATGATGATGTCAGATCCGAACCCGAGCTGCAGCGCGATAGCAGACTCGGGCGTGAGTTCATGCAGACTTCCGTCAATGTGCGAGCGGAAGCGCACGCCGCGCTCGGTAACCTCGCGCAGTGTCGCCAGGCTGTAGACTTGAAATCCGCCTGAATCGGTCAAAATCGGGTACGGCCAGCTCATGAAGGCATGGAGCCCGCCCGCTGCCTCGATCACCTCCGGGCCCGGGCGCAACATCAGGTGATAGGTGTTCGCGAGGACGATTTCGCAGCCAGTAGCGCGGACCTCGTCTGGTGTCAGTGACTTGACGGACGCCTGGGTACCGACCGGCATAAAGGCTGGCGTGTGGACAAGCCCGCGCCTCGTCCGCAACACGCCAGTACGTGCCAGGGTTCTCTCGTCGCGTGCAACAATGGTGAAGTACTCGTTGGAGCCTTCCCTTGTCATCTCCGTGCCGGTCTCGCTTTCAAGCTCCGCGCGAGGCAACCGAGCTGTCTCTTCCAAGGATATGGCCGATGATTCCGCGTAAGCTCCGGCAACGGCTCTTCGCTTGGCTCTACACCGGCGGGGCCTGGCTTTATGACCCGCTCACGATCCTACTCTTCGCTGGCCAGTGGCGCGAGTGGCAGCGTAGCGTGTTACCGCTCGTCCACGGTGAACGCATCTTAGATCTCGGTTGCGGTACCGGTCAGTTCCTTCCAGACCTTGCGACGTGTCGCACAGTTGTGGTCGGTCTTGATCGCTCAACGGCAATGCTACGGCGAGCCAGAAGCCGCGCTGCGAATATCGGCGCGCACCTGGTGTGCGCTGACGCCCGAGCGCTTCCCTTTCGTGAAGGCACCTTCACGACTGTGGTCAGCACGTTTCCGGCCGAATTCATCCTCGAGCAACGAGTTCGAGACGAAATCGCACGTGTGCTCGCCCCTGGAGGGCGGTTCCTGGTGGTGATCGGTGGAACGTTCGAGCGCCATGCCTGGTGGCAGTGGCCTCTTGTGCTCGTCTTACGTGCCTTCTACGGGCACGCCCTCTCGCCAGGCTGGCAGCCCGAGGTATCACTGTCCAGTGACAGGCTACCTGGCTACTGGCAACGCCGGCCGAGTCACTCTGGGTACGCGTCGGTCTGGGTCGCCGAGCGCGAAGATGCCTAAGGGCTAAACTGACCCGCACGCCACCGCTATCAGGTCTCAGACTTCGGCGGCATCTCGTCCAACAAGGCACCGAACGCGGCAAGGTCAGCGAGCGGATCGGCCTTGCTCGGAGCTTTGACCGTCGGCGGCTGACCATTTGTCGCAACGGGCGGTGCTGGATCTTCGGGCGTGTAATCGACAGTGACAGCAGGTACGGCCGCTGTTGCCGGTGCTGTGACCGGCGCGGGTGCCTGGTCGGCCTTCGGCTCGGCGAGGGCTGCACGAGTGGCACCCTGAGCTTCGGCCAAGACCGACTGGGTCGTCTGCCCAACCTCCCGGGCGGTCCCCTGTACCTCGGTGGCCGTCGTCTCGACTTCGCGGAGGGTCTCTTCAAACTCGCTCGTCAGCTCGCGCGTAGCGGCACGAAAGTCGCGGATACCTCTCCCGATCGCCGCCCCGATCTCGGGAAGCTTGCCCGGCCCGAAGAGAATCAGGGCAATCACCAGGATCACCGCGAGTTCCATTGGACCCATTCCAAAGAAGTTCATCGATATACTCCTTGATCTCGCCAGGCGTCATTCTGTCTGGCGCAGGCGCCCACAGCACCAGGTAGTATACCAGTCGGCCTCTTGTGGGGCCGCAGCGACGGCGAGGGCGGAGGCACGCCATGGCCCGACCCCGCATCCTGATTGATGGTCGACTCCTTGCGTACCGGCGCGGAGGTATCCAGCGCTACGTGCTGGGCTTGGCCTCGGCGTTCGCCCGGCTCGATCACGGGTTCGAACTCCTGCTGGTTCGAAATCGACGGGTGGATGCACCCCTGCCAGCGGTTCGCGTCCTCACACCCCCACACCACCGTTGGGAGCGCAGCGTACTCGGTCTGGAGCTGGCACTTCGTCGGCCTGTCCTCGTTCACAGCCCCGACTTCATCCCGCCGCGGCTGCCACCTGCTGTGCGCCGCGTCGCAACGGTACACGACCTAGCTTTCTTGGATAACCCGCAGCTTCTCTCGGCGGAGGCCAAGCGTTACTATGGCCAGCTCGCCGAGGCCTTGACCGCAGCAGATCGGATCATCGCAGTCTCCCAGTGGACGGCCACCCGCCTGCAGCACGTCTATCCCGCTCTGGCCGATCGCGTCCGAGTGGTGCACAACGGGGTCGACGACCGCTTCTTCCAACCATTGCGAGTCGATCCTTGGCACACTATCGCGGAGGTGATCGGCCCGGAACGCGGGAGGCAGTTACGCGAGCGGAGCCTTGTTCTCGCAGTCGGCACTGTCGAGCCGCGCAAGCGTTATCCGCTCGTCGTGAGTGCACTCGAGCGGCTGTGGTCACGCTCCGTCGCGGACGCTCCGTTCCTGGTGGTTGTAGGCCAGGTGGGTTGGTGCGACGATGGCGCCGTCGCCTTACTCCAATCGGCTATCGATCGCGGCCTAGCGGTCTGGCTGAGGGATGCACGTGACGATGCCCTGCACGCCTTGTATGCAGTCGCAACCATGCTGGTGATACCCTCGCTCGATGAGGGCTTTTGTCTTCCCGCGGCCGAGGCGATGGCAAGCGGCCTGCCTGTACTGGCGGCTCGGCGCGGTGCCCTTCCCGAAATACTCGATGAGGCGGGAGAATTCGTCGACTCCGACTGTCCTGAGGTCTGGGCCCAGGAGATCAATCGGCTCATCGGGGACGAACGGCGACGGCGGACGCTGGCTCAGCGCGGGCTCCAACGAGCGCAGCAGTTCCGCTGGGAACAGACGGCACGCCAGACGCTGGCGCTCTACAGAGAGGCACTCGAGGGATGAGCCAGGAAACCAGGGTCATTGTCGGCCTCGGGAATCCAGGCCCCCGCTATGCACGCACTCGCCATAACGTCGGCTTTCTGGTCGTCGACGCGCTGGCGCGCCGACTCGGCGTCGATCGGTGGCTCAACCGTTTCGAAGCCGAGATCGCTCTGGCTGAAGCGGGGGATGTCCGCCTGATCCTCGTCAAGCCGCTGACCTTCATGAACCTGAGTGGCCGCGCTGTCCGCCAGGCGGTCGCCTGGTACCGGGTACCACTCGACGGGCTACTGGTCGTGTACGACGACGTCGACTTGCCCTTTGGCTCGATCCGGCTGCGCCTGGGCGGCAGCAGTGGTGGGCACCATGGCGTGGAATCGATCATCGCGGCGCTCGGGAACGACCGGTTCGCGCGACTTCGGATCGGCATCGGGCGTCCCAGCGATGGGCGTGATGTGACCGCGTACGTGCTGGGTCGCTTTCGTCCTGAGGAAGAGGCAGCGCTGACCGGCATTGTCGAGCGCGCGGCCGACGCTGCCCTGACTTGGAGCCAGGAGGGTATAGTGCGTGCCATGAACCAGTTCAACCGTCCGGTATGGCGGGACCAGCGTCCCGTCACCCGAACGGAAGACGACGCTGCGCATGCCGAGCGATGAGAAGAGGCGGCAAACTGGCCAGTGAGGGCGGTAGTGCGGATTAGTAGCACGCGGGAGACACGACCGTGAATCGTATACAGCGAGTTGCTGTGGTCGGTGCAGGTACGATGGGCCGAGGCATCGCCCAGGTGATTGCTCAGGCGGGGATTGTCATCACCTTAATCGACCGCGAACCCGAGATCGTGCGCGCCTCCTTGGAAGAGATCCGGCGGCAACTCGACCGCGCAGTCGAGCGGGGCCGGTTGGATCCGGAGCAAGCGGCTGTTGCGCTGAGCCTCATCGCCCTAGATACCGACCTGCAGGCTGTAGCCGATGCTGACCTCGTCATCGAGGCCGTTCCTGAGGTGGTCGAACTCAAGCAGGAGGTGTTCCGGCGACTGGATCAGTACGCCGCGCCGGAAGCGCTGCTGGCATCCAACACCTCCTCGATCTCGATCACGCTCCTGGCAGCGGCAACCCAGCGGCCCACGCAGGTGATCGGGCTCCACTTCTTCAATCCGGTTCCGGCCATGAAGCTCGTCGAGGTCGTGCGCGGCTTGCGCACGAGTGACCAAGCCGTCGAGGCGGCGGTGGAGTTCGCACAGCGGCTCGGCAAGACCCCGGTCGTCGTCAACGACTCGCCGGGGTTCGTCTCGAACCGCGTGCTCGTACCAATGATCAACGAGGCGATCTATGCCTTGATGGAGGGAGTCGCTCCGGCTGAAGCGATCGACACCGTGTTACGCCTTGGTGCCAACCACCCGATGGGGCCGCTGGAGCTGGCAGATCTGATCGGCCTGGACGTGGTTCTCCATATCTTAGAGGTGCTGCACCACGATCTGGGTGACCCGAAGTACCGCCCGTGTCCCCTCCTGCGGCAGATGGTCGCGGCTGGCAAACTTGGGAGAAAGAGCGGTGAAGGTTTCTACCGCTACCAGGAGTAGCGTCCCTGAGGGAGTGGAGGATCCAGGTATGCACGAGGAGCAGGTTGGCGACGAGCAGCGCCCTGAGGGTCGTGGCTATCTGATGCTCCTGGTCGGCGACGAGCGGCGAACCTCGGATGCGGCGCTGGGCATCGCCCTACGGGGAGCTGGTCACAGCTTGCGCATCCATATCATCCAGTTCTTGAAGACGGGCCGCGAGCGCGGCGAGGTGGCAGCGGTCTCCTTCCTCACCGGGGTATCGCTCTCTCAGTACGGCTTGATCGATGTCGGCACTCGAGTCGAGGATATCTCCGGCCCTGGCATCGCCCCCGAGCGACTCGAGTTTGCGCTGCGTGAAGCACGAAGACACATCGCGCAGCGCGTGACCAACATCTTGATCCTCGACGGGCTCTTGACGCTCGTCGATGAGGGGATGGTGCCCGACCGAACTGTCCTCGAACTGGTGGAGAAGGCCGCGCCGTGGACGGACATCGTCGTGACCGGCCGCGCCGCGACCCCAGCGTTGGAGGATGCAGCCGACACCGTGACCGTCATGCGAACGGTCAAGTCTCGGGAGACGGAGCCCCAGCAGCTTCGACGCGGGCTGCACTATTGACGTTTCGGCGCCGGGCGATCGAGAAGGCGAGGGAACGAGGCGATGGTCGAGCAAGCGGTGGCGGCGACAGGCAGGCGTCGGTGGTCACGCCCTCTCCGGGTATTGATCGCTAAACCGGGTCTCGATGGCCACGATCGCGGGGCCAAGGTGCTGGCCCGCGCGTTGCGTGACGCCGGAATGGAGGTGATCTATACCGGTCTCTTCCAGACCCCGGAACGGATCGCCCGTGCCGCCGCGGACGAGGACGTCGATGTCGTCGGTCTCAGCATCCTCTCCGGCGCGCACAACCAGCTCTTTCCGCTGATCATGCAAGAACTCCGCCGCGCTGGTCTCGACGATGTCCTGGTGGTCGCTGGCGGGATTATCCCGAAGGAAGACATCCCACACCTGCACGCGCTGGGGATCGCCGCCGTCTTCGGGCCAGGAACCCCCCTGCACGAGATCATTGAGTTCATCCGCGAACACGCGCCCGATCGGGAGCGTGGCTCGTGAGTGACCTCCTGGCCCGCGTGCGAGCGGGTGACCGGCGCGCGCTCGCCCGCCTGTTGACGCATGTGGAAAACCGCACCCCGCTCGGCCTCGCGGCTGAGCGCGAGTTCTTTCGGCAGACCGGGCGGGCACATCTGGTCGGGATAACCGGCCCACCGGGCGCGGGAAAGAGCACGGTGATCGCAGCACTGGTGCGCGAGGCTCGGCGCCTGGGTCTGACCATCGCCGTGCTGGCCGTCGACCCCACAAGCCCGATAACGGGTGGTGCGGTGATGGGAGATCGCATCCGGATGCTCGACATCGCGTCCGACGACGGGGTCTTCGTCCGCAGCCTGACCAGCCGCGGCCGCAGTGGTGGACTGGCCCCGTCGCTCTGCACCATGGCGCACCTTCTCGATGCGTTCGGGTTCGATCTCATCGTGTTAGAGACTGTGGGTGCCGGCCAGGACGACGTCGAGATCGCCCGCCTCGCCGACACCACGGTGCTCGTGCTCGTTCCCGGACTCGGCGATCACGTGCAGGCCCTCAAGGCAGGCACACTGGAGATCGCCGATATCTTCGTCGTCAACAAAGCCGATTTACCCGAGGCTGCGCGCCTGCTCGCTGACCTGCGGTCGCTCCAGCGCCTCGCCGGAACCGCCTCATCGCACATTCCGATCCACGCGACGGTTGCGACGACAGGTGATGGGATCGCCCTCCTCCTCCAAAGCATCCTCGACCACCGCAAACAGCTCGACGCCACGGGGCAGCGGCTTGAACGTCTACAGCGCCGCCTGCTGAGCGAGGTGCGCTTCCTTGCGCTCGAAGCGCTAGAGGAGCGGCTCGACAGCGCTCTGGCGGCACTGTCAGAAGACGAGCGCGCAGCCTTGGGGGCGCGGCAGGTCGACCCGCGTACCCTGGCGGCGCGACTGTTGGAGGGACTCCAGCTCAACCTTCCGCTGGAGTCGCGCTGATCGCCTCTTCGACCTCTCGTCGTATCCGGGCGGCGAGGGCGGCGATACGCGCGGCGGCGACCCCGGCACCAATACCGTTGTCGATGTTGACGACGACGAGGCCAGGCGCGCACGTCTGCAACATGCTGAGCAACGCGGCTTTGCCCCTTCCCCCTGCTCCGTAACCGACAGCTGTCGGTAAACCGATCACCGGGAGCGGCAGCAGGCCTGAGACGACGGAGGCGAGCGCACCGTCCATCCCAGCCGCGACGATCACGACATCGGCCTTCCAGGCGAGCAACTCGCGCACCGGTACGATGAGGCGGTGCAGACCAGCCACGCCTAAGTCTTGGTAGAGCCGGACTGTGCATCCCATCTCCTCCGCGATGAGCCGGGCCTCATCGGCCGCGGGGAAGTCGGACGCGCCGGCCGTCAGGATCCCCACTCGACCTCCTGAGTCAGGAAGAGAGTACTGGGCGGCGCGACCGACGATGGTTCGACCTCCTGGGTTATGTCGCCACGCCACCTCGGGGAATGCACCTTCCAGTTCCCTTCGCTGCTCATCGGCCACGCGGCTGACGATGACTCGACCGGTGCGTGCCAGCATTGTCCTCGCGCTCTCCAGGAGCTGCTCGGACGTCTTCCCCTCCGCTAAGACAACTTCCGGTGTACCAGTCCGTGCCTCGCGCCCGGGATCCAGCCAGAGCCCGGGGTTCTCGACCGATCCGCCGTCGGTCTCACCCAATACGGCTGCACGGATCGCGGCGAACACATCTCGCTCAGCCTGTTTCACGGCTCTCTCCTGCTCGATTCGGCCAGAAGCGCCGACGCGATCAAGGTGTCCAGGGAGACGGTGGGTAACTGGGCATCGAAACCCAGTAGGGCGAGAAACTCGACGTTTCCCTCTGCCCCCAAAATCGGCGAGCGCACGAGAGCTTCCGGCGTCAACCTCTGCTCGATTGCACTCGCCAGCACCGTTTCCAGCACTTCGCGGTGAACCGCGGGGTCGCGCACGATCCCTCCTTTGCCCACCCGCCCGCGTCCAGCCTCGAACTGCGGCTTGATGAGGGCGATAACTCGACCGCCTGGCCGTAAGACACGACGTGCCGCGGGCAGGACGAGTCGTAGCGAAATGAACGATACATCGATCGTGACCAGATCGATTGGCTCCGGCAGTCGCTCAAGATAGCGAACGTTGGTGCGTTCCATCACCACCACACGCGGATCGCGGCGCAGCCGGTAGTCGAGTTGCCCATACCCCACATCGATCGCGTAGACTCGGCTCGCCCCCCGTTGCAACAGGGCATCGGTGAAGCCACCGGTCGAGGCACCGAAATCTGCACAGACGAGCCCCGTGACATCGATCCCGAACGCGCTCAGCGCGTAATCAAGCTTCTCGCCACCACGGCTCACGAAGCGAGGCGGCCGGGTAACCGTCAATTCCGCATCGACCGGGACGAGCATCCCTGGCTTGTCAACGCGCTGGTCACCGAGCCAGACCCGCCCCGCCAGGATCAGTGCCCGCGCCTGGCTGCGGGATTCCACAAGCCCTTGCTGCAGTAAGCGTTCATCGGCACGGATACGGGAAGGCATCGCTACTCACCGTCACGGAACACCTGGAGTTGCCGTTCGAAGCGAGCGTGTTGCAGGTGGCACAGGGCGATCGCTAGCGCGTCAGCGGCATCGTCTGGCTGAGGCGGAGCAGGCAAATCGAGGAGCAGGCGCACCATTTCCTGCATCTGAGCCTTGGTGGCTCGGCCATACCCGGCTACCGCCTGCTTTACCTCGGCTGGTTTGTACTCAACCACTGGGATCCCGCGTTGCGCCGAGACGAGTAGGACAATCCCTCGCGCCTGGCCCACTGCGAGCGCCGTTGTGACGTTACGGGCGAAAAAGAGTTGTTCAAGCGCCACCACAGTGGGACGAAAACGGTCGAGGAGCGCACCGAGTTCGGTGTAGAGCTGCAGGAGGCGCTCGCCCATCGGCCGATCAGGCTGGGTCATCACGACCCCGTATCCCAGTGGCTGCGGTGGGTCGCTGTCCTCGATGATTCCAAACCCGAGCAACGCTGTACCCGGATCAACGCCGATGACTGTGAGCATGCGCCCTACGATCGTTCCACAGAAAGTCCGGTTTGCCGTTTCTGGTACTCAGGCGCTCTCGTCCTGCCGTTTCGTACCCCGAGCTTGAAATGGTAGCAAAATCAGGGTATACTGTCGGCGGGGAGTGACGCGGCGGGCATGAAACCAAACACTGGGACAAACGGAGCAGAGCCGTTCGCTCGGAAGTCGCCTCTGCATGTTCAGACCGCCCTGCGCTGCGAGCCGCAGGGCGATTTCTTTCTCTCGTCTGCGGGTGCGGGGTAGGGTAGCCGGAAGAGTGGGGGGACGTCCTATGGATTCCATGGACTCCAGCCTGATTCAGCGCGGCCGAGACCGTGGATATGTGCGCGCCGACGAAATCATGGCAGCCTTTCCACATGCCGAAGACGATATCGCGTCGTTCGACGAATTGTATCTGACCCTAGAAGAACAGGGTATCGAGATCCAGAGCGAGGACGAACCCGACCACCATCCGGTTCCCGATGCCCAGCCGTCGCTCCTGAATCGCCGGCTTGGTGGTCACGGCCATCGGGCCGATCCCGACGAAGCACTGTCGAGCGTCAGCGACACGGTGCGACTCTACCTCCAGGAGATCGGTGAAACAGCGCTTCTCACCTCGCAGGAGGAAGTCTGGCTCGCGAAGCGGATGGAGCGGGGCAAGGTCGCTGAACAGCGGCTGCGCACCGGAGACTACTCGAGTGAAGAGGAGCGCGCGGAACTCCTTGCCGACAAGGAGGACGCCGAGCGGGCACGCGCGCACTTGATCCAGGCGAACCTCCGGCTTGTCGTCAGCGTGGCAAAGAAGTATGTCGGGCGTGGCCTCTCGTTCCTCGACCTGATCCAGGAGGGCAATATCGGCCTGATGAAGGCCACCGACAAGTTCGACTACAAACGAGGGTACAAGTTCTCCACCTACGCCACCTGGTGGATTCGCCAGGCGATCACCCGCGCGATTTCCGACCAGAGCCGCACCATCCGCCTACCCGTCCACGTCGGCGAGACGATCAACCGGGTCAAGAAGATGAGTCACCGGCTCCAGCAGATCCTCGAACGCGAGCCGACGCAGCTCGAGGTCGCTCGGGCACTCGATCTCCCCGAAGAGAAGGTGCGCCAGGTACTCGAAGCGGCCCGCCTGCCGGTCTCGCTCGAGGCTCCGGTCGGTCAGGACGGTGACGCCTTTCTCGGCGATTTCATCGAGGACGAGTCGATGCCCGCCCCCTTGGAACTCGCGTCGCAACAGTTGCTGCGCAGCCAGATCGAGGAGGCACTCAGCCGGCTCAGCGAGCGTGAACGGCGGATCATCATCCTCCGCTTCGGACTAGAAGACGGCCAGTTCCGGACGCTCGAAGAGGTCGGCCGTGCGTTCGGGATCACACGCGAGCGCATCAGGCAGATCGAGGCGAAGGCGCTGCGCAAGCTGCGCCATCCCAGCTGCAGCCGCGTCCTGCGCGGCTACCTGGACTGAGCCGAAGCACAGCCCGTGCGCCTGGCGAGCGCCCGCATGGTCGGGCGCTCAATGCTTCTCTCGTGGAAGGCGGACTCTGATGGCAGCGGATAGGAAGCCTCCTGTTCGCTGCCTCAGCTACTCCTCGTAGAGGCTGAAGACCAGCGCCGTGTTGTGGCCGCCGAAGCCGAACGCGTTGCTCATCACGTGGCGCAGCCGCGCTGGCCGAGGCCCCTCGGGCACGTAGTCGAGATCGCACGCGGGATCGGGCTCACGCAGGTGCCAGGTCGGCGGAATAACCTGATGCTGCAAGGCCAGGACCGAGTAGACGGCCTCCACCGCGCCGGCCGCACCCAGCAAGTGCCCGGTCAGTGACTTGGTCGAGCTGACCGGGGGAATCCGATGCCCAGCGAAGGCCGCTTTGATCGCCGCTGTTTCCGCCGCGTCGTTCAGCGGCGTCGATGTACCGTGTGCGTTGATGTAGTCGATGTCGCCGGGCAGGAGATCTGCATCCCGGATCGCCAGCGCTAGGCAGCGCGCCGCACCCTCGCCGTCGGCACAAGGCTGCACAATGTGATGCGCATCGGCTGTCGAACCATAGCCAGTGAGCTCCGCCAGGATCGGTGCCCCGCGTGCCAGGGCATAATCTAGCCGTTCCAGCACCAACACCGCCGCGCCCTCTGCGATGACGAAGCCATCGCGAGTGCGGTCGAACGGGCGGCTGGCTGTCCGCGGCTCGTCGTTTCGCGTCGATAGTGCCTGGAGAGCACAGAATCCCGCGATGATTCCCCGAGTAATGGCCGCTTCGCTCCCCCCGGCGACGACGACGTCTGCCTTCCCCCGCCGGATGATCTCGGCTCCCTCGCCGATCGCGTTAGCACCGCTGGCACAGGCCGAAAGGATCGAGAAGTTCGGCCCACGTGCGCCAGTTACGATCGAGACGTAGCCCGCCGCCATGTCAGGCAGGAACATCGGGATCAGAAAAGGGCTCACCCGCGACGGCCCACGCGCCTGGAGCACCCTGAACTCTCGCTCCAGCGTCTCCATGCCGCCGAGCGCGCTGCCGATCAGCACTCCTGTCCGGTCGGCTAGCCTGCCCGCGATCTCTAGCCCGGCCTGGTAGAGCGCCTGCCTGGCAGCGGCGACGGCGAACTGGATGAAGCGGTCGGTACGCCTCGCCTCCTTCGGGCCAAGCCACGGCACTGGATCGAAACCGCGCACCTCGCCGGCGATCTGGCTCGGCAGGTCGCTCGCATCGACCCGGGTGATCACGTCTGTCCCGGAGCGCCCTTCGACAAGCGCTTGCCAGACGGTCTCTAGGTCGTTCCCGATCGGGCAGACGATTCCCATGCCGGTCACGACGACCCGCACGCGTTCCCTTCGGTGTTCACGGATGCGCGCGGCCACGAGCTGCCTCCCAATTCAGCGAGCGCGGAGGCCGCTCTCCGCGCAGCGCGGCCAGCAGGTTCTCTGCCGCAAGCCGGGCCATCCGAGCACGCGTCGCCTCGCTGGCACTCGCGATGTGCGGGGTCACCAGCACGTTCGGCAGGCGAAGCAAGCGATGGTCGGGCGGGAGCGGCTCTGGATCGGTCACGTCCAGCCCGGCTGCCCAGATAGTGCCGCTCTCCAGTGCGTCGGCCAGTGCCTCGGTGTCGATGACTCCCCCTCGCGCAGTGTTAATGAGAATGGCCGAGCGCTTCATCAGCCGGAGCTGCTCGGCCCCGATCATCTGGCGGGTCTCGCTAGTGAGAGGAACATGGAGGCTCACCACGTCGCTCTCGCGCACAAGCTGTTCCAGGTTCACGAAGCGGGCTCCCAGCTCCTCCTCAAGCTCAAGTCTGCGCTCGTGGTCGGTGTAGAGGATCGTCATCGCAAAGCCACGAGCGCGGCGAGCCACCGCCTGGCCGATCCGCCCCATCCCCACGATCCCTAAGGTAGCTCCGTACACGTCCTGGCCGAGAAACCCCAGCGGCTCCCAAGTCTTCCACTCTCCGCGAAGTACGGCATCGGCGGCCGGCTTGACTCGACGAGCGACCGCGAGCAGCAGCGCGAAGGTGAAATCGGCCGTCGTTTCTGTCAGTACGTCCGGCGTGATGCAGACGACCACACCTCGAGTGGTCGCGGCCTCCACGTCGATGTTATCGTATCCCACTGCCATGTTGCTGACAGCGCGCACCGTCGGCAGGGCGTCGAGCACCTCGCCATCCACGCGCTCCGTCAGGAGGGTAAGCAGCCCGTCCGCCCCGGCCGCAAACGCGATCAACTCGTCCCGGTTGGGTGGCAGGCTCTTCGGCCAGACGAGCACCTCAGCTTCCTCAGCGAGCAGTGCCAGACCTGCTTCAGGAATCTTCCGCGTGACAGCGATGCGCATCGCCCCCCCTTTTCATCATATGCGATTCTAGAAGCCACCTCGATACTGAACAATGTTCGAAGGTCGAGATCACTTCATGCCTTCTGTTGACTTCAAATAAAAGGTGCTCTGATACCGGTCCCAGTCCAGAGCTGCAATCCCCGAGGGCACGGCCTCGCTCCTCGATCCGCTGGTTGAACTTGGCGTATTGCCCGAACCGCTTTCCCGAGGCCGCCCAGGTTCACCAGAACTCGACCTTGATCGAGCTGGTTTTGAGGATGCCGCTCTCTCAGCGGTGCCACGACATCGGCCACTCTGCGACGCCGTAGTGCTCGCGCAGCCACTGAACGGCCACCGGTTCACCCGTGCTCTCCGTCTTCTCGTCGTCAATGGTCACCCGCCCGGCCTCCAGGCTGTCGGACGTCCCGATGAGCTTGTAGCCCTTGGGCAGCTTCGGATACTGGAGCGGCGTACCGACGTTCGGCCGTCCCGGAGCCACGGCCATCGCCTCGTTCCAGAAGTCCTCCTCGCTCCGGTATTTTTCCCAGAAGTCGCTCCCCTTGATGTCGGGGTCGCCCCGATCGGCCAGCGCTTTGGCCAGGAGCTGCATGATCTCGTAGGGCGTCTTCGACTCGAACTGCTTGTCGCTGATGAAGTAGCACAGCCAGATCAAGGGCTGTGAGGGGGTAAACGTCCGACAGGCTCGTCCGCTCCAGGTACGACGCCTCCGGTAGCTCAACGTCGGTGAGGAGGTCGTGCTCGAGGAACGAGGCGTCGATGTAAACCAAGAGCTCGACCTTGGAGTTATTCGTTCGCCCTTGGTGGTCAGCGCCTCGATCCATTTGTTGGTGTTAAAGCCTGTGATGACCGAGTTGCCAGTGCGCAGGATTTAATGGGATACCGGTAGCCGCGGAACGGCTTGTACTTGAGCGTCACGCTTTTGAGGAACCGCCGGGGGTGATCGCCGATTACGTCGCCCCAGCCGGCCGCCCAGTCCCCGTAGCCATCCACGTGCAGCTCTTCCTGCTTCCCCTCCACCCCCTTGCCGTTCACCGTCCGCCTGACCTGGCGGCCCAGGAACTGCTTGCCGGTCGGGCTGCCACCCTTGTCCGACTTGACGAGCTCAGTGCCGATGACCCCGCCCGGCACGTCGAGGTTGCCGGTGATGACGTGGAGCACCGTGCCCAGGATCGAGCTGACATACCCGTTGTACGGGTGGCCGGCGCTGTGCATGCCTCAGACCAGCGCCGCTGGCTTGGTGGTGCCAAAGGTGTGAGCGAGTTCAACGATCCGCTCCGTAGGGATGTCGGTGCGCTGGGCGGCCCACTCCAAGGCGAAAGAGCTGAGCCCGGTGAGAGGGGGTCCTTCTTGTCCCACGAGGACTTGAAGGCAGCGAGAAACTCGCCCCACTTCTCGCTCTAGTCCGTGAACGACCAGTCGATGTAGCGCCGGGTGCGGTCTCGAGGATCGTCGTGCTCCAGGATGTAGCGCAGCATGGTAGCGAACAGGTCGGCGGACGGATCGGCAGCCACACGTCCGCCTTGCCCGCCATGGTGGACAGAGCGGGATCGTTGACCACAAGCTTCGCCCCCACCAACTTGGCCTCGACGGTGCCCTGGGACTCGTAGTTGATACGGGTGGCGATGAACCGATTCCAGCCAGCGTAGGTGATCAGCCGCATTTGGTGCGAGCCATCGTTCTTGGGAGTGCCGTCGGGCTGGCGCACCAGCACGGGACGCATGATGTCGGGCTCGATCAGTTTGCCGCCAAGCAGCAGACTGGGCCCATGGCGGCGGGGCGTGTCGCAGATCGCCCATGCTCGGTGCAGTAGGGCGTGCCGAAGGCGAAGAAGAGGCGCCAGTAGGGGTCGCGGTCGGTGACCTCGCCCGCGTCCATGATGACCGCCTCAGGGCCGCACTGACGCTTGATGGCGACCAGCTTATCGGCGATGTAGCAGATGGTCTCGTCCCAACCGACACGCTTGAACTTCCCCTCGCCGCGCTCGCCGACCGGATCGTCGGGTACTTGATGCGGTTGGGGTTGTAGACCATCTGCAGCCCAGACGCACCTTTGGCACCGAGGGTGCCCGCGGCAGAGGGCACTTAGGGATTGCCGCTGATGGCCGACACCACCCCGCCGGCTACATTGACGGCCAGCCCGTACTCGGCCGGACACATCACGTCCGCGGTGTATTTTATCTCCAGCCCCTCGGCGAGCAGGCGCTCTGCTTCGAATCTCAGCACCTGGCGGAACAGTTCGGCGCTGGTTAGTGCGCCGGGCCGTGCAAGCTCCGACGCTTGAGCGGCTAATGCCGCCTGCGCCCTCGGGACCGTACTGAGGGCGAACGGGGCGGCCAGACCGGAGAACACGCTGCTCGCGAACTCAGCCAGGAAGTCGCAGGGTGATGCCTCCGTCTCCATCCCTTCGAGGCTGAAACGCTTTGCAACCGTCGTCAGGTTTGCCTTCTTGCAATAGCCATGCGCGATGGCACCTGTGGTCGTTGTCCATGGTTACGTACTGGCTCGGAAGAAGGTCTGTTTGGACGGAGCCGAGGAATGCATCTAGTGATTTGCCTGGTTAAGGTTTCGGTCAAACTAGTGTTATAGTTGTCGAGACTGGAAGCCCGCGCGCTGTGGCGGGCTTCTTCGGGAGCAGGGGACCGGTCAGGCTCAAGCGGCGCGACGAGGCCACATGCCGGCCGCTGAGGAGGAATACACGTGGAGAAACTCACCCGCTCGCACGGCCTCTCCGTCGGGGACGAGACCAAACCGGTGATCCTGATCGCCGCAATCCTCGTCGGGATTCTGCTGAACCGCCTGCTCGGAGCCGGAGCCAGCGGGCTGCTATGGGTCGTCCAGCTCGGCGTGTTCTTCGTCATCTTGGCGGTGATGCTGCCGGTCGAGATCACCGACGTCTCCCGCGCCTTCCGCAAGGTGAAGCCAACTGCCCTGGCACTCTTCACCAACTTCGTTGTCATCCCGGCGTTCGCCTGGGCACTGGGCTGGCTGTTCCTGCGCAATCAGCCTGACCTTTGGGCGGGCGTGATCCTCTACACCCTGACGCCCTGCATCGGCTGGTACCTCATCTTTACCGATCTTGCCGAGGGCGATGTCGCCTGGGGCATGGCCCTCCTGCCCTGGAACATCACTCTCCAGGTGGCGTTGATGCCACTTTACCTGTACTTCCTGATCGGCCAGCTTATCCCACTGGACCTGCCGACGCTGGCCCAGAGCGTCGTCTTGTACCTTATCCTGCCCTTCGCCCTGGCGTACGTCCTTCAAAAAGCCATCATCGCTCGCCGTGGCCGCGAGTACTTCTTCGGCCCGGTCAAGCATGTGCTGGGCCAGGTGAAGCTTTGGGCGCTGGTAGTCGTCATCGTGGCGATGTTCGCCTCTCAGAGCGCGCTGGGAGCCGGTGACCTGGCCCGTGTCGCGCTGATCATCGGTGTCATCGCCCTGTTCTTCATTGTCATGTTTGGCGTGGCGCTCGGGCTAGGCAAGGCGTTCCGTCTGGGCTACGCGGAGAACGTTACTCTGGCCTTCACCACCACGGCGCGCAACTCTGAGGCCGTGATCGGCGTCGCTGTGAGGGCCTTTCCGGGGCACCCGCTCGTCTACCTGGCCATCATCCTCGGACCCATCGTGGAGCTGCCAGCGCTACTGCTGATCGCCCGGCTGCTGCTTCACCTGCGGGACCGACTTTGGCAGCCACTGCAAGGCAGCCGGAGTGACCGAAGTGAGAGCATTACCTTAAGTAGCCGTACCGGGGGAAGTGTATCATCGTGATGGCTGGCAAAGATATTTATGATTTCCTGACAAACACCATCTATCAGCTGGGCTGGCCGTCTCATGAGCCTTCGCCAGGTCTGCTTCGGCGATGGCCACATACTGCCCCGGCATCTCCAGCGATGAATGACCTAGAAAACGTTGGAGGCTGAGCAGGTTGCCACCGTTCCGCAGAAACTCGGTAGCGAAGGTGTGCCGCAGTGTATGAGGAAGCATATGAGGCACATTAGCACAGGAGCCCAGGTTGGCGAAGAGCCTGACCAACCGTTTAGGGCTGAGAGCTCGGCCCTCACGCCTGTGGAACAGAGGTCCCTCAGGCCTGGCGATCAGCAAGGAACTTTTAGACCGCTACGGTCAGGTTGCACAGCTCGCGAGCACACAGGCCTACGTCCAGCAGGACCAGCACGATAGCTCTGTCCCGCAAGGCCGTGTCCTGCCTCATGGAGAGAATGCAGTACGGCCCTTCGTGCTGGCCTCACGCGTGCCGTCGCACGCCTTGAGCATGCTAGCCACCTGCTCACGGCTCAGGGGTTCGATAACAGGCTCGGAAGCCTTTGGAGCGCGCACGGCAGCCATCGGGTTGGGGCAGCGGTGCTCTTCGGGGAGCCAGCGGTAGAAGCTGCGCAGGGCCGCCCAGCAGTTGTTCACGGACTTGGCGCTCAGGGTTCCGCCGCGACCGTTAGGCTCAGCCCGCAGGTGTGCGAGGAAAGCCTTCAGGTTGGTTGCGGTCAGCGTGTCTGGGTCACGGCCGTTGCACCAGCGTGCGAAGTCCTTCTTGTACTCGGCAATGGTGTTAGGGGAGCAGCCTCCGGTCTGTTTGGCGAGGAAGAAACCTGTGAGCAGGTTTGCAAGCTTTTCGGTCTCAGGTTCCGTCATCCTGACCCTTCCTGAGGTCTTGGGTGTGAACCTGGGGCCCAAAAGCAAAACCCAACGCCTAGCCTTCAGGTCGCCGGTAGGGCTAGGTAGCTGCCCGTGGCTCCCCGAGCAGGATTCGAACCTGCAACCTTGCGGTTAACAGCCGCCTGCTCTACCGTTGAGCTATCGGGGATCGTATTCGCTTGTTACCCGTACAGTTTGCCACAGCCGCGAGCAGTTCGTCAAGCTCGACCCGCGAGAGCGGCTGCCTGCGCCTTGGCGTGCGACGCTGCGGCCAGGCGGCAGTGAATCGGTGGGAACGAGTGCTGCCGCAGCACTGTACACTGCTGCCCTTTTGCCGGTAGTACGGGTGCTACACTGCGCGTAGCTTTTGCGCCCGGAGCGCAGTGTCGAATCAGGGGAGGGTACGCAATGCTCGCGCTGTCGCGACAGGACGTCTACCAGCTCGTACCGATGCGCACCGCCATCGAGCTGATGAAGCAGGTGTTCCGCGACCTCTCGGCCGGCCAGACGGTCTCACCGCTGCGCACGCCCATCGAGGTACCCGACGTTTCCGGCGTCACGCTCTTCATGCCGGCCTACGTCCCCTCAGCACCGGGACTCGGCCTCAAGGTGGTTTCCGTCTTCCCCAACAACCGGGCGCTCGGCAAGCCAACGATTCACGCCCTCGTGGTCATGGTCGACACGGCGACTGGTGAGCCAGTGGGGGTGCTCGACGGAACCTACCTGACCGCGCTCCGCACCGGCGCCGCCTCTGGCGCAGCGACCGATCTCCTGGCGCGCCCGGACGCGCGGGTGCTCACCTGCATCGGCGCAGGTGCCCAGGGCCCGACCCAGGCCTGGGCCGTCACCTGCGTCCGGCCGATCGAGACCATCTACGTCTACGATATCAACCTTGACGCCGCCGCCAGCTTCGAGCAGCGCCTGTGCCAGCTCGAGCCGTCGCTCGCGGCACGCGTGATTCCCACCGGCGATCTGGCGGCCGCTGTCCGCGAGTCTGACGTGATCTGCACGGCGACGACCTCTCGCTCGCCGGTCTTCTCCGACACTGATTTGAAGCCTGGCGTGCACATCAACGCCATCGGAGCTTTCACACCGGAGATGCAGGAGATCCCCCCGCAGACGGTCGCGAGGGCCTACGTCGTCGTGGATTCGGTCGAGGCCGCGCTCGCCGAGGCGGGTGATTTGATCAAGCCGCTGCGCGAGGGCCTGATATCCCACGAGCACATCAGCGTCGAGCTGGGCCAGATCGTCGCCGGCCAGGCGCCGGCGCGCAGCGGTAGCGAGCAGGTCACGCTCTTCAAGTCGGTCGGCAACGCGGTCCAGGATGTCATCGTCGGGGCGCGCGCTGTCCACGAGGCCCAGGCGAGTGGCCGTGGCCAACAGATTGACCTCGCTCGATAATCGAGAAGGCTTGACAGCCACCGAGCCGTTGCGTTACCACGGCCGGCGCCGCAGCTCCATACGAGGTGGCCGTGATGGCCCTCACCTCCAAGCCACCGCGACGCCAGAGCGCGCTGGGTGCGATGCACTGTGCGATGTGCTGGCAAAATGCGCCAGTCGAGCTCAGTCATCCCCGATGGGAGCCAGTAACGCCGCCTCGCTGATCGGGCACACGTTCGCCGGGCAGCGTTTCTCGCGGATATGCGCGTCGAACTCCTCGGGGAAGGCCTTCATCATTCCCAGGAGAGGCATCGGCGCAACCTGCCCCAGCCCGCAGAGTGAGAGCTCGATGATGTACTTACTCGCCTCGCGGATGAGATCGAGATCTTGGAGTCGTCCGTATCCGTTGCGGATACGGTCGAGGATCTCGACGAGCGCTGGATTGCCTAATCGGCAGGGATTGCACTTGGAGCATGACTCGTAACGGTTAAAGGCCGTGAGGTAGCGCGCGAAGTCGACCGCACACACCGACTCGTCGAAGACCACGAACCCGCCTGAACCGAGCATTCCACCCAACGGGGTCATCGAGTCGAAGTCGATCGGCACATCGAGCTGATCCTCGCGCAACGGCCCTGCCGAGACCCCACCGGTCTGCACGCCCTTGAACTGGTACCCCTCGCGCATCCCGCCGAAGACCTCGAAGATGAGCTCCCGCAGGGTCATCCCCATCTCGATCTCGGCGACACCGACTCGCTTGACCGGGCCCTGAATCGTCACCAGCTTGGTTCCAGTGCTCTGCTCGGTGCCGAGCGAGGCATACCAAGCGCCTCCGTGACGCAAGATAACTGGCACCGAGGCGAAGGTCTCGGTGTTATTCAGGACGGTCGGACGCTTCCAGAGCCCCTCTTCCACGGAACGTGGCGGCTTCGTCCGCGGCTGACCACGCTGACCCATGATGGCATACATCAGCGCTGAACCCTCACCGCAAATGTAGGCACCACCACCAGTTCGCACCCGGACATGGCAGCGAAAGCGGGTGCCAAGAATGTTGTCGCCCAGGAGACCCAGTTCGTAGGCCTGGCGTACCGCCTCCTGGAAGCGCTGAACCGCGAGTGCGTGCTCGCCACCAATGTAGTTGTAGCCGTGCGGGGTCTCCAGCGCGTAGCAGCCGATAAGAAGCCCCTCCAGGACAAGGTGCGGGTTCGTCTCCAGCAGCCGTCGATCTTTGAAAACATTTGGCTCGCCTTCGTGGCTGTTGACGACGACGTACTTCGGCCACGCCTGCGTCCGTCGCCCGCTCTCCCACTTGATGCCAGCGGGGAAGCCCGCGCCGCCACGGCCGCGGAGGTTCGAAGCCTTGAGTTCGGCCACGACCTCCTCAGGCGTCATCTCGAAGAGAGCCTTGAGGAAGGCGCGGTATCCTCCTCGTGCAATGTAGTCGTCGATCGACTCCGGATCGATGACCCCGGCATCGGCGAAGAGCAGCCGACGCTGCCGGGCAAGAAAGGGGTGCTGGCTCAGTGGGTGGATCCCACCAAACGACTCTTCTGCCCGCACGCCCAGCGCCCACTCAGCCTTCACCTCACCACGCTTAAGCGCGTGCACCAGCTCGGGCACCCGATCAGTGGTGACGTTCCTGTAGACGACCGGCGGTGCACCCGGCGCTCGCACTTCGACGAAAGGTTCGGCAAAACACCAGCCGGCGCATCCGACCTGGCGCAAGGTCGCCGGAACGCCCTCTTGTGCAAGCATCAACTCCAGGTGACGGTAGGTCTCGAGGGCACCCTTCCCGATACTGCACCCGCTAATCCCGACCGAGATGACCCATCGATCACCGGCCCACAGTCGCTCCCAGCGCTCATGCACCGCGGCGGCATAGCGGTCGAAGTCCTGCCGATCAGCCAGCCTGGCCATCAGTTTCCTCCACCTGGTCGCCGCGTTTCAACGCGTCGATTGCCGCCGTCAGCCGATCCGGTGTCAGCCGCCCCCAGTAGGTGTGGTGGTCGACCTGTATGACGGGGGCGAGGTCGCAGACACCGAGGCACCCGTTGAACACGTGGAGGGTCAGCTCCTGATCAGGGCTAACCCCATGATCCTCCAATCCGTACCGCTCTCTGAGCAGTTCGATGAGCCGTGAAGATCCCATCACATAGCATGCCGCGCCGTGGCATAGCCACAGAAAATGCCTCCCGGGCGGCTCCGTGCGAAAGTCGGCATAAAAGGTGAGCAAGCCATAAATCCGGTTGACCGTCACCCCAAGGTGATCGGCAATTACCTGTGTCGCTTCTGGCGGCACCCAGCCGTATAGCCGTTGGGCCTCCTGGCAGGCGCCGACAATTAGCTCATACGCCTCCTGGGAATCACGTGGTCGAAACCGCGACGCGAGTACTGCGCGTAACGGCTCGAGGTCGATTTGCTCTGCTGGTTCTGCGTGATGTGTCACGCCACTCTACTCCACCGAGCTCTTCGTTCCAACTTTCACGAAGCAGTATAACAGACCGTCACTTGTCCTCAGCGTCTATACTTGAACACGGGCACCGCGAGGTCGTGACCTCGATCAACCGCTCGAAGTACGAAAAAAGATGTGGTGGGATCGTCTCATCGAAGAGCGGATCAAGGCCGCACAGGAGAGGGGCGAGTTTCGCAACCTGTCTGGTGAGGGCCGGCCGTTGCCACGGGACGACGAGGCGAGCAGCGAGTACTGGGCAGCCCATCGGCTACTCCGCAAGAACGGACTCCTGCCGGATTGGCTGCAGCTCCGCAAGGAGATCTGGGAGGAGCGCCAGGTCGTACGTGCGGCACTCGACGAGTACCGCGACGCCGCCGCGCGCTTGGATCCGCAGAATCCGGGCCATGTTGCCATCCTCCAGCGGCTCGAGCGTCGCTACAGGGAGCTCGCTCGGCAGATCAATCTGAAGATCGACCTGCACAATATCCGCTGTCCGTCGATAGCGCACGAGCTCATTCGCTTTCCAGAGGATTTGATTGAGCGTGAGCGTGCCCGTGCATCCCGGGCTCAAGACTGACGGAGCTCGCGGATCCGGGCCGCGAGCTCCGCTGGTGCGCGCACTTTACGCCCGCACTCCCCGACATAGCGAAGGATGTTTTCCTCGAAAACAAACCAGCGGCGACAGGGGGGACAGTCCTGGAGATGTCGCTTGACGGCCACCATCTCTTCCGGCGAAAGCTCACGGTCGAGATACGGGTAGAGCCGCTCAGCCATATCGTCGCAGTTCAGCATAGCGATGAGCGTCCCTGACACAGGCTCGGCGAGTGGTACGCGCCAGGAACCAAGAGCCGCTGTAACCGCCGACGGCCACGGTGGAGGCGCGACATCACTGTCCCGATGGGAATGCCCAGCACTTCCGCGATTTCCCGGTAGCTAAACCCTTCGATATCAGCAAGCTGAACAACTTGCCGAAACTCGATCGGCAGTTCGTCTAGAGCCTCCAGCACGCGTTCCTCGGTCAACCGCGTCATGGCTTCCTGCTCTGGTTGTCCAGATATCTGGTGTGAGTTGCTGGCCTGCATCTGGTGGTAAAGCGAGAACTCATCGAGCTCGTCAAGCGACGTGTTGGTCGGGCGTCGTGACTGCCGACGGTACTCGTTGATGAACGCGTTCATCAAGATGCGGAACAACCAGGCACGCAGGTTTGTGCCCGGTTGAAACTGGTGAAGAGAACGGAAAGCGCGAAGGTAGGTGTCCTGCACCAGATCCTCCGCATCATGCGTATTTCCGGTGAGGCGCAAAGCCATTCGATAGAGCGCGTCCAGATAGCCGATCGCCTGATCGCTGAGTTGCCCGGCGCTTCCGGGCGCGACACCGTCTTTCGTCAAAGCGCGCTCCCAGGAACACGTACGGCCCTTGGCGGCCGGCCCTCACCCGTCACTTGTTCTCAGGAAACACCGCAGGTCAGCTCGCTCCACGAGTGCCCCTAGCGAACAGCGACTTGAAGTCACCGTTGAAGGTCTCGAGGAACTGACGCATCGCAATCACGTCGTCTTCGGTAACAGGCAAACCTGAGGGCTGGGCATGACCCGTCGCCTGGAACTCGTCGCCCGCCGACTCGTCGGTGCCCTGATCTCCTACCACAGCGGCGATGAAACTCTGCGCACCACACGTCGAGCAGGTCAGGCGGAATGCCCACATCGTTCGCGACCTGCCAACCATCTGCAGGTTCTCTGGCCGGAGGCGTCGCCCGCACTGCGAGCATCGCTCCACCATGCCCAGAACGACGTCCCGTACCTCATCGAAGTCGTTACTCATCACACCACAGCTTTCCGCGCACCGTGCGCTATTTCTTGTCGAGATCATCCAGGTCGAGCGAGTTGATAAACTCCCGGAACACCGAAAGATCTGCATCGGAGGGCACGCCCTCCTCCAACTGCTCGGCCTCAGGAGGCTCAAACTCGCCCTCCGGCTCACCTTCTTCCTCGGCTTCGAGTTGAACGCCGGCTCGCTCCATGACCGACTCGTCCACGTAAATGGGCACTTTGGCCCGCACAGCCAGCGCGATCGCGTCGCTCGGCCGGCTATCGATTTCGAGCAGACGGCCATCAGCATAGAGCACGATCCTGGCGTAGAACACGTCCTGAGCCAGGTCGGTCACCGCCACTTCCCGGATCTCACCACCCATTTCAGCGATGATCGTTCGCAAAAGATCATAGGGCAGTGGCCGTGCAGCCGCGACCCCCTGAATGGCCATTGCGATCGCCTCAGCTTCGAACGGGCCGATCCAAATCGGCAGGTGGCGGTCACCGTTGACTTCTCTCAGCAACACAACGCGATGCTGGGTCACCAGGCTGACACGAATGCTTTCGACGACCGTCTCGATCATGCCCTGCACCTTCCTCCCGCGTGGTCGGGTCTTGCGACAAGTCAAGCCCGCCGGTCGTGCCCACGCGTTGTCGCACAGAGTCCCGATCCGATTCTACAACTGTCGCGCCCACCGTGCTACTGAAAGGCGTAGGCTGGGCTCGTCAGCACCTGAATCTCGTCCGGTGGCCAGTACGTCACCCAAGCCTTACCGACGATGGACGCAAGCGGTATCGCACCGAAGACCCGTGAGTCGCTACTGTTGTTGCGGTTATCACCCATGACGAAGACATGCCCGGGCTCCACAACGTACTCGTGCTCGAGTGTCATGCCACGCCACAACGTCGGTTCGCTCAGATACGGCTCCAATAAGCGCTGTCCATTGATGTAGACGGCACCGTTTCGGATCGCCACGTGCTCGCCAGGAAGCGCGATGATCCGCTTCACGTACGGCTCGGTCGAGTTCCCTGGTGGCCGGAACACCACGATGTCTCCACGTTTCGGCGGGCCGAATGGATACCAGACCGCATCCTGGTCGACCTGCACTCCAGGCAACCAACCGACCAGCGTCGCGAGGCGAACATGCATGTACGCTCGTCGGTTGACGATCAGCATCTGACCGTTGTGGAGCGTCGGCTCCATGCTCGAACCATCCACGCGATAGTTCAACACCACGCCGCGAATCGCGATGAAGAGCACCAGCGCCAAAAGCAAGGTCTCCGCGAGATCCCAGAGCGCGGATCGCCGTTCCGCTGTTTTCCGCTCAGCTAGCGGGAGCGCCGGCTCCGTCGCAGCGTCGTGTCGATTGCGCATCACGAGAGGCACTTCCTCACACCAAAGCGCTCGCGTCCGGGATTGCTCAGGTGACGCCCCTCCTCCGAGTCGCTGCGGCCGATTATACATGTGGCGTGGCCCGCTGCGCGCTTGGCTCCCTGTTTCGTGCGCGGCGGAAGCCGCAAGACCTCGCCAGGCGCGCACACTCCGATGCTCTTCTATAATGTATTGACCTGCAGCTCCACGCGTGGCCGAGTGACCAGAAAGCCTCGTGCTCCAGTGCCGTGAGCCAGCTCGTATCCTCGCCGCGCGCTGAGATGGACGAAGTGAGTCACCAGGAGCCGATGTTGTGCCAGACGATCGCCAGTCTACCTCGGCGACCACGCTTCAGCCGGGAACACTACTGATGAACCGCTACGAGCTGCTTCGGGTAGCCGGCCGTGGCGGGATGAGCACCGTGTACGTCGCGCGCGACACGCATTTTCGTCAAGTCGAGCGGCTCTGCGCGGTTAAGGCGATGATCTCGCAGGCACCGGACGAGACCAGTCGCACACTCCAGCGTAACGCCTTCGAGCGCGAGGCGGCAATGCTCGCTACCCTGCGTCATCCTGGCATTCCGCAGGTCTTCGACTTCTTCACCTTGGACGATATCAGCTACCTCGTCCTCGAATTCATCGAGGGTGAAGACCTCGAACGGCTCCTTGGCCGATCGGAGGGGCCGATCCCCGAGCCGACGTTGATCGACTGGGCTCTACAAATCCTCGACGTCCTCACCTACCTGCACTCGCACGAGCCGGAGCCAATCGTCTTCCGGGATCTGAAACCGTCCAATGTGATGCTTCGCCCCAACGGTTCGATCTGCCTCATCGATTTCGGGATCGCTCGTGTCTTCCAGCCTCTGCATCGCGGCACGATGATCGGTACCGAAGGCTATGCTCCACCTGAGCAATACCGGGGCATCGCTGAACCGCGGGGTGACCTGTATGCGCTCGGGGCGACCCTCTATCACCTCGCGACCAGAATCGATCCCCGGCTGGAGCCACCGTTTTCGTTGACTGAGCGACCACCACGTTCGGTCAACCCCTCGCTGAGCGAAGAATTCGAGGCGGTTATCCTGCGTGCGCTCGCCTACAATCCGTCCGACCGATTCCCGTCCGCGGTCGCCATGGCCGAGACCCTCCGCGCGCTGCGCGAGCCATGGCAGCACTCGGTCTTGAGCCCGGCGAACGTGCGCCGGGCGACCGCCTCCCAGATCCAGAGGGCTGTCCCGGCCCCCAAGACCATAGTGCCAGGTCGTACGGCCGAAACCAGGGGCGCGCAGACGGTCTGGGTCGTGAGCACCGGTGATGAAGTACGCGGGACGGCCACAGTCGTCAGCGGGGTCGTGTTCGTCGGTTCCTACGACGGCTATCTCTATGCGCTCGACGTCGAGAGCGGCCGGCTGGTCTGGCGGTTTCCAACCGGCCGTGGCGTCGTCTCGCGGCCGGCCGGGGTAAACGGACTGGTTATCTTCGGTTCCGAGGACGGCGCCGTTTATGCCGTCGACCAGAAGACGTCGACCTTGCGCTGGCGCTACCTCACGGCGTTGCCAGTCCGCTCCTCGCCAGCGGTTGCCGGCGGGCTCGTGGTCATCGGTTCGGACGACGGGTTCTGCTACACCCTCGATCAAGACACCGGGCAGCTCGTCTGGCGGCGCCATACACGTGCACCGATTCGATCGAGCCCGCTCATCCGATCGAACCTCATCGTCGTCGGCAGTGATGACGGAGGCGTCTACTGTTGGAGCCTGCACGAGGGCCAGGCGCGTTGGCGACGGGCGCTGGGTGGCCCGGTCTTGTCGTCTCCCGCTGCCCTCGGTTCGAGTGTCGTGGTCGGCTGCCTGGACGGGAAAATCTACCGCCTTGACTTGGAGAGCGGCGAGATCGAATGGAGCGTTCCGACTGGCGGGCCGGTTGTGGCCACACCCCTTGTCACTGGTGGGCTTGTCGTCACGGGCTCCGCCGATGGGTCCATCTACGCAGTGGACACCGACCGCGGCTCCGTCGTCTGGACGCAACATCTCGGGGTGCAGATCACCGCTGGAGCCGCCGCTTCGGGGTCACTGGGCGTTGTCGGGACAGTAGACGGCCGGCTGGCCGCGTTCGATCTCGACGGCCAGCCACGATGGTCACTCTCACTCGGCGCGCCGATCGTGGCTACCCCAGCGGTGGCCGAGCGATTAGTTATCGTCGGGGCATTGGATGGTCGGGTCTACGCGTTCCGCATCGAGCCCTGATCTGTCGCGGTGACGACGAGCTCAGTGCAAAGGAGGCAGACATGGTTTACCGCGTCGTTGTCCATATCCACAACGAGGATCCGTTCCTCGCTGAGATGGACACGATGCCCGACCCACGAGACAATTTCGTCGTGCTCCGCAATCCAAGACGGCGCGACGGGCGCGCGCTCACCTTCGTCACCGAGGGGGCGACCCACTTCCTCTACCCCTGGAGTCGCATTTCGTTCATCGAAATTTTGGATGGCGGCGTAGTGCCGGGGCAGCGGCTGCTCACCTTCTTCCGGGAAGACTCGAGCGAGCGCTAGAGCCAGCGTCGCCCGAATCCTCGACAACAATACAGGGCGTAGCCATCCTACGCCCCGAGCCTCCTCAACCCGCTACTCCCGAAGCCCCTCCGCGGGGACTCACCAGCGGCCTGTCGTTGGCAGGCACGACCTCGCCGTCTTGGCTGGAAACGCGACTATGCGTCCTTCTGCACCGTCTCGTGTGCAACCGCCTCCGTGTCCGGAGACGGCTTGCTCTCCTCGCGGGTCGCCTGGCGAAATTCCCGGATGCCCCGCCCAAGCGCGCCACCGATTTCCGGTAGCTTTCCCGCGCCGAAGATGATCACCACGATCAGCAAGATCAGAACGAGTTCCTGCCACCCCAGACTCGGCATCAATGTTCCTCCTTCTCACGCAGCCGTCCCGTGCGTGACGCTCATGAGTATACCTGATGCGCCACGCGCTGGCGAAGTCAAGCCCTCGCTGCCCCTCGCCCGACACGAGGGAGGCCCCGCCTCGCGTCACAGCGCACTGCCCGCAGACAGGCACGACCTTGCACGGCAGTAAACCACTGTGCCCGTGTCCGGTTGGCTAACGCCGCTTCCGGAACCATTGGGGGAGCGCGTGAAGCCGATCGCTCGGGTGAATCAACGGAATCGGCTGTATGCCTTCAATGTCACTCTTCACGGCGAAGAAGTACCGCGGATAGTAGAGCACCACCGCGGGCGCCAGTTCGGCGAAGACACGCTGGAACTCTGCGTAGAGCGAACGACGGTCTGCCTGGTTGCTCGTCAAACGCGCTTGCAGAAGCAAGGTGTCGATCGTCTGGTTACGCAGGCCGCTCACATTGAGGCCGGTATCCGCCTGCGAAGAGTGCCAGAGCTCGAAGCAGTCGGGGTCGCCGCTAAGCGGTATCCAACCGAAGACCGCGGCCGAGTATCGTCGCGCGAACAGCGCCTGTTGTAGGGCAGCTGAGGGAATCGGCTGAACCGTCACCGCGATTGCGAGCTGTTGCAACTGAGCCGCCAAGGCCTGCGCCACCGCGACACGCTGCGCATCGTCTTGATTGACCAGGAGCGTGAATCGGAAGGCTACCCCACTACTGTCGAGGATCCCATCACCGTCGCTGTCGACCCATCCAGCTTCGCGAAGAAGCTGGCGAGCTCGCTCGCGGTCCAACGACACTTCTGAAGGCGCATAGGCCCACAGCGACACCGGGATTGGCCCATTCCCCGGTTCTGCCTGTCCGTGTAGGATCTCCTTCACCAGTGCCCCCCGGTCGATCGCGAGTGCGATCGCTTGCCGCACCCGGACATCGGAGAAGAACTGTGTTTGATGATTGATAAACAGGGCGGTCATACCAGCCAGCATTGGCGCAAAGATACGGGTATCGCCCCCCAGCTCGACCCCTCGCACGACGACCTCCCAGGGCAAGACGCCCGCGCCGTCGAGGTCACCGTCACGGAACGCCTCGATCAACTCGTCGACCGTCTCGTAGAAACGAAACTCCACCTCGTCGAGGTACGGGCGCTGGCCATAGTAGCCGTCGTAGCGTGTGAGGATGGCCTGCCTCGTCTCGGGGTCGAACGTGACGAGGCGAAACGGCCCGGTTCCGATCGGAGCCAGCCCGAACGGATCCGCCTTTAGGTCTTCAGGCAGGACGCCGCGTAGGCGATGCGCGGGTAAGATCGGCAGCGATGCGTAGTTCGGGAAAGGAGCGAATGGTTCCAGCAGGGTGAAGACAACGGTATAGGGATCTTCGACATCGACTCGGATCCCACGCCAGAACCTCGCGAGATCCGGATTCCCCGGAAAATCGGGAGATTGCACCAGGCGGACAGTGAAGAGCACATCGGCTGCGGTAAACGGCTGGCCGTCGTGCCACGTCACCCCGCGCCGAAGGTTGAACGTGTAGCGCAGCCCATCGTCACTCGTCGTCCAGCTCTCCGCCAGCTCAGGTTTCGGCTGCCCAGTACCATCGACCCAGGTCAATCCCTCAAACAGCACGCTCGCGACGTCCCGCTCCGAAGGTGACGAAGCAATCAACGGGTTCAAGGTGCGGGGAAGACCGACAAGTCCCTCGATATAGCGTCCACCAGGGACCGGCACTGGCGTAGGTGTCGGCTCAGGAGTCGGCTGGCTCGCCATCGCTTGACTGGTAACTGGTGTCGGCAGCGCCCGCGGACGCCTGTCCAATGCGTTGAGCCAGAACAACCCCGCACTGGAGAGGAAAACGATCAGGGAGCTCACGACCCACAACAGGCCCCACGACCGGGCCCGCCAACGACGATTCAGGCCTGGTGTCGGTGCTCTCACGCCCGCGACGCCCGCCTTCGACGAGTACTCGTACCTCGGCGCAGACCGCGATTCGAAACCCGCTGCGCTCGTGATCCCGGCGACGACCTCGCCATCTGTGAACCCATTACAGCAGGAACTGCGCGAGGATGGAAAGGAGCACGAACAGCGCCGCGACGCCGATGGTCAGTTGAAACAACACCTTCTCCACTCCACGGCGCGTGCGATAGATCGACGAGGTGTCTCCGCCAAAGGCGCCGCTAAAGCCCGACCCTTTCGACTGCAAGAGAATGACCAGCATCAGCAGGATCGACACGATTATGATTCCCAGGTAGAGAGTTACCTCCATCATGCCGCGACGCTCCTTAGCGCGAATCCACCGCCGTCACTTCGTTCTCACTGCGGCCAACCTCACCGGCCAGTCGCACGATCTGAGAAAACTGTTCCACGTCCAGGCTCGCTCCGCCAACCAGCGCACCGTCGACATCGGGCAATCGCAGGAAAGCCTCTGCGTTACGCGCGTTGACACTGCCACCGTACTGCACCCGCACCGCGTCCGCGAGCGCTGTACCGAAACGCACCTCGACCCACCGGCGGATAAAGCGAGCCATCGCTTGCGCGTCCTCTGGAGTTGCCGGCCGACCAGTGCCGATAGCCCACACTGGCTCATATGCGATGACCAGCCGAGCTACCTGATCCGCTTGGAGGGTATCCAGGGCATGCCGGAGCTGCCGCTCGACCGTCGCCTCGGCCATGCCTTGGTCGCGCTCTTGGAGTAACTCACCAACGCACAGGATCGGGGCAAGACCATGCCGCAGGGCAGCCTGCAGCTTGGCCGCGACCATTTTGTCCGACTCGCCGAGCTGATGCCGGCGCTCGCTGTGCCCGACGATGACATAGCGACAAAACGGAGCCAGCATTCGCGCTGAGACCTCACCCGTGAGCGCCCCCTCGTCGATCGTCGCGCAGTTCTGCGCACCGAGCGCCAGCGTCGATCCGTTGAGTCGCTCAGCCATCGGCACGATCCAGGGAAACGGCGGGATGAGCGCGCACTCGACGCCATCCACCCCATCGAGGCGCTCTCGGTAGGCCCCGGCTAGGCGCAGCGCCTCTTCATAGGTCGTATACATCTTCCAGTTACCGGCAACGAGGGGCACCCGCCTCGCCTGCCTCACTCCTCGGCCTCCATCAGCACGCGCACCCCCGGCAGCTCTTTGCCCTCGAGGAACTCCAGCGTGGCGCCACCACCAGTCGACACGTGATCGATCCGATCCGTCAACCCAAGTTCCCCGACCGCAGCCGCGGAGTCGCCACCTCCGACCACCGTAAATCCTGCACAGGCTGCAACCGCCTGCGCGATCCCGCGCGTCCCCTCACGATAGGCCGGAACCTCGAACACGCCCATCGGGCCGTTCCACACCACCAGCGCCGCTCCACCGATGACGTCGGCAAAGCGGGCGACGGTGAGTGGGCCGATATCGAAGATCGCGTCCGCTGGAGTCACCTCGCCAACTAGCACCTTCCTCGCCTGCTCCACTGCTTCCAGCGCGGGTGCCACTACCACATCCACCGGAAGCACGACCTGAACCCCGCGCCCCCCCAGACGTGAGAGCAGATGCCTGGCCTCCTCAAGCCGATCGTCTTCGACGAGCGAGCGGCCAACTTCATACCCTAGGGCCTTCAGAAAGGTGTTCGCCATGCCGCCTCCGAGCAGCAGCGCATCGACCCGCTGCGACAGGTTCTCGACGACGCCGATTTTGTCGGAGACCTTGGCTCCACCCATGATCAAGACGAAGGGATGCGCGTTGGCCTCCAGTACCCGCGTCAGCGCCTGAATCTCGCGCTCCATGAGCAAGCCTGCCGCCGAAGGCAGGAAGGCGGCGACACCGGCTGTGGACGCGTGTGCGCGATGGGCCGCACCGAACGCGTCGTTCACGTAGCACTCTGCGAGTGACGCAAGCTCCCGGGCGAACCCTGCGTCGTTTTGCTCTTCGCGGGGATCGAATCGCAGGTTTTCCAATAGGCCTACTTCGCCCGGTTCGAGCGCCTCTGCCATCGCCCGCGCCTCTGAGCCTACGATGTCACGCACGTACCGAACCGGCGCGCCCAACAGCTCGACCAGCCGCCCGGCAACCGGCGCCAGACGGAGCTCCTCCCGCACCTGTCCCTTGGGACGGCCCAGATGAGAGCACAGAATCACTCGGCCACCCCGCTCGCGCAATGCCGCCAGCGTCGGGAGCGTCGCTCGTATCCGGGTGTCATCGGCCACGCGCCCGTCCACAAGCGGCACGTTGTAGTCCACTCGTGTCAGGACGCGCTTTCCTTCGACCTCCAGATCGCGCAAGGTGCGCAGTCGCATGGTGGGCCTATCCTTTCGTTCCCGCAGCGAGCGTGGTTGTCGTGAGGAGCTCGCTATCAAAGACGGCACAAGGCGTCGTCTCGGGGTCACTGGTAGCGTCCGGGCACGCAAGGCTATACAACCGCGACCGAGCATTGCGTCCCGCGACTGGAACGGACGCAGCGGTGCACGGTGGCGTCCGCCTCGGCACTACCAGCAGGCTACTCCTGATACAGACTCCCGATCATCATGTGGTACGCCAGATCGGCTACACGGCAAGAATAGCCCCACTCGTTGTCGTACCAGGCGACGACCTTGGCCAAGTTGTCGCCGACGACCATCGTCGAGAGCCCGTCAACGATCGCCGAACGCGGGTCACCGCGAAAGTCGATCGAGACGAGAGGTTCCTCGGTATAGCCGAGGATGCCAGCTAACTCATCGTCCGCCGCACGGCGGAAGACTTCATTCACCTCCTCGGCAGTCGTTCCCCGTTCGAGTTCGACCACGAAGTCGATAATCGAGACGGTTGAGGTCGGAACGCGGAGCGCGAAGCCGTCAAATCTCCCCTTTAACTCAGGGATCACCAGCGCAACAGCCCGAGCCGCCCCTGTGGTCGTCGGAACGATGTTCAAGGCCGCCGCGCGTGCCCGGCGCAGGTCGCGGTGCGGGGCATCGAGCAACTGCTGGTCGTTCGTGTAGGCGTGCACGGTCGTCATGAGCCCGCGCCGGATACCGAAGGTCTCGTGCAGGACTTTCGCCACCGGCGCCAGGCAATTCGTCGTGCACGACGCGTTCGACACGATGTGATGCCGGGCAGGGTCATACTGTTTCTCGTTCACGCCAAGCACGATGGTGATGTCCTCATTTTTGGCCGGGGCGGTGATGATCACCTTCTGGGCACCGGCTTCGAGGTGGGCCCGCGCCTTGCTCGCGTCCGTGAAAAAGCCTGTGGACTCGACCACGAGCTCTACTTCGTGGTCGCGCCAGGGGATACTCGCTGGATCGCGCTGCGCGTATACCCGGATCTCTTGGCCATCGACGATGATGCTGTCGTCAGTGGCTTCGATGTCGAAGTCGCTCACGCCGTAATTCGAGTCGTACTTGAAGAGATGGGCGAGCGTCCGCGCATCGGTGAGGTCGTTCACGGCCACGACGTCGAGTTCGTCCTCGTAGTTATCGAGTATCGCCTTGAGCACCTGGCGGCCGATCCGCCCGAACCCGTTGATGCCTACCCGCACAGCCATCGCTCTTTCCCTCTCACTGCCACTGCCTCGGGACTCGTCGACGAGCTTCCGTCGCTACTGTCACGCCAACGCTCTCGACCCGCCTACCGGAAGGTGTGAGCGGCGCCCGATCATCGGCGGCGCGGGAAACACTGCGCGCCTCGCGCACCAGCCCGATCAGCGCCCGACTCAACTTCACCGGATCATGACGCATCGGTTGTTCGGCGCAGACGACATCGCGTAACACCACCTGAGCCAGGCCACGCAGTTGGTCAATCCCGTCCAAGCTCACCGGTGTGACGCCCAGTGCGGGATCGAGTCGTCGGCCGGGTTCGAAGTTGTCGTTCACCAGCACGTAGTCGACCAGCGGCCCTTCGACGTGGTCGTACAGCGCGCGTACGTGATCGACGGCGCGGAAGCCTTCCGTCTCCCCACGCTGGGTCGTGACATTGCAGACGTAGACCTTCACCGCATGGGAGAAGCGGATGGCATGCGCGATGCCATTGACGAGCACGTTCGGGATGACTGAGGTATACAGGCTGCCCGGGCCCAGGACGATCAGATCTGCCGACAGGATCGCGATGATGGCGGGGTCGTAGGCCTCAGGTCGCTCGGGGTCGAGGAAGATCCGCCGGATACGACCCCGATACTGGGTAATACGCGACTCACCGCGAACCACTTCCCCATTCGCCATCTCGGCACAGACGGTGATGTTTTCGAGGGTGGAGGGCATGACCTGCCCGCGCACCGCAAGCACGCGCGACGACTCCGCGACGGCGCGTTCGAAGCTTCCCGTCACTTGGGTCATGGCTGTGATGAACAGGTTCCCGAAACTATGGCCATCGAGCGGCGAGCCAATTTCCGGAAAACGGAACTGGAACAGGTCGCTCATCAACGGCTCGGCGTCCGCCAGCGCGACCAAGCAGTTTCGGATATCGCCAGGCGGAGGGATGTTGAACTCGTGGCGCAATCGTCCGGAGCTCCCACCGTCGTCTCCCGTGGTCACGATCGCGGTGATAGCGACATCGTGGGCTTTCAGCCCGCGGAGCAAGGTCGAGAGCCCGGTGCCCCCGCCGATGGCGACCACGCGCAGCTCCGGCTCCGCCGGGCCAAACCGGTGGGCATGGATGATCTCCGCGAGTCCCTGCCCGTCAGCGCGGTGCTCCAAAAAGGGCGCCAGGAGCGAACGGCTCAACTGGATGAAGCCCACCGCGACGAGCAACCCCCCGACGGTCAGCATCAGCATCTCGCGATACGGGTGCGGGATGAACTGTAAGGTCACCGCCTGGACGAGTCCGGAGACCCGGTGTGGAAAGTCGTAGTTGCGATAGACCCATGCGAGACCCATCGCGAGGCCCAGACTGGTCATCACCAGTCCGAGCATCAGGAGGAGTATCCAGCGTTTGATGAGCATGCCCGGTCGGAGCCATTTACTCAGCTTCATGCGTCCCCCTAAGAGCGCCTGTCAGGCAGACGAGTCGCTCCAACCGAGACACAGAGATCTCGTCTCCTCGCTGGGTCAGTATAACACGGCCTCCACCCGCTCCAGGATACGCGTGCATCGAATGACGCCAAGGGGATCGATCGACAGGGGAAACGAGCCCTCCTGGCCACCGGAAACCCGGGCTATGGTCAGCCGTAACGTTTCCGGTTCGACGCCCTTGGCCGATCGGCTCATCCATGTGGTATACTATGGCTGGTCAACGAAGTGCCCAGGGAAAGTGGGCCATGCCCACTTTAATTTTTGCCGCCCGGTAACAACCGCAGGTGCCGCCCTCAGGGCACCATCCCCAGAAAGGAGGAACCAAGCCATGAAGAGCGACCTGTACACGGCGATCGCCCAGATTGCGGCCGAGCGCGGCATTCCGCGCGACGCGGTCATGGAGTCTGTGCAGCACGCCCTGCGTACGGTCTACAAGAAGATCACTGGTTCCGAAGAAGAAGTCGAGATCGACATCGACGTGAATACCGGCCGGATCAGGATCTTTGCGCCGAAGCGCGTGGTCGTGGAGGTGAAGGACCCACTTAGCGAGATCACGGTCGAGGAAGCCCGGAAGGTCGATCCCAAGGCGGTCGTCGGCGATGTTGTCCGCCTCGAGCGCACCCCGGCCAACTTCGGCCGGATCGCCGCACAGACGGCCAAGCAGGTCATTTTGCAGCGAATCCGCGACTACGAGCGCGAAATGATCTACAACGAGTACGCCGATCGCGTGGGCGAGATCCTGACCGGGATCGTTCAGCGGGCCGATCCCCGCGCCGTCATCATCGACCTCGGTAAGGCCGAGGCGATCATGCCAGCGCGCGAGCAGATCCCCAACGAGCGCTACCGGCCTGGACAGCGCATCAAGGTCTACCTGCTCGAGGTAAACAAGGATCCCCGGGGCCCGCAGCTCGTCGTCTCGCGCACGCACCCGAACCTGATCAAGCGCCTGCTCGAACTAGAGGTCCCGGAGATCTTGAGCGGTGCCGTCGAGGTTATGGCGATTGCTCGTGAGCCGGGCCAGCGCTCGAAGGTGGCCGTCGCCGCTCGCCAGGACAAGGTCGACCCGGTCGGCGCGTGCGTCGGTGTTCGCGGCGTTCGCATCCAGAACATTGTGACCGAGCTTTCGGGCGAAAAAATCGATGTGATCGAGTGGTCGCCGGATACGCGTACCTTCATCAGCAACGCGCTCAGCCCGGCCAAGCCGATCAGCGTCATCCTCAACGAGGACGAGAAGGTGGCACGGGTCATCGTGCCCACGGATCAGATGTCACAGGCCATCGGCAAGGACGGCCAGAACGCCCGGCTCGCCTACAAACTGACCGGTTGGCGCATTGACATCAAGGATCCCGAGTCGCTCCGCGAACAGGAGGGACTGCTGCTGCGTGCCGGTCCCCCGCAGATGCCGCACGACATGATGGCCCTCGGTCGCCAGCCGCGCCTGGTGCGCGCCGACGGCACCATCAGTGTGCGCGAGCGTGAGTTCGGCCCGCTGCCGAGCGACCTCATCCTCAAGAGCGTCGACGTCGAGATCGTCGACAACGTGGTCAACGTCTACTACGACCGTGAACTGCGGGCACGGTACGACTTCGAGACCGGGCGTGCGCTACCATTGACTGAGGAGCAGCCGTCGCGCGTCTCCTAGCGGCAGGCTGGCGAGGTGGGGTGCACGGATGAGCGAGCGGCGACCAACCCCAACCCGGCGCCGTGGGCCACGCCCGAAGCACGTTCCGCTTCGAACCTGCGTCGTCTGCAGGCAGAAGGACGTGAAGCGGAGCTTCGTTCGCCTTGTCCGCACCTCTGAAGGGGCGCTGGTGATCGACCCCACCGGCAAGCGGAGCGGACGCGGCGCCTATCTCTGTCGCCGGTTTTCTTGCTGGCAGCTCGCCGCCGAGGGGAATGCCCTCGACCGTGCCCTGCGCACGACCGTGCCGCCGGAGTTTCGGGCCGAGCTCCTGCGCTATGCCGACTTACACTTCCGCCGGGAAGACAACGAACACGAGCATGAAGCTCGGCCCGGCACGACTCTAACTGAGGAGGGAGAACGATGAACCAGAAGCAGCGACAGAAGAGAGTGCGGAGCACGGGCACGAGGTCCTATACGGAAGCCCCCGCTGTCCCGACACAGGCTGGAGGCCCTGCAACCACACTGAGCGGCCCAGTTGTCCTCGGGAGCGTGATCACCGTCGGTGAGCTGGCTGACGCCATCGGCGTCAGCGCTGTGGAGGTGATCAAGAGCCTGATCCGCCGCGGCATCATGGCTGCGATCAACCAGCAGATCGACTACGAGACGGCCGCCGCGGTCGCGGCTGAATTCGGCGTGGCGACCGAGGAGCACGTGCACGAGGCCGTCCAGCACGCGAGCGCGAAGATCGAGCAGGAGCTGCGCGCGGGTGCCGCCGGTCCAGGGGCACAGCCCAGACCTCCAGTGGTCACGATCATGGGGCATGTCGACCACGGGAAGACCAAGCTGCTCGATGCTATCCGCAAGACGAACGTCGCCGAAGGTGAAGCAGGCGGGATCACCCAGCACATCGGAGCCTACCAGGTCGAGGTGCAGGGGCGAAAGATCACGTTTCTCGATACACCTGGCCACGAGGCATTCACGGCTATGCGGGCCCGCGGTGCTCAGGTAACTGATATCGCCGTCCTCGTAGTCGCGGCCGACGACGGCGTCATGCCGCAGACACGCGAGGCCATCAGCCACGCGAAGGCCGCCAACGTGCCGATCATTGTAGCGATCAACAAGATCGATCTCCCGACGGCGAACCCGATGCGCGTGAAGCAGCAACTCGCCGAAGTCGGAGTTATCCCTGAGGAGTTCGGCGGTGATGTGCCAGTCGTCGAGGTCTCGGCCAAGCAAGGGCTAGGCCTTGAAGATCTTTTGGAGATGATCCTGCTCGTCGCAGACTTGATGGAGCTGAAGGCTGACCCGAACCGTCCGGCGATCGGCGCCATCATCGAAGCCAAGATCGACCAGACGCGCGGCCCGGTCGCGACGGTCTTGATCCAGTCTGGAACACTCCAGCTCCGCGACGTGGTTGTCGTCGGAAGCACCTGGGGACGGATCCGCGCGATGTTCGACGACCGTGGACGCCGGGTCCGCCGCGCCGTCCCCTCGATGCCCGTCGAGATCTTGGGGCTGCTTGATGTCCCCGAGGCTGGTGACATCCTGCAGGTCGTCGAGGACGAGAAGACTGCCCGCGAACTTGCCGAAGAGCGCGCGCGCCAGCGACGTGCGGAAGCCTTCACCGAGATGCGCGTCGTCAAGCTCGACGAGCTCTATGCCGGACTCGAGTCCGGGGAGACGCGCGAGCTGCGTATCGTCCTCAAGGCCGATGTCCAGGGCTCGCTCGAAGCGATTCAGAATGCTTTGGCGAAACTGAACGAGGAGATCGAATCGGTCGGGATCACCGTTATCCACAGCGGCACCGGCGCAATCTCAGAGTCCGACATTATGCTCGCGGCGACGACGGGGGCTATCGTGGTCGGCTTCAACGTGCGGCCGGATGTGGCAGCCCGGCGCGCCGCAGACGCCTCCGGTGTCGACGTGCGTTACTACAACGTGATCTACCACCTGCTGGACGATGTTCGAGCCGCACTTTCGGGACTCTTAGCGCCGGAGACCCGAGAGGTAACCGACGGGTATGCTGAGGTGCGCGAGACCTTCCGCCTGCCGAACAGGACAGTGGTTGCTGGGCTCTACATCGTCAGCGGCAAGGCGCTACGAAACTCACGCGTGCGCGTTCTGCGCCACGGCACCGTGATCCATGATGGCACCGTCGCGTCTCTCAGGCGTTTCAAGGAAGACGTGCGCGAGGTTGCCGCTGGTTACGAGTGTGGACTGGTGATCGATGGCTTCAACGACGTGGTGGTTGGTGACCAGATCGAGTTTTACCACGTCGAAGAACTGCCCCGGACTCGATAGGGCTGGAGATGGGCGTCGCGGCTGGCAAGATCGGCACTGGCCCGCTGCCATTGCCACCGAGGCGCTCCACTCCCAGCCAGCTGGGCGGGGAACTGCCCGGGGGAGGCATAGTCATGAACAGCCTCCGGCAGCAGCGGGTGGCCGAGTTCTTGCGCGACGAGATCAGCGAGATCATCCGCCGCGAGATGCGTGACCCTCGCCTCGGCTTCGTCAGCATTACCCGAGTCGAGGTCAGCCCCGATCTCCGCTACGCGAAGGTCTTCGCATCGGTCTATGGCAGTGAAGACGAACAAACCGCCGCAATCGATGCCCTCAACGGAGCGGCTGGCTTCATTCGACGCCTGTTGAAGCCGCGCATGCGGACGCGGCACATCCCGGAGCTCTCCTTCCGACTGGATCGATCGATGGAGTACGCTGAGCAGGTAACGAGAACGCTCAACTTGCTCCGCGAGCAACTCCACCCAGAGTCCGAGACCGAGCGGACGGCAGCGGACGAGCAGCCGAGGTAAACGGAAATGACGAACGACACCGCCTGCTATGACGGCCGCTATACGCCCGCCGATCTGGAGACTGCCTGGAGAACGATGGCGTCTGGCCAGGTGATCCTGATCGCCACGCACGCGAACCCTGACGCAGACGCCATCGCCTCGGTGCTCGCCATGCGCCTGCTCCTCGATGAGACTCACCAGATCGTCGTGATGGCTACTGGAGACGGCCGGGTGCCCGCGACGGTGCGATTCCTACCCGCGGTCGATCGCTTCGCTCAGCCTTCAGAACTGCAGGCTCGGTCGTTCGATCGTGTCGTCCTCGTCGACTGCGCCGATCCGAGCCGCCTCGGGCCACTCTTCCGGGAGTTTCCAGGGTGGTTCGATGGATCGATCCCGGTCGTCAATATCGACCACCACGTCACGAACACACGCTTTGGTACCGTCAACCTCGTCGACCCGGAGGCGGCCGCGACCACCGAGATCTTGTCTGAGTTCGTCCTCCAGCTCGGCCTGCCGGTGTCTCCCGAGCTCGCGACGTGCCTATTGACGGGTATCTATGGTGATACGCTGGGACTACAGACCTCCAGTACGAGGCCGAAGACGATGCGACTTGCTGCCCACCTCCTGGAGACCGGCGCCGAGCTCTCCACCATCGTGACCCATCTCTTCCGTCAACGCCCGTTTTCGACCGTGCGGCTCTGGGGTCTGGCCCTCGCGCGCGCCCGCTTCGACGGCGGGATGGTGTGGACGGAGATCACCCCGGGGATGCTGGAGGAAAGCGGCGCGACAGCGGCGGAGGGAGAAGGGATCGTCAACTTCCTGAGCGATACCGAGGGTGCCGCTATCGCCATCCTGTTCTACCAGCAGCCTGAGGGATGGCGCGTCAGTCTGCGCTCGACGAGCGACGTGCTCGACGTGGCCGAGATCGCGGCCCGCTACGGCGGCGGTGGCCATAGCCGCGCTGCCGGTTGTCGCTTGCCCCCGGGCGAGCACGCACGGCAGGCGTTCCTGGAAGCAGTCGCTCGCTCTTTGCCGGAGTACGCCGTCGCACGTGACCCATAACGATCAAGATGCGTCATCTTCACGGTTTGCTCGTCATCGACAAGCCGCGTGGCTGGACTTCGCACGACGTCGTGAGCTGGATACGCCGACGCCTCCGTGAAACTCGCGTCGGACACGGGGGAACACTCGACCCTGCCGCCGAGGGGATCTTGCTCGTGGCCGTCGGTCAGGCGGCCCGCCTTACCTCCTTCCTCCAGGAGGCAGGGAAGCAATACCTGGCGCACATCGTCCTCGGGATCGTCAGCACAACCGACGACCTCGAGGGCGAGGCACTCCTCGCCGGGCAGTCGTGCAGTCAGCCGCCACGTGCTGCAGTGGAGGAAGCGCTCCGCCGCTTCGAGGGCGAGATCGAGCAGGTGCCGCCGGCCTTCTCGGCCATTAAGGTGGCCGGCAAGCCCCTCTATCGCCGTACTCGAGCCGGCGAGGCGGTCACGGCCGCCCCGCGTCGAGTGGTTATATACCGCCTGGAGCTATTGCACTACGCGTATCCCGACGTCCTTGTGTCTGTCGACTGTGGAAAGGGGGTCTACATCCGGTCACTGGCGCGCGACCTCGGTACAGCGCTCGGTACTGGTGCTTACCTCCACGGTCTGATCCGGACACGCGTTGGGCCCTTCAACTTGGCGGACGCCTGGACACTGGAGACGCTCGATCGGTGGTTGTCGGTCGACACGTGGCGTCTCATCGCTTACCATCCCGACGCAGCCGTGAGCGAGCACGCGGCTTTGATTCTGGGCCCCGCGCAGACGGAAGCGTGGTATCATGGGGCGCCGGTGCGTCGACCCGGCGCCTTTTCTGACCAGCGCTTGGCCCGCGTCTACGCTCTGGACGGACGCTGGCTTGGCCTCGCCCGATACGAGCAAGCCAGAGAACTGTGGAAACCTGCGCTGGTCATTCCGAATCGACCCGAGTGAAGGCGGTCGCAAGCCTATGCCGCCCCTCGTCTATCGTGCGTTAGAGGCGCTTCCCACGCGCCTCCGTGCGCTGACTATAGGCAATTTCGACGGCGTCCATCGCGGTCACCAGTATCTCTTCGACTGCCTGCGTCGAAGGGCTGTCGAGCGCGGTGTGCCCAGCCTCGTCGTGACCTTCGATCCGTTACCGGCTGAAGTGCTTAGACCCGACCAAGCGCCACCGCGACTTTGCACGACCGACCAACGACTTGCTTTGGTTGGCGCATGCCTGATCGACGAAGTGCTGCTGCTCCGCTTCGATGAGCAGTTCGCCAACCAGGCGCCAGAGACCTTTATCGAGCGGCTCGTCGGTGCCGCTACACCGGTCGAACTGGTGGTCGGAGACGACTTCCGCTTTGGTCGCGAGCGCAGCGGCTCGGTGGATACACTGCGCGAGCTCGGGGTGCACTACGGCTTTGACCTCACAGTGGTCCCGCGCGTCGACCTCGACACGGAGCCGATCAGCAGTACGCGCATCCGTCTACTTGTCCAGGAGGGATCGGTCGAGTCCGCCGCCGAGCTGCTCGGTCGACCATACGCCCTGACTGGCGAGGTCGTTGAAGGCCAGCACCGGGGCCAGCTCCTCGGCTATCCCACCGCCAACCTTCGGCTCATCGACCGGCTTGCTGTCCCCGCCGATGGGATCTACGCCGTGCAGGTCTCGGTTGACTGTTCGCCCGATCTGCTTCCTGGGATGGCCTACATCGGCACACGGCCGGTCTTCCCCGACCAGGAGCGGGCAATTGAAGTCCACCTCCTCGACCTGACACTCGAGCTGTATGGACATCGGCTGACCATCCTGTTCGTCCGCCGGCTGCGCGACGATATGTGGTTCCCGAGTATCGACGCGCTGGTGCAGCAGATGAAAGCCGACGAGCACGCGACGCGAGAAATCCTGGCAAACTTAGGAAAGGACTGGCCGCCACCGCTCGCATGGGCCCTCCTCAGGGTGGCGGAGGGAGTGGTCTCAGCCGATGGTTAGACAGCTTGATCGGACTGCTGCTGTCGAGCGCCTGCTTACCCGTGGGGTTATCGACGTCGTCCTCCGCGACGATCTGAGGCAAAAGTTGCTCGGCCCGCGGGCGCTGCGGGTCAAGCTTGGCGTCGATCCCACGCGGCCGGACATCCACCTCGGGCACTACGTTTGCTTCCGCAAGCTGAAGGAGTTCCAGGCGCTCGGGCACCAGGTGGTCGTCATCATCGGCGACTGGACAGCCCGTATCGGAGACCCATCGGGGCGCTCAGTCCAGCGCACCATGCTGACTGCCGAGGAAGTACGCGCCAACGCGCAGACGTACCTTGACCAGTTCTTCAAGGTGGTCGACATCAACCGGGCTGAGATCGTCTGGCAGAGCACGTGGTTCGACACCTTCACGCTGGAAGACGTGATCCGGCTCACTAGCAAGTACACCGTCGCCCGCATGCTGGATCGCGAGGACTTCGCTCGGCGTTACCAGGAAGGCTCGCCGATCTCGATCACCGAGTTGCTCTACCCGCTGCTCCAGGCGTACGACTCGGTCGCCATCCAGGCCGACGTCGAGATCGGCGGCACCGACCAGACCTTCAACTTGCTGGTCGGGCGCGACATCATGCGCGAGATGGGCCAGGAGCCACAGAACATCCTGACCGTGCCGCTGCTCGTCGGCACCGACGGCGTCCAGAAAATGAGCAAGAGCCTGGACAACTACATCGGCGTGACCGAGCCGCCCGAAGAGATGTTCGGCAAGCTAATGTCGATCCCGGACTGGGTGATGGGCGACTACCTCCGCCTGCTCACCGATCTTCCGGAGGAAGAGATCGACGCGATGCTCGCCGCTGCCGAGCGGGGGCAGATGAACCCGCGCGACGTGAAGGAGCGGCTGGCGTTCCAGATCGTCACCGACCTGCACAGTGTCGAAGCGGCTGAAAGGGCACGCGAGGCATTCATCCGGGTCTTCCGGCGGCGAGAGTTACCCGAGGAGATGCCGGAGATCGAGGTTCCCGCCGAAGGGTGGATTGTCCAACTTATGGTTTTGGCTGGGCTTGCCGCGAGCAACAACGAGGCGCGCCGCCTGATCGCGCAGGGCGGCGTGCGGCTCGACGGGAAACGGGTCGATGAGCCAGAACTGGTGGTGCGGCTGGAGCGTCCAACAGTGATCCAGGTTGGGCGGCGCCGCTTCGCGCGGTTAGTGCCACGGCCATCCTGAGGATGAAAAGCGAGCCCGAAATCTGCTATACTATGCGGTGCGATTGGTTCGGGGTGTGGCGCAGTTGGTAGCGCGCGGCGTTTGGGACGCTGAGGTCGGAGGTTCGAGTCCTCTCACCCCGACCGCGCGGGAGTAACTCAGTTGGCAGAGTGCCGGCCTTCCAAGCCGGTTGTCGCGGGTTCGAATCCCGTCTCCCGCTCCATACACGCTTCGGTTACTGAGCACCCATGTGGTACCGCGTGGGTGCTCACTGTATAGGTCGTCCTCTGTCGTCTCGCTAGGCTGAGCTCGGAACTGCTCCAGTTGCCTCTCACCCACCCGCTGCCCCCATTTCACTCCGAACCGAACCAGGCCGTAGAGCACTGCGTCCGCTCTCTTCCAGTGCTATGATCGAGGCTCAAACGGGGAGAAGGACGAGGAGGCGAAATTGGTGCCGCTTCCGATCGAGCGTATCGAGGTTCCGAACCCCGCCGCGATGATGGGCGACCAGCCGACCAACGCCTACCTCGTCGGCTCCCGGGAGCTCTTGATCGTCGACCCGGGCAGCGAGGCCGGCGTCGAGCTCGTTTCCCGGGCGATTGCCGCGCGCCCCGGCGCGGGCGTCCGTGCCATCGTCCTCACCCACGGCCACCCTGACCACGTCGCGGCGGCCGGCGAGCTGCGTCGCCGGTTTAGATGCTCCGTCATGCTCCATCCGAAAGAGCGACCGATCCTCCGTAACTTCCTGAGATGGGAGGACATCGATATCGGACTCGAAGACGGGATGAGTATCACCATTCCTGAAGGTGCCTTGACCGTCATCGAGACGCCGGGGCACTCGCCCGGGCACGTCGCGCTGTGGGATGCGGCAGGACGAGCGCTCCTGGCCGGAGACCTGTTCTCGGGCAACGGTACCGTCGCGATCATCCCGCCCTACGGAAGCATTGTCGCCTACCTCGACTCCCTTGAACGAGTGCGGGCACTCGGGCCTGAGCGCGTTCTTCCTGGACACGGGCCCGAGATCACTGATCCAGGACGGGTGATCGACGAGTATGTCGCGCGTCGGCTCCGGCGCGAGCAGCAGATCCGTGCGGCTCTCGACGCTGGCCCGAAGACGATCGAGGAAGTGGTCTCCGAGCTGTATCCTGACATTCTTCCGCAGTTCCGTCGAGCCGCAGCGCTGACGGTGCTGGCGCACTTGGAGAAGCTGCGCAACCAGGGAGAGGTCGAGCCGGAGGGCGAGGACGCCTGGCATGACAGATGGCGGCGGGTGAGAATCTCCACCTGACATCCCGACCAGCTCTGTAGGGGTTGCCACGATGCGAAAGCCGCCGCCCTCACCCCCAGCCCCTCTCCCGCAGGGCGCGGAAGAGGGGTGCCGAAGGCGGGGTGAGGGAAGAAGCTGCCGCTTGCGCGCTTACTGCCACGAGGCCATACTGCGGCTGCCAGTAGGCGCCTAGCGTGAGGGGGTGGAGACTGTGCCAATCCGCATCGTCACCGGCGGGATCTCGCAGGAAACTAACACCTTCCAGTGGCAGCCCACCACGCTGGAGGACTTCCAGCGCGGCTCCAGTGCCATCCACCGCGGCGAGGAGATCTTGGCGCTGGAGGGGACTGGGACGGTCTACGGCGGCGTCATCGCTGAGGCCCGGCGGCAGGGTATCGAGCTGATCCCCACCACATTCGCTCGCGCGATGCCCGGCGGCCGGGTCACGCGACACGCCTTCGAGTCGCTCTGCGAGGAGATCCTCGCGGGTATACGGCGCGCCCAGCCGTTCGACGGCGTGTTGCTGGTGATCCACGGGGCAATGGCGCTTGAGCACCACGACGACGGCGAGGGGCTCCTGCTGCGCGCGGTGCGCGACCTGGTGGGGCCAAACGTCCCGATCGTCTCGCCGCTCGACCTGCACACCAACCTCTCCGATGAGATGATGGCGCTCGCCAATGCCTTTGTCGGGTACAAGGAGTACCCTCACATCGACACGCCGGAGACCGGTGCGCGGGCACTGCAGATCCTTGTCGAGACCGTCCGCGGCCAGATCCGGCCAACAATGGCATACGTGCGCCTGCCGTTGATCGCTCCGAACCAGTCGATGGTCACTACCTGGCAGTCGCCACTCAAGACCGCGATCGACCGGGCCCGCGAAATCGAGCGCCAGCCCGGCGTGATCGCCGCCACCGTCCTGGGCGGCTTCCCCTTCGCCGATGTGCCCTTCGCTGGCGTCGCCACGGTCGTCGTGACCGATAACGATCCGGCGCTCGCCCGCCGCTACGCCACCGAGCTGGCTCAGATCTGCTGGGAGCGGCGGGACGCCTTCGCGGTTCACCCTACCCCGATCCCCGACGCCCTCGCCGAGGCGATGGCCGCCCCGCCGGGGAGCGTCTACGTCCTCGCCGACATCGCCGACTCCGGGGCCAGCGGCACAGCGGGCGACGGCACCGCGGTGTTGAAGGGCTTGCTGGAAGCCAATGCCCGCTCAGCCGCGGTGGCCCAGATCATGGACCCGGAGGCGGTGCGCGCCTGCATCGAAGCCGGTGTCGGCGCGACGGTGACGCTGCGCGTCGGCGGCAAACACGACCGGCTACACGGCGAGCCGGTGGAGGTCACCGGCATGGTGCGGCTGATCCACGAGGGGAGCTTCATGCTGGCCGGGCCGATGGGCCGGGGCACGGTGGCCAGCCGCGGCAAGACCGTGGTGCTCGAGATCGGCGGGCGCGACGGCATTGAGCTGCAACTGACCGAGCTGCGCGGCCACCCGAACGACCTCAACTTCTTCCGCGCCTTCGGCATCGAGCCGACCGAGCGCCGCATCCTCGTGCTTAAGAGCGCGGCCCACTTCCGGGCGGCCTTCGAGCCGATCGCGACAAAGGTCATCGAAGTCGACGCACCCGGTATCAGCAGTCCACGGCTCGAGCGCTTCGACTACCGCAAGCTGCGCCGGCCTATCTATCCGCTCGACCCAGAGGCCACCTGGTCTCCAGAGGCGTAGCCTGACCTGAGGAGCGGAGCGTATGCGCGTGGAGGCGACACTCGGCGACGCGCCCTGGGACGAGATCCCGAGGCTAGCTCGGGCAATCGAGGCGATGGGCTTCGATGGCATCGCCCAGCCCGAACTCAAGCGCGACCCCTTCCTGCCGCTGGCGCTGGCCGCGGTGTCCACCGACCGCGTGCGCCTGGCCACCGCAGTCGCCATCGCTTTCCCGCGCAGCCCCACAGTCATTGCCTACACCGCGCGCAACCTGCATGACCTCTCCCGCGGCCGCTTCGTGCTCGGCCTCGGCACGCAGGTCAAGGGCCACATCGAGCGGCGCTTCGGTGTGGCCTGGGATTCGCCCGGCCCGAGATTGCGCGAGTATGTCCAGGCCGTTCGTGCGGTCTGGGCCACCTGGCAACACGGCACGCCGCTCGAGTTCCGCGGCCGGTTCTACTCGCTGTCTCTGATGACGCCGGAGTTCGATCCCGGCCCGTCGGAGTACGGGCTGCCGAAGATCCACCTCGCCGCGGTGAACCCGTACAACCTGCGGCTGGCCGGAGAGGTGGCCGACGGTCTGCGCGTGCATCCCTTCTCCACCCCCGAGTACACGCGCGAGGTGATCTGGCCCCACGTTGTCCGTGGCGCCCGGCGCGCGGGTCGTACGCTGGACGACTTCGAGCTGGTGGCCGGCGGCTTCATCGCCACCGGCGCCACCGCAGAGGAAGTGCAGGCTGCCCGCGAGCGCGTCCGCTACCGGATCGCGTTCTACGGATCCACTCGCAGCTACCGGCCCGTCCTCGAGCACCACGGTTGGGGACGCCTGAACGACGTGCTCCACCGGCTGGCAGGTCAAGGCCGGTGGGACGAGCTGGCCACGGCGGTCCCGGACGAGGTGCTCGACGCCTTCTGCATCTCGGGCACCTATGAGGAGATCGCCTCAGCCGTCAGCCTGCGCCTCGAGGGTCTCGTCGATATGGTCACTTTCCCACTACCTGCTAACCCCAATGCGCCGGACGAGCGGTACCTGGCTGCACTGGAGGGTATCAAGCGCCTCGACCCCGCGACCTCGTATCGCAGACAGGCGACCTCACCGTAGCCCGCCGGCCGGCGGAGCATCCGTCTCGTCGTGCGGTAGCTCGGCCCTCCGGCGGACGACAGGCGGGTGAACCGCACACGTCGGCCCGCTGAACCGGCCTGCATCCCGGCTTTACCCAGGCTGAGATGCGTCTGGCGATCTGGATCGTCTGAATCTCATGCAGGCCGACCGGCCGATCGCTCCGACGGCGTGATCAACCACCACTCAGGTAGCCCGCACCGGCCGGAACCTGGGCAACGTGATCTCCTCGGTCACATCATCGTAGACGATCTCGACGGGCATCCCGATCCAGACGTGCCCCGGATCCGGCTCGACGCCCACCAGGTTCGACATTAGCCGCACGCCCTCTTCGAGCTCGACGATCGCGACCACGTACGGCACATCCTCGGCGAAGGCAGGGTCGCGGTTCTGATAGACGATGGTGAAGGCGTGCACCACCCCTCTCCCAGAGACCGACTCCCAGGAGATGTTGTCTGAGAGTGTGAAGGGGCTCAGCCCGCGCGGGTAGAAGAAGAACTTCCCGGTGTCGTTGCACCGCTGGATCTTCATCGCGTGCTTTTTCAGGCTTTCCCAGAACGGAGCAGTGACCGGGTCAGGCTTCGGCAGCGGCTTCTTGTATCCGCTCATCTCGCTCCTCCACATTAATAGCGTGCCAGGATCGCTGTCCCAGCCGAAGAGAGCACCCCGCCGGTTCCGTGGACGAGCGCGATGCTCGCGTCAGGTACCTGGCGAATACCTTGGTCGAGATAGTCGTGCCGGAGCTGGCGTACTGCCTCGATCACCGCGAAGACGCCGTACATCCCTGGGTGGGTATAGGAGAGCCCGCCGCCATTTGTGTTCATCGGGAAGGCACCACCGGGGGCCGTCCGCTGGCCGCTCACGAACGCGCCGCCCTCGCCCTTGCCACAGAAGCCCAGCTCCTCCAGCGAGAGCAGCACGGTGTAGGTGAAGGAGTCGTAGATCATCGCTAGGTCGATCTCGTCGTGGGTGACGCCGGCCATCTCGAACGCGACCTTGCCCGACTGCCGCGCCGCAAAGCTGGTGTAGCTGGGCATCTGCGAGATCATCGCGTGCGTGTGGCTCTCGCCGAAGCCGAGCACGACGATCGGGTGCTGCCGCAGATCACGCGCCCGCTCCAGCGAGGTCATCACGAAGGCGCCGCCAGCGTCGGTGACGAGACAGCAGTCGAGCAGGTTGAACGGCCAACAGATGGGGCGGGAATTCAGCACATCCTCGATGGTGATTGGGTCGCGCAGGTAGGCCTTTGGGTTCAGCATGGCCCACTTGCGGGTCGCCACAGCGATCTCCGCCAGTTGCTCCTTGGTCGTGCCGAACTCGTACATGTGGCGCGAGCAGGCGAGCGCGTAGGCGCCGACTGGTTGCGGCAGCCCGAAGGGCGCCTCGAACTGGCCCCGCAGCGAGTCCGGCGGCGTGACCCGCGGCGGCATGCCGACGCGCGAGCGGCCGCTCTCCCCGTGCGTCACCAGCGCCACCTGGCAACGGCCAGTCGCGATCGCCGTGGCAGCGTGGCCCACGTGGATGACGAACGACGAGCCGCCGACCGACGTGTTGTCGGTCACCTTCGGCTGGATCCCGAGGTACTCCCCGAGTTCGGTGGTCGAGATGCCGGCAGTGAAGAGGCCGTCCACGTCGTCTTTGGTCAGGCCAGCTTCCGCCAGCGCCGAGCGCGCCGCCTCGGCGTGCAGCATGATGGCCGGTTTGTCCGGCACCCGGCCGATCTGGTCTGACTCCGCCACACCGACGATGGCGACCTTGCCCGATAACGCTCTCACCCAGCCCTCCTTCCCTGGCTTCCGTCTGCGGAGAGCCTTGCCCTTCCAGCGGCGCCGTCCCTACCAGGTAAGCTCCCCATAGGGCTCCAGCTTTGTCGCCCAGAAACGAACCCCCGGCATCACCTCGATCCACTCCCCTTCAGGGATCGCTTCGATCACGCTCGAAAAGCCGGTCTGGTTGGTAATCGTCTCAAACTCGTGGGCGAACGCCCTCGGCACAATCGCACACAGCTCCTCGACCGTCCAGCGGTGATCGGCACGGAGCGTCTTGATCACCTTCGGCTGCGACATCAGCGCGATGTTGTAGCCGAAGGCACCGAACAAGTAGCCGTTAATTGACTGCGCCTGGTCGCTCGCAAGGAAGGCCACCAGCGGCGCCACGTTGGCTGGATCTCTCTCCGTCCCGACACCCAGCTCGCTGGGCAACTTGCCGTACTCCTGGAGCGTCCGCTCCCGCACGGTCGGGATCGAGTCGATCATCCGCGTCCAGCCGCTCGGTAGGATAGCGTTGGCGGTGACGTTATAACGGGACAGCGCGTTGGCACAGCTCAAGGTGAGCCCGATGATCCCCGCCTTGGCCGCGGCGTAGTTCGGCTGGCCGGGAGCGCCGAAAGCCGAGGTAGACGACATGTTGATAATCCGCCCCCACCGCTGCTCGCGGAAGCGCACCGACGCCCACTTGCAGACGTTGAAGGTGCCCTTGAGGTGGACATCCAGCACCGCCTGCCACTCCTCTTCGGTCATGTTGAAGATCATGCGGTCACGCAGGATGCCGGCCACGTTCACCACCACGTCCAGCCGCCCAAACACCTCCACCGCCTGCTCCACCATCCGCCCCGCCGCCGCATAGTCCGCCACCGACTCGCT
>CALKCJ010000027.1 GCA_938082375.1 uncultured Thermomicrobiaceae bacterium
GCACCCCTCTCCCGCGTGGTGGGAGAGGGGCCGGGGGTGAGGGTGGCACCCCTCTCCCGCGTGGTGGGAGAGGGGGCAGGGGGTGAGGGTGGCTCGGCGGGTGAGGCCGCCCAGCCGCCCGTCGATAACACCCCCTCTCCCACGTGGTGGGAGAGGGGGCAGGGGGGTGAGGGCGCCCAGCCTCACCCTACGTGGCCCAACGCCAGAGGCCGGTGGTGGCCAGCCAGGCAGTCTTGTCGCGCTCTTTGCCGTCGGGCGCTCCCCAGAGCGTGCGCAGTGCCAGCTCTTCAGGCAGCACTAGCAGCCACACTGCCAGCTTCTCGTACTGCGGCGGCTGACCCTTCACCGGTCGCAGTGGCCGCTCGCTGTACCCGAAACTCGCTTGCAGCGCCAGGTATCTCCCGTACGCCAGTTCGGCCGGAAAGTCGCGCGGTGTGACTGCCGACACGCCGTCGAGCAGGATGTACAGCGGCCGATCGAGCCGTGCCCGCCAGGCACGGGCGAGCACGCCACAGGTGACCACGTTGCAGACCTCATGGTAGGCCAGCAGGTCACTCTCCTGGGCTTCATCGAGCACGAGGCTGCCGTCCGGGCGTGCCTGGGGTGCCTGGCGCGCGGCCGGCGGCCGGCGCAGGCCGATGGCGCCCCAGTCCAGCGCCTCCGGTAGCGGCTGCAGCAGATAGGCTGGCGTCGATTCTTGTGCCAGGTTCATGGTGAAGCGTGCCAGCGCCCAGGTCGAGCGCGGCGGCAATTTGTGCAGCTCCCAGTAGGCACCGACGACCGACTCTGGCAGGAAGTGGACCGTGATGCCGAGCAGCGTGCCCAGGTTCTCGGCCGCCACCGGCAGCAGATGGTTTTCCCAGAGCACCGGGCGGTACTTCTGCGGCGCTTTGGGGTTTCGAATCAACGGAGCACTCTCGGAGAAGATGGTGGCTGCCTTGGCCGTCATAGGTATCCCTGTCATCCCTCCTTTGCCGCGAAACCGACGGCCAGCACTGGCCGGTTCGGCAGCTCGAGCTGGACGCGGGCCGACACCCCATTGACCAAGCTCGCGCCGACATTGAGACTCCTGGCGCCGCCAACATACACCGGTAGCCCGAGGCCGAGCACCATCCCCGCGCCGCGTAGCCGCTCCTGCATCCGCCCGGCAACAATGTTGGCCAGCTCGCGCACGGCGTCTTGGAGCAACTCGTCGTCTTCGGCCGGGCGCTCTCCCAGGAGCACCTCAGCCAGCGAAGCCAGCGCCTCAAACGAGCCCCCCACCCAGGCGACCGCCTGAAACCCGCTTCCACCGGTGTCGGTCAGCGAGACGAGAGCGATGCCGACCGGCGGATCGCTCCAGGGGAGCGGCCCCTGGCCGAGTACGGTCGCGTCGATACCGCAGAGTGGACAAATGCTCTCCAGCGCGGCTTGACTGACGAAGTCGAGGAGTTGCCCGCTGGCGGCCAGCTCCTCGACGATCGCTTGGCTCATACGGTGCCTCCCTCGCCTAGGTCCGAACGGTCAACAGCATGTCAAGCGTGGCCGCCAGTGCCTCCGGGGTGACCGGCTTCGTCAGTAGCGTGTCCACCCCGGCGTCCTTGGCCTTGTACATCTGCTCCTCGGTGCTTTGACTCGTGATCATCAGGAAAGGCGTGCGCTGCGAGCCGGACTCCCGCTCCCGCTCACGTGCCGCTCGTACGAAGTCCACACCGTCCATGCCCGGCATGTTCCAGTCGACGATCACTAGGTCGTGCGCGCCCGGCCGGAAAAGCTGGAGCGCCTCCTCACCCGAGCCGGCCTCGGTGATCTCGGCCTCGTACCCGGCCTGGCGCAGCGAGCGGGCGTGCATAATGCGCATCATCTTCGAGTCATCGACAATCAGGACTCTCAGCACCTTGCGCCTCCTTGCGCTATGACCGAACCACCAGTGCCCGCCGGCCACTTCCAGCCCAGCGGACGACTTCACTTGGGATATCGTCAGCCGGCAGCACCTTCTGAACCGCTCCTCGCACCAGCGCCGCGTCGATCATCCCGGCGACCACCGCTTCCCGAGGGTCCTGCGCCAGCGTGTACGCTCCGCCCGCCGCCAGCCTGGCCATCCCCTCGGCGCCGTCGTCGCCCATGCCGGTCAGGATTACCGCCAGTGTGCGCTCAGCCATGCCGGCCCGCACGACACTGAGGAAGGCGCGGTCGACATTTGGCACATAGATGTCGTCGACCCCAGGTGGCTCGACCTTTAACCGCCCACCCAGAGCCACGGTTGTATTCTGCTGCCCCGGCGCGATGTAGACGGTGTCTGCCTGGAGCAGATCGCCATTCGCCGCCTCTCGCACCGAGTAAGCACTCAGGCGGTCGAGCCGATCGGCGAAGCTGCGCGTGAAGTTGGCCGGCATGTGCTGCACGACCAGCACCGCCAGCCCGAGGCCGATCGGGAGACGCTGCAGGAGTTCAGTCACCACTGCCGGACCACCAGTCGAGGAGCCGATGAGCAGCAGACGCTCCCAGGACGAACTACGTGGCCAGACCAGCGGCCCGGTACCGGCCAACGCCGGCCGGTGGCCACGCGCAGCGACGGTGCGGATGCGGCGAACCAGCTCCTCCCCGAGCCCGCGGAGTGTCTCAACGCGCTCGTCGGGGAGGACGAGGGTCCCCGTGCCGCGAGACTGCCCGCTCGCTGGCCCAACCAGCGTGAGTACGGCAGCCGACCGCCCCCAACCCTCCCGGCTCGGCGCAGCCGGCACCGGATCGCTGACCGCGTCGAGCAGCACGACATCAACCGGCGTCTCGCGAAGGCGCTCAGCGACCTCGCTCGCCGAGCGCACCTCACCAACCAGGTCCAGGCCGGCCGCGGCCTTGAGTACCTGGCGGAGCGCCACCCGGACGGCCGGTGAGCGACTCACCACCAGGATGCGAAGCGGACTTCCCTCCCGCCGCTCACGCGCCGTGGCGGTAGAGTCAGCTTCCCGGCGGCGAAACAGGTGCGCCCCGACGACGGTGACCCGTTCCAGCTCGGGCGGGGGCGCATCGAGTGTCTCAGCAGAGCCAATAAAGAGCACACCGCCGGGCGGCAGCAACTTGGCTAGGCGAGCGATGACGGCCTTGCGGTGCTCAGGGGTGAGATACATGAGCGTATTGCGACAGAAGACGATGTGAAAGGGGCCAGTTGGCACCTGTTCAACCAGGTTCATCTGCTCAAAGCGCACGCGCTGCCGGATATCGGCGCGGACGAGCCAGCCATCTCGCTCCTTCCGGACATACCCCTGTGCGAGCGCCAACCCCTGTTCGCGGAACGACCAGGTTCGGTAGTAGCCCGCTTGCGCGCGCTCGAGCGCCCGACGGTCGATATCGACGCCGACGACCTCGAACTCTTTGGCCAGCGGGCTGAGCACACGGTGAGCTACGATGGCCAGCGAGTAGGCCTCCTCACCGGAGGCACAGCCGGCTGAGAGGATCCTGATCCTCTCAACCTTGCGGGCCAGTTCGGGCAGGAGCTGGCGCAGAGCGTCGAAGTGTTTCGGCTCGCGGAAGAAGTACGTCTCGTTGATGGTGAGGGCTTCAGCGAGCTGGTCGAGCTCCTGCTCGCTCGCGTGGAGCAGGTAGCGCAGGTAGTCCTCGGGAGCGTCGAAGCCGGCCTGGCGCGCCTGCTGCTGGATGACGCGCGCCAACCGCTGCCAGAGCAATTCAGTCGGACTGAAGCCGAGCCGGGGGAATACCCGCTCACTGACCGCGCGCAGCAACTCTTCAGACACAGGAGATCTCCCCTTCCCCCGGGCACTCACGCCACGCCCTCACCCTGTATCTCGGCTGAAGCCGCCGGCTCCTGAAGGCTCCGCCTCCTCCCACGCCACCCGGCTCCTGGAGCTGTACAGCGTCCTCAGGGAGCTGCGACAGGCCAGAACGCACCGGAAGAAAGGCAAATCGTGTAGACTTGTCAGCAGAGAGACTGAGGGCTTGAAGGATGTCGTTCACTGTCGAAAACTTCCGCGACCTCATTCGCCTCCTCGAAGAGCACCCGGAGTGGCGCGCCGAGCTGCGGCGGCTGGTGCTGACCGAAGAACTCCTCAGCTTACCCGAGCGGCTCGACCGGCTGACGCGGGCAGTCGAGGGGGCACAGGAGCGCCTCGCCAAGGTGGAGGCGGCGCTGGCTGAGCTGGCTGCCCGCCAGGCCCAGACCGAAGCCACCCTCACCCGCCTCGCTGAGCGCGCCGAGCGGCTGGAAGAGGGCCAGGCGGCGCTGGTCGGCCGGATGGATCGGGTGGAGGCGGCGCTGGCTGAGCTGGCCGCCCGCCAGGCTCAGACTGAGGCCGCCCTGGCTACCCTTACCCAGCGCGTCGACGAGCTGGCTGCCCGCCAGGCCCAGACTGAGGCCGCCCTCCGCGAGCTGGCCGAGCGGCAGGCCGTCGTGGAGACGACGCTCGCGGGACTTATCGAACGGAGCGACCGGTTAGAGGCGCTGCACATCGGGCTGCGGCGCGATGTCGACGAGCTCAAGGGCTGGGCCCTGGAGACGCGCTACGAGCGGCGGTTGCCGAGTATCCTAGGCCGGCTGCTCCGCCGCGCCGAGGTCGCTACCCCGATCTCGTTCCTTGAAGCAATCGAGGATCGCCTGAGCCAGGAGGCGTTCGAGGAGCTGCGCAACGCTGACCTGCTGGTGCGGGCGCGCTTACGGGACGACCCGCAGCGCACGGTCTGGCTGGTCGTCGAGGTCTCGGCGGCAGTCGACCCGAACGACGTGGCCCGCGCCACGCGGCGGGCGGCGCTGCTGCGGGAGACCGGGGAGTTCGCCTTGCCGGTGGTGGCAGGCGCGCGGGTGACTGCCGAGGCTGAGGCATTGCTCGACGTCCAGCCGGTCGTCTTCGTCCAGGACGGCACCGTCGCCGGCTGGGAGCGGGCACTCACCCACTGGGAGTCTCCCCCGGCCTCTCTATAAAGACCATCCCAGCCAGGCAGCAGGATAGGCCCCACTGACGGTTTTGCGGGCATGCGGCGAAGCCGTAGGACAGCAAGCAGCCCCGGCCGGGATATCCGGCCGGGGCAGGCTCAGCGCGTCGTCGTGCGCTAGCGGAGGAGCTGCAGCACCGACTGCGGGATAGCGTTGGCCTGGGCCAGCACAGCGATGCCCGCCTGCTGCAGGATCTGGCCACGGGTGAAGCTGACCATCTCTGCAGCCATGTCCACGTCGCGGATGCGGCTCTCCGAGGCCAGCAGGTTCTCGTGCGCCACGCCCAGGTTGGCGATCGCGTGCTCGAGCCGGTTTTGCACCGCGCCGAGTCCCGAGCGAACCTCGTTGACGTATCCGATCGCCGTATCGACCACCCCGATCAAATTCTGTGCAGCGAGCACCTGATCTGCGTTAGTCTGGCTGAGAGAGTTTTGGAAGAACCCAATGAACACTCCCACATTTGTCATTCTGGGCTCGGTACCGCCGTTGATGCGGGTATCCTGGAACTGCACGTTGAAGAAATCGGTGGCGTTCGGGCCGACCTGCATGTTCGCGCTACCACCACCCGAGGCTGTGGTAATCGATCGAGTATCGAAGGAGTTACCGATCGCGTCAGCGTTAGAGAACCCACCAGTGGTGGTCAGGGTGAGACGGACACCAAGACCGGCAAAGTTCAGTTGCAGGCTCTGTCCGGCTGCCAGCCCACCGGATAGTGTCAGGGTCTGCGAGACGTTATCGCTACCCCGAGTGAGCGTCAGCGCTGCTGTGCTCGAATTGTAGGAGAACGTGTACGTCTCGCCCGGCCGCGCCGCTGCGACGTTCAGCGCGGTGATGTGACCGGAATCGGTGCCATCGGTCACAACCGTGCCAACATTCAGGTTGCTCGCGGCCGCGACGGTGGTCACGAGCGAGCCGTTCAGAAGCTGCTTGCCGTTGAACGTGGTACGCCCGACGATCGCGTCGACCTCAGTTTGCAGGCTCTGGAGTTCCCGGTTGATCGCTGCGCGGTCCTCGGTGGACAGCGTGTCGTTGGCCGCCTGCACCGCCAGCTCGCGCATGCGCTGGAGCATCGAGTGCACTTCGTTCAGCGCGCCCTCAGCCGTCTGGATCATCGAGATGCCGTCCTGCGCGTTGCGCTGGGCTTGGGCGATGCCCTTGACCTGCGCCCGCAGCTTCTCGCTGATCGAGAGCCCGGCCGCATCGTCGGCCGCGCGGTTGATGCGCAGACCGCTCGAGAGCTTCTCAATCGACTTGGCCAGCGCGAACCCGGTGATGCTCAGGTTCCGCTGGGCGTTGACCGCGTTGACGTTGTTGTAGATCCGCATCGCTGGCCTCCTCTGCCTATCCTTCGCCGGCACGTCCCTGCACCGGCTTTATCTCCAGATGAGCCTCGCGACCGTGCGGCGTCGCCCCCGGTTGACCATAGCTACCGCCGACCTGGCGGTCGTTCCTCCCTTCTGCAAGGGTGTATCGGCAAGGCGGCCGGAAACTTTACCCCCCAGCGACCGGCGGCCCCGCCCTCGGCATTCTGCGGCACCTCCTCCACCGCGATGCGCGGGAGAGAGGAGAAGCGGCGGTGAGAGCACCGGCGCGTCGGACGAAGGCGCCGACAAGTGTGCGCGCGGCGGACCGGCGAGCGCTGCGCAGCGGGGCACTCGATAAGAGCGAGCCGGCTCTCCCGGCTAAGAGCCGCAGCAACCGCAGGGTGCGTACGGTAAGGGTGGAGCAGAGAGAACCCTCGTGTCGCCCGGTTGTCCGGCCTGCCGATCGCCCAGCACGAAGACAAGCGCCGGGCTACAGGCGGCTTACGGCCGCACCACTAGTGAGTGGTCGCGGACTGGTGTGCCGTTAAGCACGACGATCGCACGGTAGGCGACCGTGCTGTCGGCCGGCTGCTCCGGGATCTCATAGGACAGGCTGACCCAGTTGTAACGGAGTTGCAGGCCGGTGATCGGGTAGCGTGCCACCTCGACGCCGTTTCGCACCCAGACGATCTCGATGAGGTCACCGGCCTCAACATCGCGCACCAGCACGGCGGCGTAGACCGTGGCCGGCGCGTCCACTGCATCGACCGGCGGGCCACCCGGCGCCTGGGTCCCGGGGTCGATCGCGGTGACCACCGTAAAGTCCTCGACTGCCGCCTGACTCGCTGCAGGCGGCGATCCCTGAACGATGAATTCACCGGACGCGACCACCTGCCCGCTGGCCAAGACCTCCACCCGATAGGGGCCGGACGGCAGCGGCTGTTCCGATCGGAGCGTGAAGGTGCGCATCGCCGGGGTCAGGAGTTCGTCAGGTGGGATCTCGGCAAGGAGACCGTTATTGTAGTACCAGCGGCTGAGCAGCTCGGTTCCCGGCGGAGGATCCGTGAGAACGGCGACGACCTGTCTCGTCTCCGACGAGAAGAGGGAGCGCGGCTCGACTGTGCCCCCCTCGACAGGGAGCTCAGCGACAAAGGCAAGTTGCGCGCGCCCCTGTGCGGCAGGAGGGCCAGCCGCGCTGCCGCTCACGGTGAACACCAGTGAATCGACGACCTGACCGTTGACCAGCAGCCGCACGACATAGTCGCCACCTGGCAGCGGGCTCGTGGGCCGGAGTGGGAAGGCCAACCACTGCGGCTCTCGGATGACCTCGCCGACAACCCGGTCGCTGCGCGAGAACTCGCTGCCGTCGTGCAGCCACACAGCGGTCAACGTCGTACCCGCCGGTACTTCGTTGACTTCGACAGTAAGGTAGACCACCTCCACCTGGCCGGGCACGGTCGTCAACTCCTCTGCTGGCGCCTCATCGGCATCGAGCCGGGTGGTCACGGCCATCCGGGCGATCCGCGGGTAGAGCATTGGGGCCGGTGAGGGACGTTGCTCAGCACGCTCGGAAGCTGGCCGAGCGGGCAGGCTCGCCGGAGCTGCAGGGGTGGTCTGCGGGGTGGCAGGACCGACCTCGCAGCCAAGGAGCACGACACCGAGCGCAACGAGGACACCGATCGATCGAGGCAACGACGGGAGACGCATCACGTCCTTCCCCAGCCGGGGGGCTGCCGGTAGGGCCCGAAGGCCTCTTGGTACTCCTCAGCCACGTCGAGCGCGGTCTTGTGTACGTAGATGCGCGTCGTCGCTGGCGAGGCATGTCCGAGGATCGTCTGCACCGTCGACTCACGCACGCGCCGGCGTACCAGCTCGGTGGCCAGTCCGTGACGGAAGGAGTGTGGCGTGACCTGGCGCTCGACCCCAGCCGCCTCGGCGAGCTGGCCGATGAGGTGCTCGACAGTGCGTGGGCTGATCGGGCGACCGGGCGTTCCGGGTCGGTCGCGCCCGCTGAACGCTGGGAGCGAGCCGCTGCCGCGTCCGGCATCGCCACGCGCCGTCCAATAGGCCACCAGCGCCTCGGCCGTCTCGGCATCGAAGTGGACGGTTCGGCTCTTGCCCCCCTTGGCGCGGTAGATGTGAGCGGTACCACGCGCAAGGTCGATGTCGCGGCGCCGGAGAGCACACAGCTCGGAGACCCGCACGCCCGTCCGGTAGAGGAAGAGCACCAGGGCCCGGATTTTCAGCCGGCGCAAGTCACGCGCTGGGTTCCCCTCGCGCGGCAGCCGCCGCACGTGCTCGACGATCCGGTCGAGATCGGCTGTCGAAACATCGGGGGGCGGTGGCGTGAAACGCGGCATCACCGCAGAGACCCGGGCCCGCAACTTCTCGGTCGAAAGGGTGGGGTGGAGATCGAACGAGACGAGGTAGCTGTAGAACTTGCGCACTGCGGCCAGCTTGGTCTGCGCAGTGCGCATCTGGGACACTTCTTCAGGCGATCGGACATCTGGGGGCATCCGCTCCGTTGCGAAGCCGGCGGCATGGTCCTCGGTCAGCTCGATGATCGGCGCGGCTTCCGGGTCGAGCTGGCAGTGCTCGCGGAGATAGGTTAGGAACTCCTGGATCGCGATGCGGTACGTCTTTTTGCTCCGTGGCGACAACCGCAAGTCCTCGAAGAATTGCTCAGCTGCTGCCTGAACCGTGACCGTTTGGCCAGCCATGCATCCCTCCGTGGTCGAACTCGGCGATCAGCCGCGCTGTGGCTAGTGTACGTACACAAACACGTGCGCGCAACGCATCGCCGGATATCCACCTGCGGAACGTGCCGGGACGGCCAGGCACGCAACGGTGGGTAGCATAGCATCATCAGAGCTGAGGCGGAAAGCATGGCGACACCACTGGTGGTTTACAGACCACCTGCAGCGCGCCTGGCGGTGGCGTGGTATGGGATACCGCTCTGCCCGGTGCCATGACGGCGTAGCGAACACCTGTCGCGCCACGCTACGTGGCGCACGCGCAGCCCCCCTGGACAGCACGGCCGTACTCGTGCAAGACTTGCACGAGCCGGGGACACGTCACCTCTCTCGACACACCCGACAGTGCCCTGGTGACCGCCACCCGGAACGGTGCCCAGGTCGCGGCAGCCGTCGAGACGAGGAGATTGCCGAGGATGCTTCCTGAGCGGACAGGGCCGCACGTCCAGGCAGCGACGGTGAGCCGCCTGCGTGCTGCACCGTTCGAGCTTGGGCTCATGGCCAGCCTGTTTGCGTTGTACTACGTCACGCGCGGGGTCGCGGCCGGCCGGGCCTATGACGCGTTCGTCCACGCCTTCGAAGTGATGCACCTGGAGCAGAAGCTCGGGTTGTTTCGGGAACTCTGGATCCAGGGCTGGGTCTTAGGTACGCCTGCACTCGTCCGCTTCCTCAACTTCGTCTACGCATACACGCACCTGACCGCCGTCGTCCTCTTCGGCACCTGGGTCTTCCTCCGTCATCACCACTACTACCGCCAAGTCCGAGCGATCTTCCTGTCGATGCTGGGCGTGGGGCTCCTCAGCTATACCCTGTTCCCGCTGGCGCCGCCTCGCTTCTTCAGTTGGCGCGGCTTTGTCGATACCCTGGCGCTCTACAACGGGGTTAACTACGATCATCCAGGTATCGCGACGCTCTACAACCCGTTCGCGGCGATGCCGAGCCTGCACGCGGCGTTCGCGCTCTTCAGCGGCATCGGCCTGATCTGGATCGGCCGGCGTTGGTTTCACTGGGCGCTCGGTGTTACCCACCCCACCCTCATGGCGTTGGCTGTCGTCGGCACCGGCAATCACTATGTCCTCGATGTGATTGCTGGCTTCGCGTTGGCGGCCGTCGCCTGGATCGTGGTACCGCGACTCCTGCGGTCCCGCGGCGACTCGCTCGACGATTGGCTCACCGTGACGCCTGCGCCACGGTGAGACGATTCCAGCGCCGCTTGTGCCCTCCACCCCCATCGCCGCGGCCACGCGCGAGCAGTGTGTTGTCCTCGGTTCCCGTTGACGAGTCATCGGCGATGGTGCTATTTATGTCGTATGGGCAACTTGAGTGGGACAACCGATCCGGAGCGCGGGGCGGCAAGGCCCGCGTAGTGAGGGAGTGAGACGATGGCAGAAGACAGGGCTGGGCTCCTGGTCGTCGATGTACAGAACGACTTCGTTCCGGGAGGGGCTCTCCCGGTTCCCGAGGGAGACCGTGTGGTGCCGGTGCTGAATGAGTATACCCGGCGTTTCCGCGAGGCCAGTCTGCCTGTCTATTTCTCGCGCGACTGGCATCCGGAACGGACGAAGCACTTCAAGGAGTACGGCGGCACGTGGCCTCCGCACTGCATTCAGGGGACATGGGGCGCCGAGTTCCATCCGGAACTCGAGGTGCCACCTGACGCAGTCATCATCACCAAGGGCGCCGACCCGGAGGAAGACGCGTACTCGGCCTTTCAGGGTCGCACGCCTGAAGGTGAGCCGTTCGCCGAGCGTCTCCGGCGCGACGGCGTGACCCATCTCTATGTTGGCGGGCTGGCGACCGACTACTGTGTCCGCGCGAGCGCGCTGGACGCGCTCAAGCAGGGGCTGCGCGTGACGGTGCTCCTGGACGCGGTGCGCGGCGTTGACGTCCAACCGGGCGACTCTGAGCGTGCGCTAGCCGAGCTGCGTGAGGCGGGTGCTGACACAGCGACACTCGACTCACTCTCAGTCGAGGAGGGCGCTGCTCAGTCCGCCTCCTAGAGTGCGACGACGGGTCGCTGTACTCCTGAAGGCCGACGCGCTTCGCGCCGCCCGCGGTCATACGGCCAGACAGCCGGCATCGGTATCGTCGCGCAGATCACCTGGGCTACAGCTCCATGACGAACACCGAGGACGCGCCGTGCGCATCGGTCGAGGTGGCACGCTGCCGGCGGGCTGTGCAGGCGACCCGGAGACTCACACTGATAGCCGCGAGGTCGGCGGTACGTGGCAGGGAACCAACCGGCCAGTGACTGGCGGGCGGCATCCGCAGCCGTGCAGTCCCACCCGAGGTGATGCAGAACACCAGCGGGCGAACCTGGCTCGTGCTGAAGAGGGAGTCGAGCAGCTCAAACCCATCACAATCCGGCAGAATCGGGTTGAGGAACACCGCGTCCGGGCGCCAGCGCTCGATCGATTCCCTGGCCTCACCGCCTTCTGTCAATACCCGGACCTGCGCCCAGCTCGCCAGGTGGGACGACAGCTCGCGCATGAAGTCCTGGTCATCGTCGATGATGAGAATACGGATCGGGTCGGTCACCGTCTCGGGCTCCTGAATGAGCGTGCTGCTGTGACGATACCCGCTGCTGCTAACCACGCCAAGCATCCACGAGAGCCACCAGGACAGCCAGGGCAATCTCTCCTACACCCGCAGGGACGATCGGGTCAGTCGGACCTAACACCGCTGGCGCACACAACTAGGCCGCCAGCGCTACCGCTGGGACGCACGCGCCGAAACGCGCTGGGTTCAGCCAGCTATCTCGTAGCCGGCCTCCGCGATGCCAGCGCGGATCAGCTCTTCGGAGACCGAGTCGTCTGCGATCACCGTTACGAGCTTCGTGTCCAGGTCGACCTGGACGGATCGGATCCCGGGGATCTTCTCCAGTTCGCCGGTGATCGCCCGCACGCAATGCTGGCAACTTACGTCCGGAACGCGGTAGACACGCTGAACCATTTCGACCTCCATCGTGCTTCCTTGCTCTTCCCACCGATTATACCCGGTGGGGGTATGACGCGCATGAGTATAGCTGATCGGGTGGCACGCAGGCAGGGACGCGGCCAACTTCCACGCGGGTGGATGCTGGCGAGTACCGAGTCCAGGGAACCCTCGCGCTCGCAAGCGTGCTATGCTGTGGGATGCCCGAGCCGGGCGGGAACGTGAGGTGAGCAACCGCATGGCGCACATCCTCAGTGCTCGGTACGTCATTGCCAACCGTGTGCCCCTGGCAGCAATCGACCTCACGTTCCGTCTCGCCAGCGCCGCGGTGCTCTCCCGCGCCGGGCGCTATCGCTTTCTGGTGAGTGGCATCAGCCCCCGGCAGCTCGCCGCGACACTGGCCCGCATCCGAGCCGTGCACTCCTGGCCCGTCGCCTGGGTGCGGACAGCGCGCTCCTACCTCGCCCAGGCTCGCGATCGTCGCCGCTCCGGTGACTTCGCCGTCGCTGCCCAGCAGCAGCGCTCCGCTGCACTGTGCTACCACTTCGCGCAGATTTTGGAGCTTCACGATCTGGAGCGGCGGCGCCGACTCTACCGGCGGGCGGCAAGCCTGTTCCGTCAGATCGCGCCCCATCTGGCTCCACCCGCCTATCCCGTCGAGCTCGACTGGCGAGATACGACGCTACCAGGCTACCTTTGCCTGCCCGAGGGGACAGCTCAACCTTCTCCACTGGTCGTCCTGCTGAACGGCTCGAGCACGGTGAAAGAGGAGACGATCGGCTGGGCGCTACCCTTTCTCCGGAAAGGCCTCGCCGTGCTTGCGCTGGACACCCCGGGGAGTGGCGAGGCATGGGAGCGCGTGCTGGCTGCCCCCGGTCAGGAGGATATCGCCGACGCTCTTTTGAACTTTACGTCCATCCATCCCCTACTCGATCCCCGGCGTGTCGCGCTTCTCGGCATCAGCCTCCGGGGTGCGATGGCCGTGCAACTTGCCGCTTACCAGCCAGAACTGGCAGCGGTCATCGCCGTGACGCCACCGTATGACCCTGCGCCCTACTTGCCTTACCTTCACCCGCTGGTACGGCAAGATGTGGCATGGGCTATCGGGGTCGACCCGGCCGATCTTCCCGGCCTGGCCTCTCACATCTCACTCGTGGACACAGTGCGGACGCTGCGGGTTCCCCTCATGGTCGTCGGCGCCGGAGCCGACCTGATCGTCCCCCCTGCTGAGTCACTGCGACTCTACCGCTCGGCCGCGTCGCCCAAACATCTCCTCTACCTTCAGGAGGCGAACCACGTCGGTTTCACCCACCTCGAGCAGTGGACCGCCGCCGCCGCCGACTGGCTCGCGACAACGCTGGGGTACGCGAGGCCGCAGCGGGCTTAACACCGTACAGCGGGGAGGGCGGCGCTTGCTCGCAACGTCCCGCGCCCTGCAGCCGTGCACCGCGGCGAGCGCCGCCCCCCAGCGTGTTAACCGCCGAGGCGATCACCTTCGCCCGAAGGCGCTTCGGAGCCATCGGGGCCTGTCACTGCCCCGTCAGATCGTGGCGTCGCCTCCGGCGCCGCCACGCGGCTCAAGGCCGCCTCCTCAGCCTGCCGGGTCTCCAGCGGCTCGGTCGGTTCCGGCAGCGGCGGCGGGATCACGAGCTCAAAGCGCTCCAAGATCTCGCGGATCTGCTGCTCGTTCAACTCGTCACGCGCGAGCAGTTCCTCAGCCAGCGCGACGAGAGCCTCGCGATTGGCCTCCAGCAGGTGCTTGACGTTCTCGAACTGGTGCGCCAGGATCCGCTCGATCCGCTGCTTTCGGAAGAGATCAGGAACCATCTGGTTGTAGGGGAGTGCGGAGTACAGGCTACCGTCCATACCCCACATCGATACAGCCAGGTTGGCCAGGTGTGTCGCCTGAGCCAGGTCGTTCGTGACGCCAGACATCTGGATACCGAGGAACATCTCCTCGGCGGCGCGGGAGGCCAGTGCGACCTGGATATCACTCATGATCTCGTCGCGCGTCTTGGTGAAGCGCTCCTCGGTCGGCTTGGTAGCCGAGAAACCGAGCGCCTCGCCGTGCCGGATAATCGAGACCTTCACGACGCGGTTTCGTGGCTGGAGCAGGTACTGCGCCAGTGCGTGCCCAGCCTCGTGGTAGGCGATGCGACGTCGCTCCTCGTAGCCCATTGAGGTGATCGGTTGGCGCAGGCCAAGCTCGTGCATTTCGCGAGCGGCGGTGAAGTCCTCGTACGTGATGTAGTTGCGCCCGGCGAAGTGAGCATGGATCACGGCCTCATTGATGACATAACGTATCGCAGCCGGGGTATAGCCGATGGTATCGTAAACCATATAGTCGATTGGTATGTTCGGGTCGTGCTTTACCTTGCGCAGGTAGTATTCGATGATTTCCCGGCGGCCCTCCGCGCTAGGCGCGTCGACCACGATCTTCCGGTCGAACCGTCCTGGCCGGAGGAGAGCCGGGTCGAGGGAGTCAGGCATGTTGGTCGCGGCGATGGTGAGCACCGGTGGCAGCTCGACGCGGCGCCGGCGCAGCCCGAGGAGTCGCAGGAGGCGGCCGATAAGCGTGATTTCTTGCGGCGGCGGGTCGAGCTGCAAGAGGAGCTCATTGAGCATCCCGCTGCCTCCCCAACCGAACAGCGGGCCGAGGAAGCCCTGTCCCGAATAGCGCCCGCCGCGCGCCTGCCCGATCGCGTCGATCTCGTCGATGAAGAGGATACAGGCGCCGTACTTCCGGGCCAGCTTGCGGGCCTTGCGGTAGAGCATCATGATCCGCAGGTTGCTCACGCCGAAGAACATGTTCTGGAACGACGGCGCGCTGGCGTAGCCGAACGGCACGTTCGCCTCGGTGCTGATGCACTGCGCCAGGTACGACTTGCCGGTGCCGGGTGGGCCCACCAGCAGCAGGCCCCGTATCGCCTCGCCACCCATTTCCTTAAACTCTTTGACACCACGCAGCAGCGTCACCACGCGGCGCGCCGACTCGAGCACCTCGGGGTTGCCCTTGTAGTCAGCGAAGCTGACGCCCGTCTCCCCAGGCTTGATCCAGTACGTCCGGCCACGGCCGAGGAACCAAAAGATGGCACCGAACTGCACGATAACGAAGACGATGGCGAAGGCGATCTGTAAGAGCGCGAAGCCGATCATCAGGGCGACAGGCCCCCACGTGCCTCGCGCGGGCCAGAGCCAAACAAAGAAGCCAGCCACCAGCAGCGCCGTGAGCAGCAATCCACGGAAGTGAAAGCGGAAGAGATCGATGATGCCCTGGATGAACTCATCGATCTGCGCTTCGAGATCGTCGCGGTAGCGAGGGCGCGGTTGCCCGCTGAGGGTGGTCGGAGCTGGTTCGATTCTCTGCGCCATTGGTCACCGTCCTCACTGCTGGAGCTGCGGCGTGTCGACCTCGATGACCTTTCCCTCCCGATCGACGACGAAGATTTGATAGACCTGCGCTGACTGACCAGCATCGTTACCGACCTCTGTGACATAAAAGTAGTAACTCAGCCCGTTCCGCAGGCGATAGCCCCCAATATACGCACTCTCGCCATAGCGCAGGCCACTGTCGCGCATCCGCTGGATGGCGCGCTTAAAGGTGGAAAGCGAGCTTCCCTCTGCCAGGTGCGCTGCCTTCGTCTCCTCGCTGAACGCGTCCCACATCGCTTCCGCGTCGAACGTGCGCTGTCCTTCGAGGTACTGCTTGACGCTCTCGGGCGGCTGAATGAGGGGAGCTGCTTGAATGGGGGGAGCTGGCGCCGTTGCCAGGGGAGGGGTGAAGTAGGCCACAGCCTGCTGATAGCCAAGGTAGCCAACGAGGGCGACGAGCAGCGTCAGTGCTGGATGCCGCCAGGCGACACGGAGCACCAAGAACACCACCCACAGGAGCTTGCGGAGGACGAAGCGCAGCGCCTGACCAACCCGGCGCCCCACAACATCGACCACCCGTACGCCTTGTCGAATCGGCCTCGGCAAGGTCGCAGCCGGGCTCGACGAGTGCGACCCGTCACCAGACGCCGCCATGCCAGTCCTCGCTTTGCCGGTACCGATTCCGGCACTCTTCGGTTACGGCTCCACCACAACGCTGCCCGGCACAGTGGGAAGCATCTCGCGGTTCCTTATTGTAGCACCTGGGTAAGCAATGAAATACAGGTGCCCGCGGCTACGGATCCATACAGCCACATCTCCGCGACGGCCTGACATCACTCGCGCCGCGGTGCCCGCACCTGGCACCTGAGGTTGCCAGACTCCACCCGGGTGGACTGCCAGGTCGAGTAGTGCGCAACGCACAGGCACCCACGCTGTGCTAGGCTACGCCCCGATATGACCGACGGGCGCAAGCTGCCGGGAGGAGCGTTGCACTATGCCTGGCCCCCTCGAAGGTATCCGGGTTCTCGATCTGTCGCGCGTGCTGGCAGGGCCGTTCTGCACCATGATCCTTGGTGACCTTGGCGCCGACGTCATCAAGGTCGAGCAGCCCGGAACCGGCGACGACACCCGCCAGTGGGGGCCGCCCTGGGCCGGCGGCGAGAGCGCCTACTACCTCTGCGTCAACCGGAACAAGCGCAGCCTCACGCTGAACCTCAAGCACGAGCGTGGGCGTGAGATCCTCGTCGCGCTCGCCCGCGACTGCGACGTGGTGGTCGAGAACTTCCGCGTCGGCATGCTCGATCGGCTCGGCATCGGCTACCACGCGCTCTCGACGCGCTTCCCGCACCTCGTCTGGTGCTCGATCACTGGCTACGGCCTCGACGGCCCCTATGCCGACCGCGCGGGCTACGACTTCGTCGCCCAGGGCGAGGGCGGGCTCATGAGCATCACTGGCGAGCCCGGCGGCGAGCCGATGAAGGTCGGCGTCGCAATAGTCGACCTCTTCACCGGCCTCTACGCCGCTAACACCATCCTCGCCGCCCTCCACGCCCGTGCCCAGACCGGCCGCGGCCAGCTCATCGACGTCGCGCTGCTCCCGGTGACTGTCGCCATGCTGGCCAACGTCGCCAGCAACTACCTCATCTCAGGCCAAATTCCCCAGCGCTACGGCAACGCCCATCCCAACATCGTCCCCTACCAGACCTTCCGCGCCCGTGACCGCTGGATGACGGTCGCCGTCGGCAACGACCGCCAGTTCCGCCAGCTCTGCCGCATCCTCGGCAAGGAGGAGCTGGCCGATGACCCCCGCTTCGCCACCAACCCCAAACGGGTCGCGCACCGCGACCAGCTCATCCCGCTCCTCCAGGCCACCTTCGAGACGCGCGACGCCGACGAGTGGCTCGCCGCCATGACCGAGGCCGGCATCCCCTGCGGCCCGATCAACACCCTCGACCGCGTCTTCAGTCACCCGCAGATCCTCCACAGGGGGATAGTGGTGGAGCTCCCACACCCGACGGCGGGCTCAGTCCGGCTCACCGGCCCCCCGTTCACCCTCTCCGAAACCCCGGCCGCGGTGCGGCGCCACCCACCACTGCTGGGCGAGCACACCCAAGAGATCCTCCGCGAGCGGCTCGGCTTGTCCGCAGAGGAGATCGCGCGGCTGCGCGAGGCGGGGGTAGTCTGACCGGTCTGACCTCCCAGGCCGGCCACGCGCCGAGCCGCCCTCGACCGTCGCGCTCAAGACGCTCGGGGAAGGATCGCCGATGGACGTCTACGATGCTCAACGCCTGGAACGACTCCTGGCACGGCTCCAGGAGCTTCGCCTCTGGCGCGACGCCTCGATGCGCCAGATCGAGCCCTGGGAGTTCACCGCGCCGTCGGGCAAGGCCGCCCTCCTGCGGGTCGGTGACGCCTGGCCAGTGGTCGAGCTGCCGGTGCAGCTCCGGGCAGCGGTGACCGCCCCGGAGGAATGGGCCGGGGCGCCGGTCGAGCTCGATCTCTGGCTCGGCGGCGAGGGCTTCTTGCGGCTCTCGACCGGGCTGGAGAGCGGCCTCGACCCCTTCCACCACCGGTTCCCGGTCACCCGCTCGGCCCACGGCGGGGAACGGCTGGAGATCGAGGCCGAGGTGGTGCCCAAGGGGCCGTTCGGTACCCATATCGCCGAGCCGCGGGTGTGGTGGGCGTGGCTGGTGGTCCCGGAAACCGACGTGCGCGAGCTGGAGCGCGACCTCACCGTGCTGGCCGAAGCGTGCGCCCATCTGGGCGGCCACGAGGTCGTGCCCCACCTGCTCGACGTCGCCGAAGCCGCGTTGAATGTGCTGTCCGCGAGCTGGCCCTCGGCGACCGCCCCGACGCTCGGGCGCCTGTCCGCGCGCTATGGCAACGTTCCGGGCAACATCTGGCACCTGCCGCCCGAGCTGCACCGGGAGGCCATCGACATCGCCCCGCTGACCGTCGGGCTCTGGAGCGGCCCACCGGCCCCGCCGCTGCTCGAGCCGCTGCCTGAAGCGGCGCGGCAAGCTGCCCGGCGCGCCCGGGAGCTCGTGCGAGCGCGCCTGGCCGAGATCAGGGAGGCGTACCCGCCGGTCGGCCGGCTGGCGCTGGTCGGGCACGCGCACCTCGACCTCGCCTGGCTCTGGCCGGTCGCTGAGACCCGCCGCAAAGGCCGGCGCACCTTCGCCACCGTGCTCGGGTTGATGGATCGCTACCCGGACTTCACCTTCGTGCAGTCCTCGGCGCAGCTCTATGCCTGGATCGAGGAGGACAACCCGGAACTGTTCGCACGCGTGCGCCAGCGGGTTGCCGAAGGGCGCTGGGAGCCGGTCGGCGGGAGCTGGGTCGAGCCGGACTGCCAGCTGGTGGGCGGAGAGGCCTTCGTGCGGCAGCTCTTGTACGGCCAGCGGTACTTCGAGCAGCGCTTCGGCCAGCGCTGCTCGGTCGCCTGGTTGCCGGACACGTTCGGCTTTTCCGGTGGTCTGCCGCAGCTCCTGCGCGGCGCTGGGATCACTGGCTTCCTGACGACCAAGCTGACTTGGAACGAGACCAACGCCTTCCCCTACGACCTCTTCTGGTGGGAGGGGATCGACGGCAGCCGGGTCAAGGCGCACATCTTCCGCAACCCGGCACACGGCTATAACGGCGACATCGCGCCGCGCGACCTGCTCGGTACCTGGCGCGGCTTCGAGGGCAAGCGTCGACACGGGCAGAGCCTGATGACGTTCGGCCGGGGCGACGGCGGCGGCGGGCCGAGCGAGCAGATGCTCGAGAACTACGCCCGGCTCAAGGACTTCCCGGCACTGCCCCGGCTGCGCATGGTTCGGGTCGAGGAGTTCTTCCGCTCCCTGCCCGAGGAGGGCCTGCCGGTCTGGGTCGGCGAGCTATACCTGGAGCGGCACCGCGGCACGCTCACCTCACAGGCGCGGGTCAAGGCGCTCAACCGCGCCGCCGAGCACCGGCTCTTTGAGGCCGAGGCCTGCTCGACCCTCGCCGCGCTCCTCGGCGCGGAAGAAGGGCAGCCAGATTTGGACGACGCTTGGAAGGCGCTGCTCCTCAACCAGTTCCACGACGTGCTGCCCGGCTCCTCGATCCGGGAAGTCTACGAGGAGGCTCATCACCAGCTCGCCGCTGTCATCGACGCGGCTACTGAGCGGCGAGACGCCGCGCTCGGCGCCCTGGCGGCGCGCCTGCGTGCCCCGGCGGGAGGGCCGGCGGTGCTGGTGGCCAACCCGAGCTTGGCTCCCCGGCCCCTCACCACGCTCCTCCCGAATGTGGTTGAGCCCGACATAACTCTCCTGGATACGCGAGGAGAGCCGCTGCCGGCTCAGCGCACGGCCGATGGCTTGCTGGTGCACGCGCCGGAGCGCCGAGTGCCGGGGTTGGGCTGGACAACGCTTCTCGTCTCCCACAATTCGCCTCCGGCTGCCGGGCGGCCCGTCGCGGCGGTGCGGATCGAGCGGGTAGGGGAGGAGATCGTCCTGGAGAACGACCTGCTGCGGGTGGCCGTCGGCCGGGACGGCACGCTCGCCAGCGTCTTCGATCGCGAGCTGGCCCGCGAGGTCCTGGCCGGCCGCGGCAACCAGCTCTGGGCCTACGTCGACAAGCCGCGGGCCTGGGATGCCTGGGACATCGATGAGGGCTACGAGCGGGAGGGCCAGGAGATAGGCGAGGTCGAGGAGATCCGGATCGTGGAGACAGGACCGCTGCGCGCCGCCGTGCGGGTCGCTCACCGCTGGCGCGACTCCCGGATCGCGCAGACCTACCGGCTGCTGGCCGGCTCGCGACGGCTGGACGTCGTCACCGAGATCGACTGGCACGAGCGGCAGGTGCTGCTGCGGGCGCTCTTCCCGGTCGCGGTGCGCGCTCCCTACGCGACTTACGAGACCATGTACGGCGCGCTCACCCGGCCCACCCACGCCAACACCTCCTGGGAGCGAGCGCGCTTCGAGGTCTCGGCCCACCGGTTCGTCGACCTCTCCGAGCCGGGCTACGGCGTGGCGCTGCTCAACGACGGCAAGTACGGCCACAGCGCCCACGGCAATGTCCTCGGTCTCAGCCTGCTGCGCAGCCCGGTCTACCCCGACCCGCAGGCCGACTGGGGCACTCACCGCTTTACCTACGCCCTCTTCCCTCACCCAGGCGACTGGACGGCCGCCGAGGTCGTCGACGAAGCGCTAGCGCTCAACAGCCCGCTGTGCGTGGCCTTGGCGCGGCAGGCGGGTGGGGAGCTGTCGCTCGAGTTCGGGCTGGTCGAGGCCACCGGCCTCCGGGTGCGGCTGGGCTGCCTCAAGCGGCCGGGGGTTGGCTCCGGCGTGATCCTGCGGCTGTACGAGCCGCACGGCGCGCGGGGCACGGTGACCTTGCGCTTCGCCCGACCCGTGCGGAAGATCGAGCGAGTGAACCTCCTCGAAGAGCCGGAGACGACCGCCCCCGCGCCTGAGCTGGCCGGCGAGGCCGTGCGGCTGGCCCTCAGGCCGTTCGAGCTCGTGACCCTGCGAGCCGAGCTGTAGCGCCGCCTGCTGGGTCGCCTGTTCCGGCCTTCAGTGCTCGCCTAGGCGCTCGACCAGGCTCTTGCCGCTCGGCGGCCGACCGGTGCGCTCGGCCTCGTCGTCGATACGCATGAAACCGCGTTGGACGAAGCGCACGCCGAGCCAGCGGATCGGCTCCGGCTCCCAGGGTCGGATCCGGTGGCTGGTCATCGGCAGCCGGGTCAGCTCCGACTCGTGCCCGGTGATCAGGTCGGCCAGCACGCGGCCGGAGAGGTTGGCGGTGGCCACACCCTGGCCGGTATAGCCGCAGGCCACCGCCAACCCCTCGCCGGGGTCGTAACGCATGGTCGGCATCCAGTCGCGCGGCATGCCCAGCGGGCCGCCCCAGGCGTGCGTGAAGCCGATGCCTTTGAGGCGCAGGATCGGGAACCACTCGTAGCACATCTGGCGGAGCATCTCGTGTGTCGGCCCGTGGCGGTCGAAAGCGTCGTCGATGCGCGAGCCGAAGTGGTAGGGAGCGCCGCGCCCGCCGAAAAGGATCCGGCCATCGACCGTCTGGGAGAGGTAGTCGACCGTATAGCGGTTGGAGGCAACGCACTCGCGGTTACGCCAGCCGATCTCCTCCCAAACCTCGCCCGGTACCGGCTCGGTAAGGACGATCAGCGAGTAGACCGGGATCAGTGCGCGCCGCAAGCGGGGCAACTGCGAGAGATACGCCTCGCCGGCCAGCACCAGCACCTTGGCCCGCACGTCGCCACGCGGCGTGATGAAGCGGGGCGCCGGCCCGGTCACGAAGTCGACCACCGGCGTCTGCTCGTAGATCGTCGCGCCCAGCCGCTCGACCGCCCGAGCCAACCCGCGCACCAGTCTACCCGGGTGCACCACGGCGCACTGCTTGACGAAGATCGCGCCCTCGGCTCGGGTGACCCGGATACGCTGGGCCAGTTCGGCCGGGCCGAGGCGCTCGTACCACTCGGTCAGCCCCAGGCGCTCGTAGGTGCGCCATGACTCCTCGATTGCCGGGAGCTGGTGTCGGCCCCGGGCGATCCTGAGCGCCCCGCCTTTGTGGAAGTGGGCCTCGATCCCCTCCGCAGCGAGCACCCGGCCAACCTCGTCGACCGTCTCAAACATGGCAAGGGCGATGGCCCGCGCGGCATCAGCGCCGTAGCGCCTGGCCAGCACGCTGAGCGAGAGCGGGAAGCCAGGGGTCACCCAGCCGCCGTTGCGGCCGGAGGCGCCAAAGCCAGCGATCTCACGCTCGATGACAGCAACCCGCAAGGAAGGGTCGCGCTTGAGCAGGTAGTAGGCCGTCCAGAGGCCGGTGTAGCCAGCGCCGAGGATGGCAAGGTCGACGTCAATCGAACCGTCGAGCGGTGGTCGCGGGGTGAGGTCGTCGTCACAGGTCTCGAGCCAGTAGCTGTACTGGCGGTAGCGCATGGTCGCCAACGGCCCGAACAGTGGAACAGCCCTGCCCTCAGCCGACATCGCACCCCTCCTCCCTGCACCCACAACCGGGCACTCTCCTCACCTGCCGCCGCCGTAGTCTACCGCGCCTCACCCATGCGGTCATGAGAGGAAGAAGGGTCTGCGTCTCCAATCGAGACCCGGATCTCGAGTGATGTCCCGTCGGTCTGGTAGGCGCAGTCGTCGCCCGGGTCACGCTCGGCATCCTTATCCTCATCGTGATCCTTCACATCTCGCCGGTCGATGCGCGGTTGGAGGCGCTGACCCGCGCCCCGAGCCGATCCGAGCATCCCGTCTGCCAGCCATCTCTACCTCTTCGACTCTCAGTTCCACAGCAGGGCCCGGCGTGGCGCAAGGCTTCTCCCGCCACCGGCCATGAGTGCCAAGGTGCCCGACTCGATCCCAGGTGAACAACACCCGGCTAGATAGTGACCACCACTCGGCTATGAATTGGTCATCACCAGAGCTGGTAGCGCTGAGCCGGGCTCGCTATAAGGTCTCCATGCGTTGCGGATCGCTCGAACGCGGCGCAACCAGGGCGATCCCAAGGGGAGTACTCCACCCTCTGGCTTCGTCAGGCGCGTGCCGAGCGCGTACTCATCGTGGTGCCTTCGGATCTCCCACGCCCCGGCAGCGACCGAGCACGCCGAATCATCGCCCGAAAGCGGGTCGCCCTGGGCTCCGCATGCGCCACTCTGCCCGAATCACGCCATGCAGCAGTCCTGGCCTCATCTCTCCTAACCCGCTGCAGGAGCAGGGCACGACGTATGCCTACGAGGTGCGCGCGCGAAGCCGGAAACCTCTCCGAGCCGAACACTCCGGCAACGGTGACGATTCCGGAGCCCGTTCCGCCGCGGTCTCCGCGGTCTAGCGGTAACCCCGTCGTCATCGTGGCCGCTGGCGACATCGCCCGCGACCCACAATCCGATAGCTGGAACGACAACAACGGCACCAGCTCAGCCTGCCGCCACAACTTCACCTCGGACGTGGCGCTGGCCCAGAGCCCGGACTACGTCCTGGTGCCCGGCGACACACAGTATGAAGACGGAGCGCTCCAGGAGTATCGGGCCAGCTACGACCCCACCTGGGGTTGTTTGCTCGATCGTACCTATCCTGCTGTCGGCAACCATGAGTACCGTACCAGCGGCCCCGCTGGCTACTTCGCCTTATTCGGTACTCGCGCCACGCCGTTGGAGTCCAGTTGCCGCACGGACTGCAAGGGGTACTACGCCTGGGCGCTGGACGAGCACTGGGTCGCTATCGCCGTCAACTCAAACTGCGGCGAGGCTGGCGGCTGCCGGGCCGGTTTGCCGCAATACCAGTTCGTCGCTAGCGTGCTCGAGGCCAACGCCGGGAAACATTTGCTCATCTACATGCATCACCCGTACTGGTCGACCGGCAAGTACTACAACTGCTGCAAGGGCGAGCTTGCCGACCTGTACAAGCTGTTCGAGCGCTACGGGGTGGAGCTGACACTGTCGGGCCACCACCACAACGACCAGCGGTTCGCGCCATAGACGGCAAGCTCGGTCTGCTCGGCAGTCGGCATCCGGCACTTCGTGGTCGGCAGCGGCGGGAAGAACCTGCAGGACACTGACGCGAACAAGGACCAGGAGCCCTGCGAGGAGTATCTCAACGAGACCAGCTTCGGTGTCCTGGTGCTCCGCCTCTTCTCCGACCACTACGAGTGGGCTTTCGTGAGCGAGAGCGGGGCAGTGCTCGACCGGGGCTCGGCGGTGATGAGCTAGCCCCCTGGCATGAGGCGCTACCCGGGAGCCTCGCGAGCCAGTCCGAGGCTCCATCACGGCACGGCGAAGCGCGGCCCAGTGCTTAACTGCAGTGACATGCTCCCTTGCACGTGCCCACCGGACTGTTACGATGGACGCGCACGGGCGTGTGTAGCCAGCGGAGGGAGGTCGACGTGGGCCGCTGGAAGGATGGAGCCCAATGCGCCGTAATGCTGACCTTCGATCTCGACGCGGAGACGCTCTGGCTGGCCGGGTCGCTGGAGAACCTCGACAAACCGGGCATGCTCTCGCACGGCACCTACGGCGCCCGGGTCGGGACGCCCCTGATCCTCCAGCTCCTACGCCACAACGACCTCAAAGCCACGTTTTTCGTCCCAGGGTGGACGGTCGAGCAGCACCCGGAGGTCATCGAGGCCATCCGTGATCAGGGCCACGAGCTCGCCCACCACGGCTACCTGCACGAGCGGCCGACCGAGCTGACCCGCGAGCAGGAGGCTGAGGTACTGGTCAAAGGGATCGAGGCGTTGCGGCGGATCACCGGCGAGGCACCGCGCGGCTACCGCTCGCCGGCCTGGGAATTCTCAGCGAATACGCTCCAGCTCCTCAAGGAGCACGGCTTTCGCTACTCCTCGAACTTGATGAGCCACTTCCTTCCCTGGCAACATCCGGATACTGAGATCATCGAGCTGCCGGTGCAGTGGCTGCTCGACGACGCGCCGTTCTTCCTCTTCCGCTCCGGCCCCGGCTCGCGACCGATCCAGCCCGCGGCGGTCGCATATCAGGCGTGGACGGAGGAGTTCCGCGGCATTTACCACTATGGCGGGCTATTCAATCTCACCATGCACCCGCAGCTTATCGGCCGGCCGGGCCGAATCCTGATGCTCCAGCAGGTCATCGACTACATCCGGAGCTTCCCCCACCTCTGGTTCGCGACCGGCAGCGAGGTGGCCGAGTACTGGGCAGAGCACGTGCGTGAGAACCCAGACGAGTGGCGGCAGGGGACGATCTATGACCCTGTCAGGGCAGCACGGCCGTCTGGCCGGTAAGCGCGCCATCGTCACCGGCGCTGGCCGGGGGATCGGCCTGGCGATCGCCACCGCCTTCCTACAGGAAGGTGCCAGGGTACTGCTGAACGATCTCCAAGCCGAGCTGCTCGAGCAGGCCCGCTCGTCTCTGCCCGCCGCGACCGGGCACGTCGCCTTTCACCAGGGCGACGTCTCCGACCCCGGGGCAGTGGCAGGGATGGTGGCGCTGGCCCGCGAGGTCTTCGGCGGAGCAGACGTGCTGGTCACCAACGCGGCCATCGGCGGTACTGGCAAGACACTACTCGAACTCTCGCTCGAGGAATGGGAGCGCTTCCTGCGCATCGACCTGACCAGCGTCTTCCTCTGCTGCCAGGCTGTGGTGCCGCTGATGCTCGAGCAGGGGCGGGGCAGCATCATCAACCTGTCCTCGATCACCGCGCTGGCTGGGACGGCTGGCAGCATCCCCTACGCGGCTGCCAAGGCTGGCGTTCTCGGCCTCACCAAGTCGCTAGCCCGGGAGCTAGCCCGATATCGGATCAACGTGAACGCGATCGCGCCGGGGTTGATCGACACCGAGATGTCGCGGGCGCGCGGGCAGGAAGCGTCACGCCGGGCGGTGCTGTGGCCGCGGATCGGGATGTCGGAGGACGTCGCCTGGCTGGCGGTGTACCTGGCCTCCGATGAGGCGGAGTTCGTCACCGGCCAGGTGATCAGCCCCAACGGCGGCGCCTGGATGTGAGGATAAAGACGCTTGACATTGAACGGCAACTCAAGACGGCCCGGTACTTCGCGCAGCGTCACTGTCCTATCCTGGAGGAGGAACACGAATGCGCGTTACCGCGCATGACTACGAGCGTCTCCGCGAGAGCTTTATCCGCGGTGAGCTCGTTGCCTTCCTCAGAAAGGGGGAGCTGCTCGATCCCGCTCGCGCTGAAGCTGTTGCTCACGCCCTCGTCGATATCGCCGAGGCGCTGTTCGAGATCTACGGCGAGATCGCCCCCCACCTCCTCGAGGCACACAACCTCGAGGCGTTTCGCGATGCCCTGCTCGACCTGAGCGAGGCGTTCCGCCACATCGACTACCACATCCACGACGCCGGCCTTACCGACCTCCAGCGAGGGAGTGCCCCTGAGCAGAATGGACCGGCGCCTCCCGCCAGGTCACTGCCCCCCATCCCCGGCACGCAGGCGACCAGATGGGCGACGCTAGCAATTGCGCTACGCGCGCAGCGCGGCGACAATGCCGCCGCTATGGCCGGGGAGTCTGAACTGCTGCTTGCTCAGGTCTGGAACGCCCAGTGGCTCGCTCCCGAGCTGCGGACGAGCGAGGGGCAGAGGCTGCGCGTGGTCTACCGGGGGGTCTGGACCCACGCCGACGGCCCCGACTTCACCGGCGCGCTGCTCGAGCTCGACGGCCGGCTGGTCAGCGGCGACGTCGAGCTACACCGGCGCGCCTCGGACTGGCTCGCCCATGGCCACCACCTGGACCCGGCCTACGAGCGGGTCGCTCTACACGTGGTGCTCGAGGACGACCTGGGCCAGCCCGTCCGGCGCCGCAGCGGCGAGCGCGTGCCGACGCTCGTCCTCGCCACCTGCCTGCCCGGCCCGCTGGCCAGCTTCCCGGCGCTGCCTGGACTCCGCCCGCTCGGCGCGATCGGCTTCGACTATTGCGCGCCGCAGGTCGCAGCCACTGCCCCCGAGCGCATCATCCAGGTCTGGGAAGCGGCCGGCGACGCCCGGCTGGCGGGCAAGGTCGCGCGGATCGCGGCCCGGCTCGCCCTGGAGCCACCAGCCCAGACGCTCTACTGGCTGCTACTCGATGCCCTCGGCTACAGTCGCAACCGCGAGGGCATGCGGGCCGTCGCCGAGCGCGTGCCCTACGACCACCTGGACAGCCTGCTGGCCGGCCGCTCGTCGGATGAGCGCCGAAAACGAGCGGCCGGGCTCCTGCTTGGTGTCGCCGGGTTCCTGCCGCTTTCACCGGCCGACGAGGAGCTGGCCGGGCTGAATCCGCGCGAGGCGCGAGCGATTGAGCAGGCCTGGCAGCTTCACGGCGGGGCCTGGCGAGGGCTGGAGCTGTCCCCAACGATGTGGCGACTGCATCGCCAGCGGCCGGCCAACCACCCCCTGCGCCGGCTGCTAGCCCTGGCCTGGCTGCTCGCCAGGGACGACCAGGGGTTGCTCCCCGCGCTCCTCGGCCATCTGGTTCAGCCCAACGCAGCGCGTGCCCTTCAGAACTGGCTGACCCGCAACAACCCCTACCTGGGCGAGGAACGTGCTCACCAGATCGTGGTCAACGTGGTGGTACCGTTCGCGTTGGCCTACGGCGAGGCCGTGGAGCAGGAAGAGCTGCTCTCCGCAGCCGGCGAACTCTGGGCCAGGCTCCCGGCCGGGCACGGCAACGCGATCGTGCGCCGGACGGCCGAGCAGATCTGCGGCCCCCACCAGCTCCGCGTGCCGACAGCCCGGGCCGAGCAGGGCTTGCTCCAGCTCTACTCCACTGGATGCCGCCAGCTTCGCTGCTACGAGTGCCCGATCGCCCATCTGGCACTCGCCTGGGGGCGAGGGAGCGCCGAGGGAGCGGTATCCCACGAAGTAGGCCGAGCGCGGCCGGCCGGCCCGCCGGAAGCTTAGCAGCCGTGAGCGGCGCTGCGCGTCTGTCTTGTCGCCTGGCCGCTGGGCTCACTGCGTTGCCTAATGAGGGTCGATGCCAGCCTGGCCTGATATGGCCAATCAGCCAAGGAGGTCGACGACGGCGAGCGCGCGCTCGGGGAACGCAGCCGGAGCGATCGAATCGCCGCGGTGCAGCACTCGGGCCGTACGATAGCCGTCGGGAGTCGGGTCGCGGTAGACGGTCAGCGTCTCCTGCTGGAGGTCGATGAGCCAGACCTCGGGGATGCCGCTCCGGGCATAGAGCGGGATCTTCACCCGCCGGTCGAGTTCGGCCGAGGTGTCGGCGACCTCGACGAGCAGGAAGACGTCGGGCGGAGCCGGATGGCCGGAGGCATAGAAGTCAGCGCGGCGACGCAGGAGCGCCAGACCGGCTGGGGCTCGCTCTGCTCATCGAGGCGAACGGGATTCTGGACCGCCACAATGGCGACATCCGCAAACGTTCGGACGAAGCGCTCGTTCAGTCGATTCACGCACCCGGCGTAACGGTCCCCGATCGGCGGCATTTCGACGACTTCGCCCTCGATGAGCTCGACACGGTCGTCCTCGCCCAGGATGCCTGCCTGAGCCATCTGGTAGTACTCGGCCACGGTAAAGCGCCGCCGCGGCAAGTGCAGTTTCATCGCAGGCCTCCCGCACCAGTATAGTCCATGGGCGGGCCATCCTTGCTCTCCGGCGGCGCATGGCGAACGCTCTACGCGCTGGTGGCGCTGATGGCCGACACTGTCCAGCCAGGCGCGCACTCACCAGGCGGCCCGCAGAGTACGGGCGACGTGTTGAACCAGGCCGTGGCGATCGATGAGGAGGAAGGATGATCGAGGGCGAGGAAGGCTGGGAGCTCCTCAGACGAGCTTCGACACTTACGCTGGTGACACGTGGCCGGCGGACAGGCCGGCCGCACCGGGTTCAGCTCTGGTTCGTCTACCGCGAGGGAGCAGTCTACCTGATGGCGCACGCCCGCGCGCACGGTCGGGGTACTGATTGGTACCGGAACGCACGTGCGCATCCGACGGTGACGGTCGAAGCCAGCGGTCGCCGGTGGATCGGGAGAGCCGAGCCACTTCCCGAGGCGATGCTCCCGGCGGTCACGCAGTGGTTCGCGGAAAAGTACGGTTTGGCCGCGGTGCGCGCCTGGTACGAAGGGACACCGCGCCTGCCGATTCGGATCACGTTCGGTCGCTGACCAGCCAAGCTGACCGCCCTCTCTCACCAGAGCGCGACAAGGCGAACTGGGAGCGGCGGGCTGCCCATCGCGAGAGGGGGCAGCTCGCCGCTGAGTCCAGCATGGGCGAGCAGGCCGGCCGACGATCACCGGCCTGCTCGCCTGCCGTTAGCGGCTTCTAGGGCTGTCGCACTTCAGCCTCTACCTCGATATCGCCAGCGTGCTCGAAGTGGAGAACCAGGGTGAGGCGCTCGCCTGCCGGCAGGTCTCGCTTCAACCCGATGAGCATGATGTGGAGCCCACCCGGCTTCAGCTCTACCTGGCCGCCAGGCGGTATGTCGATCGCCTCGACAGGCTCCATTTTCATCGTCCCACCTTCCATCTTGGACTGATGCAGCTCCACCGTCTGCGCCGCGTCGCTCTCGGCACCGAGCAGGCGATCCGCCTCCTTTCCCTCGTTGCGGATGACCAGATAGACGGCGCTGGTGGACGTCCCACCCATCTGCATCGCCGCTCTGGCCCAGGGATCGACAATACGGATGGTCTCCTTAGTTCCCTCGCCACTCGCCGGAGTCTCGGTGCCGGTCGAAGGTTTCTGAGCTGGCTCGTTCGTGAGCGTCGGAGTGAGATGCGTATGTTCCATCGGAGCAGTTGCACTGGGCTCCGCTGCTGCGGTCGGGGTGGGATGAGCAGGTTGCGTCGGAGCAGCGGCAGTTTGCTCCGCCACTCCGGTCGGCGTCGGCAGACCGGCAGGCGCGCTCTCCCCACCGCACGCAATGAGGGCGAGCAGGATCAGCAGCGCGAGCGCGACCATCGCCGTCGCGCGCGCCGTTACGTATCGTCGTGACATCGCTCAAACGCTCCCTATCGTTCTTGCACGCCTTGGTCTCACGCGTCAGTGCTGCCGAAGCAGATACCGCACGTCTTGAGCAAGCTGCTCAGCCGTCAAGTCATAGGGGGCCACGATGCGTAGGCGGCCCTGGCGATCGACGATGAAGCTGGCTGTGGTGTGCTCAACCAGGTAGCCGAGCGCCGAGTTCGACTCGTAGGTCGAGTAGTACACACCGAACGCGGCCGCCAGCTCCTGGATGGCCGCCGCGTCCCCGGTCAGTCCCAGGAAGTCTTCACCGTACATGGTCAGGTACTCCCGCAGCCGCTCGGCTGTATCCCGCTGGGGATCGACGGTCACCATGACGACCTGGACATCGGCGGCCTGCTCACCGAGCGCCGCCTTGAGGCGAGCGAACTTGCCCAGCGTCATCGGGCAGGCATCAGGGCAGGTGGTGTACCCGAAATAGACAAGGACGACCTTGCCCTGGAAGTCGCGCAGGCTATGAGGCTGACCGTCCGATCCCTGCAAGGTGACCGCCGGCACTTCGCGCGGGCTCTCCAGCACCAGCCCGTTCACCGAACCGGCACTGGGCACAGTTCGCCACCACCAGCCAGCAAAGCCAGCCAGCAACAGCGCGAGCACGCCCACCCAAGCCACCAGGATGAGCTGTCGTCTTGAGAAACGCATCGCAGGCCCTCACTGCACTCGGCAGGTAAAGAGGTGCAGCCCCTCGTACAGAAGCCGCTTCGCCCCGCGCGAGTTCGCGATCTCTTCCTGGAGCACGGCCAGGTCAGCCTTCAGCACCTCGCTCGCCGGCAGCGGTGCGCGGTACTCCGCCCGGACGATACCAGCCGGATCGACGAGCACGAGCATCGGTTCCACGTTGGCCATTCCCTCGGCTCCAGCGACCAGCGGCATCCGAAAGCCTTGCCGAACCAGCCGGACAGACGTCTCGTCGCCTCCGAGCACCTGCCAATTCCCACTCGACGACCGGGTCTCCGCGGCGATAGCCTGGATTCCCTCGGGATCCGTTGGCTCGACAATCACCGTCACCAGTCGCACCGGCACGGACCAGTCCTGCTCGGTCACCGGCTCGAGCGCACGCACGAGGTCGAGCGTCGCCCTACACGACTCATCGCACCGGGCGCCGACGAACGAGTAGAGGACGACCGATCCAAGGAAATCTTCACCAGAGACCGGCCGAGCAGCCGGGTCGGTGAGCTGAAAGCTCGGGGCCAGATCGAGCCGGGGCAACACTCGCGCCGGTTCCGCTGCGAAGATGACGAACACCCCGAGGACGAACAACAGCGGCGGCCCAGCGAGGAGTAACCTCCAATACATCCATGACCCCCTTGTCCAGGCCGGAATCGCAGTCCGTCGACCTTCCGCTTCGGCCGCGCCGTTAGGCGCTACGCGGCTGCCGGCCTGGGCGGGGGTGTGGCTGGAGTCACCAAATAGTTGCGCAGGCGCCGACCGCAAGACCACGGCGACGCCGGCCGGTTGAACACCAGGAGCTCGATCATCGTCACCCAGATGGCGAAGCCGCTTCCCCAGGACGGGACGACCGGCCAGCTCCGCACAGTCTCGACATCTCCATTGCTGTCGGACGAGAGGTGCTGCTGATGGACGTGCCCATCGCCATGGTGGTGTGTACCACCGTACGCGTGCGTGTGTCCGGGGATCTCGAACAGGGCATGGGCGTGCGGCACATCGGCACCACAGCGACAGAACGACGGAATCGCCAGCAAGCCGACAACCAGCAGCCAGGCCGGCAGGCTAGCCAGCATCATCGCGAGGAGCCGCTGTTGCGAGACCAGCATCGGGCCCATGACCTCGCTCCGCCGGGGTTTCGCCACCGTTCTTCGGCACCCCCCGACTTCGGTATCAATCGTATTTGCTCGCGAGGTCGCTCACAAGTAGGAGCCGCGTCCACCCTCATCAGCGATGCCAGTACGCTCTCCGCTCTGAACGCTCGTCCAAAGGTACCCGAAGCCTACGCCTCGGGCGATCGATCAGGTAGTCGCTAGAGACACCTCGCCGGGAACGATGATGTAACTGGCGGCAGGTCTTCTTCCAGGTGGTGCGAATCGTTCCGCTGCACCATGCAGCACGCGACCGAGGCGCTCCTGGGAGATGAGGGAGCCGAAAAGCAGCGGCGCGCGGCGAGCAAGGAACTACTCTCGCCGGAACGTCTTAGCTGGTCGTGGGGGTCGAGCTCCCCTTCGGCCACGGGCTCTCGAGCCGGAGTTGCCCGCGTCGGCGCGCACGCTCTCGCTCGAGAATGAGGCCAGCAGCCGGGTCGGCGGCGATCGCCTCCAACAGCTCGCGCTGCTCCTCGAAGCGCATCAGCGCCGTCAGGACATCGATCAGGTCGATCAGCGCCTTGACGCTCGGAAGCGTCACCTGGAGCGAGCCGTCTTCAAGCGACACACCTGGGATCCGCGCAGCCAGCTCGGTCGCGCACCGGAGTCGCACCTGGGCCTCCACCGGCCGGGCCGGGCGATATACCCACCAGCGGTCGGGCCGTCCCAGCACCCGCCCGACCATCTCCCGCAGCGCCCGATGTGCCTGCTCCACCGGCAGGGCTGCGGCCCGGTCCCAGGCGACGGCCTGCTTGACGGTGAGCGTCGGTGTCTGATCCAACCAGGTCTCGGCTTCGAGTGAGGTGGCGCGATCGCCGGTCACGAGGCCGATCGGAATCCCGTGCTCGCCCGCCCAGCGGCTCAACAGTGCCAGCTCCCCGGCGGGGCGGCCCTCGAGCATCAAGGCGAGCCCGCCGGTCATCGTATGGCTCAAGAACGCTGCCTCGGTCCCGGCCATGGCATGGAAGCCGCTAAGGATCGCCACGTCGTAGCCGCGAGTCAAGTCTTCCGGGGCGAGAACAACACGGGGATGGAGCAGCTCTGGACGGAGATTGCCACCCCCGCCGTGCCAGTCGATCACCGCCACCGAGTGCGCTCCCGCCTCGAACGCAGCCTCGGCCAGCGCATTCACCTCGGCGGACAGTAGCCGCAGCCCCCCGGCATAGGCGGGGTGACTGCGGACGGTCGCCTCGTACGTCTCGATGCCGCTGACGCCCTCCATATCGGCGATGATCACGACACGCACAGCGGCCGGTCTCCCTTCCGTTGCTCGCCTAGCATACCAGGCTGGACAGACACCAGAGACGGTACCCGGCGACGAGCGGTGATAGACTTCCGGCGCGGTTCAGGCTCGACATAAATTCGCTTCGATCGGCTGACAAGCGAGGGAATCTTTTCCCACCGCCTCGGTCAGGGTGCGATCGAAACCGGTGACGCTCTCCTGGGCTAAAGCGGGTGCTGCCGATCGCTTTCTGATCGCCGCTTCTGGTTGCCGATCACGATCCACAACGTTGATCATGCAGCCACTTGCAATATGGCTGCCACTTGTAGTACTGTAGTCCCGGATCTCGACAGACGGTGACCACGGGTGAATCCAACTCGGTCCATCTTCCGTTATAGTAGAGTGTAAGACCCGCACGTTCCATTCCAGTTTGGCTCCGCTCGAGCCATACCCCGGTCGGGAATCCGCGGTTCCCGCCTCGCGTGGTCTTTGAATCCCGCGCGAGAGGCTACTGGTGCACCGCCAGCCGGGGGGCCGGGCGAGAGGGGGTGGCAGCACAAAGTTAGTGCAACGTCTAGATACCCTGAACAGCAGTCACGTCCGAACACGCGAGCGCCGACAAATCGACGTCCTGCCGCGTATGCGGACGAGCTGGCAACGAGCTGATGCAACGGTGATTATGCCCGCTGGCTCCTTGATTCGGCGGGGGATTTTCCAGCTTTACAAGCTAGCGTCGAAACGCAGGCACCCGGCCTGAATCAGTCTGGCGTTGTCAAGCCAGCCCTGAGTGCGTCTTTCTCGGGGGCTCATTAGGCGATCGTTCGGAGGGGCAGCTGATGACGTCGAATGGTCGACGAATCATCGCGGCAACAGGGCACGACAGGATGAGCGCCGAGCGAGCGGCCACGCAGCAGCTACCCACAGAGAGAGGATCAGTGATGGGACTCATCGAACGACTCGAGGCGTACCGGGCCGAAGAGGAGCGGCTGAACTGGGAAGGCACCTTCGCCGACTATTTCGAGCTGGTACTCAAAAACCCACAGATCGCTCAGCTCGCGCATGCCCGGATCTACCACATGATCATGGACGCGGGTGTCGAGGAACTCAGTGATGGTCGCACCCGCTACAAGTTCTTCGCCGACGAAATCTTCGGGCTCGAGAAGCCGCTCGGACAGATCGTCGAGTACTTCCGCTCCGCAGCGCAGCGGCTCGAAGTGCGCAAGCGCATTCTCCTCCTGATGGGGCCGGTCGGCGGTGGAAAGTCGACCATCGTCGCCAAGCTCAAGCGCGGTCTCGAGCAGTACACCCGCACCGAGCGCGGCGCGGTCTACGCCATCAAGGGCTGCCCGATGCACGAGGAGCCGCTGCACCTGGTGCCCGAGACGATCCGCGAAGAGCTGATGCGGGAGTACGGGATCTACATCGAGGGCGAGCTCTGCCCGTGGTGCCGCTTCCAGCTCGAGAAGGCCGAGCGCGGCCCGAATCATCCCTGGAGCCGGCCAGGCCAGCCGTTCATCGGGCGGCATGAGGATGTGCCGGTCGTGCGCATCGCCTTCTCCGAGAAGCACCGCATCGGCATCGGCACCTTCACGCCATCCGACCCCAAGAGCCAGGATATCGCCGAGCTGGTCGGCGGCATCGACCTCTCGACGATCGGCGAGGTCGGCTCCGAGTCCGACCCGCGCGCCTATCGGTTCGACGGTGAGCTGAACATCGCCAACCGGGGCCTGGTCGAGTTCATCGAGATGCTGAAGGTAGACGAGCGCTTCCTCTACGTCCTGCTCACGCTCTCGCAGGAGCAGAACATCAAGACCGGGCGCTTCTCGATGATCTACGCCGATGAGGTGGTAATCAGCCACACCAACGAGCACGAGTACAACGCGTTCGTCGGCAACAAGCGCAGTGAGGCGCTGCAAGACCGGATCATCCTGGTCAAAGTGCCGTATAACCTGCGCATCTCCGATGAGGTGAAAATCTACGAGAAGTTGCTCAAGCAGAGTGCGATCAGCGACATCCACATCGCGCCGGGTACGCTGGAGACGGCCGCGACCTTCGCCGTGCTCTCCCGCTTGGAGGAGAGTAAGAAGGCCGGCATGACCCTCATGAAGAAACTCAAGCTCTACGACGGCCAATCGGTCGAGGGGTACACGCAGCAGGACGTGCGCGAGCTGCAAGAAGAGGCAGTGCGTGAGGGCATGGACGGCGTCTCGCCGCGCTACGTCATTAACCGGATTTCGGCAGCCATCGTCCGCGACGGCGTGACCTGCATCAACGCGATCGACGTGTTGCGCAGCCTGCGCGACGGGCTGGAGCAGCACACCAGCATCACCCGCGAGGAGCGGGAGCGCCTGCTTAACCTGATCGCCGAGGCACGCCGCGAGTACGACGAGATGGCCAAGCGTGAGGTGCAGCGGGCCTTTGTCTACTCGTTCGAGGAGTCGGCCCGCACTCTACTCAACAATTACCTGGACAACGTCGAGGCCTACTGCAACAAGTCCAAGGTGATCGATCCCATCACCGAGGAGGAGATGGAGCCGGATGAGCGGCTGATGCGCTCGATCGAGGAACAGATCGGCATTACCGAGAACGCCAAGCGGCAGTTCCGTGAGGAGATCCTGATCAAGATCTCGTCGTTGGCCCGACGCGGACAGAAGTTCGACTACACCTCGCACGAGCGGCTGCGGGAAGCGATTGAGAAGAAGCTCTTCGCCGACCTGCGCGACGTGGTCAAGATCACGACCTCGACCAAGACCCCAGACGCCGACCAGCTCCGGCGGATCAACGAGGTGATCGACCGGCTCGTGCAGCGACACGGCTACTGCCCGGTTTGCGCCAACGAGCTGCTCAAGTACGTCGGTGCGCTGCTCAACCGCTAGCGTGGGGCTGAGCGACGCTTGCGAGGGTGGTGCTGCCATGTTCTCGATCTCACTAACCCGTGACGATTGGTCGTTACATCGTAAGGGCGTCATCGACCAGGCGCGCCACATGCAAAAGGTCAAGGAGGCGATCAAGCAGAACCTCGCCGACATCGTCAGCGAACAGTCGATCATTACCAGCGACGGAAAGAAGCTGGTGCGCGTCCCGATCCGAACGCTGGAAGAGTATCGCTTCCGCTTCGACCCGAACAGCTACCCCCAGGTGGGCCAGGGCGAGGGCGGCTCCAAGGTCGGCGACGTGATCGGCCGGGTCGGCCCCGGCCAGGGGCCGGGTCAGGGGAAGCAAGCTGGCGATCAACCAGGGATCGACTATTACGAGGCCGAGTTGACGGTCGACGAGCTCGGCCAGCTCATCTTCGAAGACCTAGAGTTGCCGAACTTGGAAGAGAAACGACTGCGCGAGCTGGAGTCGGAGGCGGTGCGGTTCACCGATATCCGCAAGCACGGTCCCTTTGCCAACCTGGACAAGAAGCGTACGATCCGGGAGAACATCAAGCGCAACGCCAAGCGGGGGAACCCGCGCTTCGGCGGGATCAAGAACGACGACCTCCGCTTCAAGACCTGGGATCGCGACGTCACGCGCGAGTCGAACGCCGTCGTGATCGCGATGATGGACGTCTCCGGATCGATGGGTACCTTCGAGAAGTACATTAGTCGGGCATTCTACTACTGGATGGTGCGCTTCCTACGCACCCGCTATGACCACGTCGAGATCCGCTTCATCGCCCACCATACGGAAGCGAAGGAGGTCACGGAGGAGGAGTTCTTCACCCGCGGCGAGAGCGGCGGTACCCGTGCCAGCTCGGCCTACCAGCTCGCACTCCAGATGATCGAGGAGCGCTTCGACCCAGCATCGTGGAACATCTACCCGTTTCACTTCTCCGATGGCGACAACTGGCCGTCCGACAACGACCTTTGCCGTCGCTTGGCGGAACAGTTGATCGAGCGATGCAACCAGTTCGGCTACGGCGAGATCCGGCAGGGCCGCTACGCCTACCAGAGTACGCTGATGCACACGCTGGAGCGGATCCACAGCCCCAAGCTGGTGACCGTCACGATCAGCGACAAGGCCGACGTCTACCCCGCGCTCCGCCGGTTCTTCGGCCCCGAAGCCAGGGAGGTCGCGCGTGCCTGAGATGACGCCTGCCCAACTGGCCCAGCTCGAAGCGCGGATCGCCGAGGTCTGGGAGGTCGGCTCCCGCCTCGGCCTACGGCCCTTCCCGACCCACTTCGAGATCGTCCCGGCGACCGTCATGTACGAGATCGGCTCCTACGGGATGCCGGGTCGCTTCTCGCACTGGACACATGGCAAGGCCTATCAGGTGCAGAAGACGCTCTACGACTACGGCCTGAGCAAGATCTACGAGCTGGTGATCAACACCAACCCATGTCACGCCTTCCTCCTGGATACCAACACCGTGCTCCAGAACACGCTCGTGGCGGCCCATGTGATGGCGCACAGCGACTTCTTTGCCAACAATGCCTACTTCGCCCGCACTTCCCGCCGGATGCTTGATACCGTCTCGCTCAATGCCGTGCGGATCGAGCGCTACGAGTTCGAGCACGGCGAGGCCGAGGTCGAGCGGCTGCTCGACGCCGTCCTCTCTATCCAGGAACACGTTGACCTCTATGCCACCGAAGACGAGGGACAACCGCCAGAGGTGCCGCCTGCCCGGCAGCCAGGGCCATACGACGACCTCTGGCGGCACGATCGACTAGCCCCGCCTGATGTCGCCAAGCCAGCCCAGCGGCGCAGCCGACGCCGGCCGGCAGAGCCGGTGCGCGATCTCCTCGCCTTCATCCGCGACCACTCGCCCATCCTCGACGACTGGGAGCGTGATGTGGTCTCGATCGTGCGGACCGAGATGCAGTACTTCATCCCGCAGATCCAGACCAAGGTGCTCAACGAGGGGTGGGCGTCTTACTGGCATGCCCGGATCATGCGGGAGCTGGATCTCTCGACCGATGAGCATGTCGAGTTCGCCCGGCTGCACGCGGCGATCCTGCAGCCATCGCCGCGCCGCCTCAACCCGTACTATCTTGGCTACCAGATCCTGCTGGATATCGAGCGGCGCTACGGCGAGCAGCATCTCTTCGAGGTGCGGGAGGTGGAGAACGATGTCTCCCTGATCCGCAATTACCTGACGCGAGAGTTGGTAGATGAGCTTGACCTCTACCTCTACGAGCGCCAGGGGGACGAGCTGGTGATCGTGGACAAGGACTGGCAGGCGGTGCGCGAACGGCTGAGCGGCGAGCTGGGCGGCAACCAGACGCCGGTGATTCTGGTCGAGGACGGCGACTACGAGGGGAACCTGGAGCTGTACCTGCGCCACTCGTGGGACGGGCGCAAGCTTGACCTCGATTGGGCCGAGAAGACGATGGAGCACATCTACCGGCTGTGGGGTCGCCGGGTCTGGCTCGAGACAAAGGCGGACGACCAGTCGCGCTTGCTTCTCAGCTACCATCCCCGCGAGGGGCACAAGCAGCATCGATGAGGGCAAAGGCGTTGTCCCGGTGACTCTCACCAGGCCGCGCCCTGCCTCAGCCGGCTGGCCCCCAGAGGAAGAGGGCCACGATCGTGCCGGCGCAGAGGTACGCGCCGTAGGGGATGTAGTCCATCCGGCTCTTCCGCCGCAGCGCCACCAACACGATACCGATCACCGCGGCCGTGGCCATGCCGAGGAAGAGCGCTGGCACCACACTTCGGACGCCGGTCATCGTCCCGATCAGCCCGGCCAGCAGGATATCCCCGGCACCGAGCGCCGCTCGGCGGTAGAGCACGACTCCCAGCAGGAAGAAGAGCCCGAAGACCGCAGCAGCTCCGCTGCCGGCCAACGCCGCAGAGAGCAGCGTCGCAGGCGACTCCAACGCCGCGAGCAGGAGTGCGAGCACGACGCCGGGCACGACTGTGACCGTGAAGATCAGGTGGTGCTCCCAGTCGATGCGCAGGATGAGGAGGAGCAGCAGGCCGAACAGCGCAACGGCCAGTGCGTCTCGCGTTCTGCCGTAGCGCAGCAGTGCCAGCACGCCCAACAACGCTCCCATGAGCTGCGTCGCCAACGCCGCGCGGCGTTCGGAGGGAGCGCAGCGAAGACAGGCACCAGGGAGAATCAGCCAGGCGTAGCCACGAGCGGTCTCGCCCGCGCAGGAGGCGCAGACCGGTGGGCCGAGGACCGCCTGCCCTACCGGCAGGCGCGTCGCGAGCGCGTGCACTAACCCTCCGGCCAGATAGCCCGTTATCGCTGCAGCGACCACCAGGGTGAGGAGTGCGGCATCGACCGGCACCGTGCAGTCTCCGTCCTATCGAACTGCCCTGTAGATCAATTCTCTAGGCGAGGCCGCAAGGCGTGGATGGCCCAAAAGTCACGATCGCCGGCTGAGCTGCTCGTGCGCCTGGCGGCCGGCGAGCGCCGCGCGCCACATCACCTCCAGCGGTGGTTCCTGGCTCGTCCAGAGCCGAAACGATTCGGCTCCCTGGTAGACCAGCATGGCGAGGCCATCGATCGTGGTCAGGCCCCGGAACCGCGCCACCTGGAGGAGTGGCGTGTCGCGGTAGGTGAGATCGTAGACGAGTGCGGTCGCCGGGAGAGCGTCCAGCAGTGCAGCGTCGATCGGCAGTGATGCCCCATCCCAGCCAACGCTGGTGGCGTTGACAAGCAGGTCAGCCCGCCGGAGATATAGGTCCAGCTGCTGGTCGAGGGGAGCGGCGACCACCCCGAACTCCGCCGCCAGCTCGTAGGCACGCTCGGCCGTCCGGTTCGCGACCGTCACCTGGCGGCAGCCCGCTTCAGCCAGCGCGACCAGGATGCCGCGTGCAGCGCCGCCAGCCCCCAGCACGACGACGGCCAGCTCCCCCACCGGTAGGCCCCGCTCGCGCAGCGGGGCCAGAAAGCCCGGCACGTCGGTGTTGTCTCCATACAGCACGCCGCCTCGGTTGACAATAGTGTTCACGGCGCCAGCCCGGCGGGCACGCTCGGCTACCTGGTCTACCCGGGTGAACGCGGCAGCCTTGTGTGGCACCGTCACGTTCGCCCCCAGCACCTCTGGCCTCCGCAGCCAGCGGAAGCGCTCATCCAGCGCTTCCGCTGACGTCGGCCACAGCTCGTAGCGAGCGGGGATCCCAAGGGCGTCGAAGGCAACCTGCTGGAAAACAGGCGACAGGCTATGGTCGACAGGGTAGCCGATCAAGCCAACAAGAAGTGGCAAGCAGCCCATCCGGCCTATCCCCCATGCTGCTCGTTGATGTTCCGCAGGTGCTCTTCATAGGTAGCGGCGAAGACATGCCCGCCGCTTCCATCCCCCTTTACCACGAAGTAGAGGTAGTTCGTCTCAGCCGGCTCCAGCGCTGCCTCGATCGAGGCCAGGCTCGGGTTACAGATCGGCCCAGGGGGTACCCCAGGGTGCTGATAAGTGTTATATAAGCCCGGCCGAAGGAGATCGTCCGGCGTGAGCGCCGGCCACCATCTTCCCGGCTGGCCCAGCATGTACTGCACCGTCGGGTCAGCCTGCAGCGGCATGTTCTGACCCAGTCGGTTATAGAAAACTGAGGCGATGATGGGCCGCTCCTCTGGGATGGCCGCCTCGCGCTCGACAATGGACGCGATCGTGAGTACCTGGTGGAAGTTGAGGCCGCGCTCGGCGGCTCGGGCCCGCAGCGCAGGCGATACCCGGCGGTCAAAATTGTCGAGCATCGTACGGATAATCTCCTTGGGCGTCGCATCTACCCGGAACTCGTACGTATCGGGGAAGAGGTATCCTTCCAGACTAGCACCGGGTGGGAGGTCACGTAGGAAATCGTATGTCGTCCGCCACGCTTCCCCCTGTGCGGCGTCGATGAACTCCTCCGGCGAGGAGATGAGGCCGGCCTGGACGAGCTGCTCGGCATACTCTTCGAGACGCCAGCCTTCCTGAAAGCGGACCCGGACGACTTCGATCGGTTCGGAGGACGTGAGCGTTTGAATGATCTGATTGACCGACATCCCAGTATAGAGGACGAAACGCCCGGTCTGGATCCGAGTGTCGGCATTGCTCAGCCGCATGCGCAGCTTAAAGTACGTCGTCGAGCGGATGAGCCCCTGCTCGTGCAGGCGTGCGGCGATACTGTCAACCGACTCGTCCGGCTCGACGACGAACGTCACTGGCTGCCCGACGTCCGCGTTCGCGGCCGCCAGGTAGCGGGCCAGCGTCCGCTGGGTGGTCACCACGATGACGGCCGCCAGGACGAGGATGGCACCGATCTTGAGGGACTGCACCATCAACTTGAGCAAGCTGAATCCCTCCGAGGTTCACCGGTCAGGCAGAAGCGCGGTCGAGCCGCCGAGAGTCTACCAACCGCGCAGAAACGCGGCAAGCCGCCAGTCATCGCGCTGGTCGGCCCGACCGCCGTCGGCAAGACTGCCACCGCGATCCGCCTGGCCCGCGACCTCGGCGGGGAAGTCGTCTCAGCCGACTCGCGCTACCTGTACCGCGGTATGGATATCGGCACGGACAAGCCAACGCCAGCGGAGCGGGCCGCTGTCCCTCACCATCTCATCGATATCCTCGACCCGGGGGACGACTACTCGCTGGCGCTCTACCAGCGCGACGCCTACCAGGCGATTGCCGCAGTCCATGCCCGCGGGCGGGTGCCGATCCTGGCCGGTGGCACGCCGCTCTACATTCGCGCGGTGCTCGAGGGCTGGCGCATTCCCCCGGCACCGCCCGATCCGGAGTTCCGCGCCCGTCTCGAGCTACGGGCGCGGATGGAGGGGCCGCAAAGCCTGCACCGCGAGCTGGCGCTGGTCGATCCAGCGGCTGCGGCCCGGATCCCACCGGAGAACGTCCGCCGCGTCATCCGCGCGCTCGAGATCTATGCCCAGACTGGCAGGCCGATGACCGCGCTCGAAGGTCGCACGCCGCCGCCCTGGCGCGTGCTCACCCTTGGTCTCACGCTCCCGCGCGACGAGCTGTACCGACGGATCGACGAGCGCGTCGAGCGCCAGATCGAGCGTGGGCTGGTCGAGGAGGTACAGCGCCTGCTCGAGGCTGGAGTACCCCCCGATGCGCCAGCGCTCACCGCGCTCGGTTACCGTCAGATCGTGGCCTACCTCCGTGGCGAGTGCAGCCTCGCTGAGGCGATCGAGCGGATCAAGTACGAGACGCACCGGTACGCCCGCCACCAGATGACCTGGCTGCGGCGCCTTTCGGCAGTCCAGTGGTTCGACCCCCGAGCGCCGGGATGGTACGAGCGCATGCTGGCGCTCGCACAGGAATTCCTGCTCGATGAAACCGATCCCCGGCCACCTGACGTAGATTGTGGCAAATGGCAAGAGCCCGCACGTGAGGAGGGGCAGTAGGGCGGCGTTCACCCGCCGCCCTACTGCCGTCTTCAGGCTCGGATGAGCTGCGAAAGGCGTGGCGCAACGCCACGGTAGCGATCATAGCCGCATTGCGCTGCCTTCTGCGGCCGCGGCCCAGAGCGCCCTCAGCGTCTCGAAGGTGCGCACCTCGCGAGGTGGATCAGGCTGCTCGAGACGCGTCAGCGCGGCCTCGAGGTACCTCTCTCCCGGCTCAGGCATCCATGGCACGGCCTTCGTCAGCCCGCTACGACCGATGCTGACGACCGCCTGGCGGGTCGGCTCGGCGCGGATCACCGCATCGGAGCCGGTCGCCTCCACCAGCAGCCGCTCAGCCTCCGGGCCATCCGCAGGGAGCGCCGCGACGGCCTCCAGGGTTACCAGCGTCTCGTCCTCGAGCCGCAGGACCGCATGCCAGGCGTCGGCCTGATCCCCACAGAGCGCCGAGCGACGAGCGTAGACCTCGACCGGCCGACGCTCGAGCGCCTCCAGCGCATAGTGGAGTAGATCGGCGAAGGCATCGTCGACTGGCGTCGGTGCGTTCCTGGCGAAGTGATACACCGCGAACAACCCGTAGCGGCGGCCGAGCTCACCCCGGTGCACCCGTTCGGCCAGCTCGCGAAGCGGGGCGTAGCCGAGCAGCGGGCTCACCTGCACCACCAGCCCGCTGGCCAGAGCCTCGCGCCCGCGTTCATCCATGGCCGGAAGCGGCGGCACGGCCAGCCGGCATCCCATATCCAGCGCCATCGCGGCGACGGAAACGCGCTCGTACCCGTACAGACCAGCACAGACCACCACGTCTGCCCCCACGGGCAGCGCGCCCGGCTCGGCCTGCCCCACCAGCCGCAGGCCAGGCCGCTCCCGCACGGCACGGGCCAGGCTCGCCAGGACGGCACCCCGGCCGACGAGGCCGATTGCTCCCTCGCTCATCTTCAGGCTCCTTCCTCTCGGGCCTCGAGCGATGCCAGCAGTACGGGCTGGCCGAGCTGGCTCGAGCGCACTGCCGCGATCGAGAGCGCCAGCGCCTGGCGTGCGTCCCACGGGTCGAGCGGTGGATCGCGATCCTCGCGGACGCAACGGGCGAATGTGGAGATCTCGTCGCGGTAGGCGTCGTCGACGTGCAACAAATGGCTGAAGTTGAGCGGGTAGGCCATACCGTCTGGCCGCCAGACCTCGAGGGGCGACATCGGCGGATCGGCGGCGCGAATCAGGCCCGCAGTACCCACCACCTCGAGCATGTGGTAGTAGGGATAGTCGGCGGGGAGCTGGTTGACGATCTCGGCCGCGGCGAGCGCGCCGCTGGCAAAGGTGATGATGTAGGTGAGGAAATCGGGCACCTCGCCTGCGGGGTCGGTGATCCGGGCTGCCGCGTAGACCGAGATCGCCTCGCTGCCCGTGAACCAGCGCGCGAGATCGGTCTCGTGTACCGCGTTCGTGAGGGCAGCGCCCTGCGCGTAGGCTGACGAGGCAAGCCAGGGGCGGCCACCCTCTGGCGCCCAGTGATCGACAGGCAGGTCGAGCCGGCCATACATCGCCCGAGGCCGCCGCTCGTTTTCCCGCACCAAGCGTACCTCGCCGATGGCCCCGTCCCGGATCAGCCGAGCGACTTCCCGGTAGCGGCGGGTAAAGCGCCGGCTGTGGCCAATCATGAGCTTGACGCCGTTGCGCCGGGCGGCAGCGATCATTGCGTCGGCCTCCGCGAGGGTGGAGGCCATCGGCTTCTCGCAGAGCACGTGCTTGCCGGCTTCGGTGGCGGCCACTGTTTGCTCGCAGTGGAGGAACTCGGGCGTGCAGATATCGACCAGGTCGATATCTGGCCGGGCAATCAGCTCGCGGTAATCGGTGTACCAAACTTCGGCGCCGTAGCGGCGGGCAGCATCGGCCGCCACCTCCGCCCGCACGTCGGCAACGGCCACCAGCTCAAGCTCGTCCGCCAGGCGCCGGATAGCCGGCAGGTGCGCGCTCTGGGCGATGGTACCAGCACCGATCAGCCCGACCCGCAGTCGTCGCATCGTTCTCTCCCTTCGCCTCGCACCACCCGCGCCATCATAGCGTAGGCTCTTGGGCGTGACACGGCCGCGACCGAACACGCTCGCTCTGAGTGAGGCCTTTGGTGTATTACAGTGCCATGAGCCGAGCGATGGCGTCCGATCCGCTCAACGCAATCCCGTCGGAGCATGTCGCAGTGGTACGCGACCGACTGCTGACCTGGTTCCGGGCTGGACACCGCGATCTGCCCTGGCGACAGACTCACGATCCGTACCATATCCTCGTCTCCGAGGTCATGCTCCAGCAGACACAGGCTGAGCGCGTCATTCCCAAGTATCGCGAGTTCCTTAACCGCTTCCCGACCATCCAGAGCCTAGCGGCAGCGCCAACCGCCGAGGTAATCAAAGCCTGGGCCGGATTGGGCTACAACCGGCGGGCAGTGCACCTGCAGCGCGCAGCGCAAGCCGTCGTGGAGCGCCATGGTGGGCAGCTCCCGCCGGATCGATCCAAGCTCGAGCAACTACCAGGTGTCGGGCGCTACACGTCCGGAGCCGTCCTGTGTTTCGCTTTCGGCCAGGACATCGGGTTCTGGGACACCAACATCGCTCGAGTGCTGCACCGCGTCTTCGTCGGGCCGGAGCTGCCGGCTCGTCGGCTGAGCGCTCGCGAGCTCGACGCGCTGGCCGAGCGCCTGGTGCCGCCCGGTCAGGGCTACGAGTGGAACCAGGCCCTCATCGAACTCGGCGCTGTGCAGTGCACGGCCCGCCGGCCGTCCTGCCCGAGCTGCCCCCTCCAGGCCTGCTGCCACGCCTTCCCCGAGATCCAGGTGCTGCTAGGCGCTCTTCCCCGCGGTACCCGGCTGAAACGAGAGACCCCTTTTGCCGGTTCCGCCCGCTACTACCGTGGACGGCTTGTCGACCTCTTGCGGCAGGCGCCCGACGGCGACGGGCTCGACCTGCTGACGCTCGGCCAGCGGCTCCGGCGGGACTTCTCCACAGCTCAGCTCCCCTGGCTTCGACAGCTCGTCGATGACCTGGCGCGGGACGGGCTGGTACTGGCCGAGGAACGGCCAGGGTACGACGCGGCCGACCCCCGGTCTGTGCGGGTGCGCCTCCCCTGAGCGGCACGGCCAAGCTCGAATCCTGCCCAGTCGGCCACTTTTAGTGGCGCGCATAGCACTCGCTAGCTTTGGAAGGTTCTTCCGCAAGACGCTTGCGACTCGCTTCAGGAGCATGCAGAATGGTTTGCGCATCTGGCACACTCTCTCTACATGGTGGAGAATCGACGAGCGGGTCGACGGGCAGCGAGTTAGGGGTGGTTGCCGAGCGGCTGGGGCGAGAAGGAGGAGGGAATGGCGGACCGCGACGTGATCGACGGCCTGATCGCAACCTATCGGGAACTGAACCAGCGGTTCCGGCCTAAGCTGCTGACGCTCAACAGTGGCCAGGATCCAAGGTCGAATCCGAATTCCGCCATCGGGATCCTCTACCGGCTGCGTAACCGGGAGCTCAACGCCTCGCAGGCGGTCAAGGAAATGTTGCTCAGCGGCGAGACGAGCATCACCGATGACGAGGCCGAACCCCTGGTCACGCTGCAGCAGACCGCGCTCGGCCTGACAGCTGCGGTGCTGCTCAGCCAGTTCGGCACCGCCCGCGAAGCAACGCTCGCAATGGTGCGCGACCTGCCCGACGAGGTCTGGCAGCAAGCCTTCAATACCCCGCTGGGTCAGATGACGCTTCGCGAATACCTGCAATCGCTGGTCGAACGCGATCGCGCCGCGATGGAGCAACTCGAGCAGCACCTGGCCCAGGCGAGCCCCAGCAAGTAGCAGCCGCGCGGGACTGCCCGGTTCGGACTCTGCCTCCCCGTGGCGGGAGTCTGGAGCGCTCCCACTGCCTCTGGCCCGCACCGGAGCCTGCGGCGACGGGCCAGGGCAGGCTAGCGCTGACGATCGAGTAGACTTGTGTTAGTCAGCGTGTTCCGTGAGAGCGGGCGCGACAGTCTGAGCGCGTCGCGCGGGCTTCGGTGGCAACGCGATGCCAGAAGACGAGCTTGCCTCGGCTACAGCACGAGGGCGGCGCCGAGCTCCAGTCGAGGATCGGCGCACTCGGGAGCTGCGCATCCTCTACGCGGTCTCCGAGGCACTCAACAGCGCAGCGGACGTCCGGCTCGCGCTCGAGCGGACACTGGCGCTGGTCACTGACCTGCTTGGCCTGCCCACCGGGTGGGTCTGGCTGCTCGACCCCGAAAGCGGCCAGTTCTATAACGCTGCCGCCCATAACCTTCCGCCCTATCTCCAGGAGCCGGTCCGCATGACCGGCAAGAGCTGCTGGTGCATCGGCGACTTCCGTGACGGCACGCTCGCACCCAGAAACATCTCGCTGATCGAGTGCAGCCGGCTGCAGCCGGCCGTCGAAGCCGGAGCCATCGAGGCGACGGGTGGGCTGCGCTACCATGCCAGCATCCCGCTCTATTTCCGGGACAAGCCCCTCGGGATCATGAACATCGCTGCGCCGTCCTGGCGCGAGCTCTCCCGGAGCGAGTTGCGGCTCCTCTCGACAATCGCCAATCAAATCGGGATCGCGATCGAGCGAGCGCGGCTGGCCGAGGAGAGCGCCCGGCTGGCCCGCGCCGAGGAGCGGGCCAGAATCGCTCGCGAAATCCACGACACGCTGGTGCAGGGGCTGACCGCCATCGGGCTGCACATCGAGAGCGCGCTGAACCACCTGGAGAGCGAGCCGGAGCGCGCCCGCGAGCGGATCGAGCGGGCGCTCGCGATGACCCGGGAGAGCCTGGAGGAAGCTCGGCGATCGGTGACCAACCTGCGCACCGGGCTGCCGTCCGGCAAGCCGCTTGCCGAAGCGCTGGGGATGCTGGCCCGCGCGTTCACCGCCGAGACCGGTGTGCGCATCGCGCTGCAGGTCAGCGGAGGACGGTCGCTTCCGCTGCGTGTGGAGAACGAACTCTACCGGATCGCCCAAGAGGCGCTGGCCAACGTGCGGCGGCACGCAGAGGCGAGCGAGGTACGCATTGCGCTGCGCGTTGGAACTGGGCAGCAGGTCGTGCTCTCGGTTCATGACAATGGCCGCGGCTTCGACCCCGCCGCGATTCCGGTCGGCTGTCACGGGCTCCTGGGCATGCGGGAGCGCGCCCGGCTGCTGGGCGGCCGGCTGCACGTTGCCAGCCGGCCGAGCCGGGGCACGACGCTCACCGCCATCGTGCCGCTGCTCGCGGAGGGCGAGCCGTGATCCGCGTGCTCGTGGTCGACGACCACCCCGTCGTCCGGGAGGGGTTGATCAGCGTGCTGGAGCTCCAGCCAGATCTCCAGGTCATCGGAGCGGCGGGCTCGGCCGAGGAGGCGCTCTCGCTGGTCCGGCGCCTGCGACCGGACGTGGTGCTGCTCGATCTGGAGCTGCCGGGCATGGGCGGGATCGCGGCCATCCCCTATCTGCTGGCCGGCTCCGCGCCGCCGCGCGTGCTCGTCTTCACCGCCTACGACACCGACGACCGCGTGCACGGCGCGCTCGAGGCCGGAGCTGCCGGCTATCTGCTCAAAGGCGCTAGCGGCGAGGAGATCGCCCGCAGCGTGCGGGCGGTCTATGAGGGTCGGTTAGCGCTGGAACCTCGGATCGTCGCCCGCACGCTGCCGCAGCTCCGCAGCTCGACGCGCCGTCGCGGCCTGCTGACCCCACGCGAGCGCGAGGTGCTCGAACTCGTGGCGCACGCACTGGCCAACAAGGAGATCGCCGGGCAACTCGGGATCTCCGAGCGGACGGTGAAGTTCCACATCGCCTCGATCATGGGCAAGCTGGGGGCCGAGAACCGTGCGCAGGCGACGGCGCTCGCGCTGCAGGGCGGCCTGCTGCGGTGACCTGGCACAACTGACGCGTGCCAGGAGACTGCCGACAGAAGAAAGAAGGGAAACGAGCCATGCTCCTTCCGCCGCTCCACGCCACCGCAAATGCCGATTCCTGGCTGCGAGCCTGGCACTTCGACCCCATCCTGGCGCCGCTGCTGACCGCTGCAGGAGTCGGATACCTGATCGCGTACCAGACCGTCCAGCGCTCTGGCCGGCGCCCACCGCCGTTCTGGCGCGCTACCGCCTACTTCGCAGGACTGGCAGCGCTGGCCATCGCGCTCCTCGGTCCGCCAGACCACTTCAATGGGATCCTTTTTTCAGTGCACATGGTTCAGCACCTGCTGCTGATGCTGGTCGCCGCCCCACTGCTCGTCCTCGGGCGTCCGGCCGCGCTCGCGCTGTGGGCATTGCCGTCGCGCCCGAGGCAGCGGATCTGGCGAGCCCTTTTGGGACACCGGCCGGTGCGCTCGTCGCTCACACTGCTCACACACCCCTTCATGGTCTTCCTCCTCTACAACGGCAGCTTTGTCGCTTGGCACCTCCCTGCGCTCTATCAGGCTGCGGTGGTCGATCGCCTTGTGCATGAGGTGGAGCACGCGTCGTTCTTCGGCACCGCACTACTGTTCTGGCAGGTGCTCCTCGATCCCCGGCCCTGGCGACGCCGCCTCTCGACCGAAGCGGTCGTGCTACTCCTGTTTGCCACCTGGATGGTCTCGGATCTGCTCTGCGCGACGGTCACGCTCTCGAGCGAGCTGCTCTATCCGGTCTATGCATCGCACTCCAAGCCCTGGGGGTTGAGCCCGCTGGGCGACCAGCGACTGGGTGGCGCGATCATGTGGATTGCCGGGGGTGTCCTGTACGTAGCGCTCCTCCTCGGGTATCTGGCATATCCGGCTGTACGGCGCGGCAGCCCGTCGCCACGGCATGCTCGATACCCCTTGACGGGACGGCGCACCCTGTAGTGATCCTACCCAGATGGGTAGGATCGTCTCACCCCGTTGGGTAGTTCTATTGGAGCCGGCTCTGTATTACAATGGCCTCGAATACGAACCCCCTATGAGCATGAACTGCTGCGCCATCGAGAGGGCGGGTTACATCGATGGTACCGGGGCTGCCGAGGGGGTTTCCTATTCAGGAGACAGTGTCCGACGCGATGTGGGAGGAGGCTGGCGATGTCGGGCTCTCGGGAGAACGGCGGTGGCTCGGGGCAGCGCATCCCGTGGCAGCAAGTGTTACTCGACGACATCTTCCTCCTGATCATGGCCGGGCTGGTCGTACCGACGGTCTTTTACATCGTGTGGGGCCTGATCAGCCTGGGGAACGTACCGCTGTTCGGGCGCTAGCGCGGATACCTGGTTGAGGGGGTGGAGGCAAGCGATGGCCGTTCGGTTCAGCAGCCTGGCCAAGCCGCAGGGGACGTGGTGGCAACCCCTCGGACGCGACGAGCGACTCTGGGGTGCGCTCGCGGTGATCTGGGGGCTGGCGATGTTCGCGATGATCGCGGTCATCTGGCCAGCCATCGGGCGAGAACAGAACCGTATCCAGAGCTACCGCATCGAGCCGAGTGAGTTCGCCGCCCGCACCGACGAATTTATCCAGACCTATCAAATTGGCGAGGTGGATGGTGTCCCACTGGTCGCGCCGCCGCCAGGGGGCGATGTCTACCTCGAGGCGCGGGCCTTCGCCTGGCGACCGGTGATCCAGCTCAAGCGCGGCGAGACCTATCGCTTCCTTATCTCCTCGCGCGACGTGCAGCACGGCTTCTCGCTGGTCATGGCGCCGCATACGATCAACTTCCAGATCTTGCCTGGCTTCGTGACAGTAATCCAGCTCACACCTGAGGACGCTGGCGAGTATCCGATCGTCTGCAACGAGTACTGCGGCCTGGGCCATCACCTGATGCTTGGCCGCATCGTGGTGACCGACTAGCGCCACCGAAGGGAGAGATGAGGCCATGCAAGCCGTAGCAGCCGTACAGCGACGCTGCCAGGTGACGGGGCTCCTGGTCGACCGCTCGGCCGAGCGCCAGATCATGGCCTTCGCGGTCACGGCGGTCATTTACCTGGCGATCGGGGGAGTGCTGGCCCTGCTGATCGCGCTGACCCGGTGGCAAGCCGTCCACCTTCTGCCGTACGAGAGCTTCTACGCCTTCGTTTCGACGCACGGCATGGTGATGCTGATCTTCTGGATCATCTTCTTCGAGATAGCCGGCCTGATCTTCGGCAGTACGGTGCTGCTCAGTGCGCGGATGGTCGTGCCTGTGCTGGGCTGGATCGCCTATGGGTTGATGCTGGCTGGGTCAGTGGTCGCCACGTACCTTATGATCACCGGCCAAGCGGTTGTCATGTTCACGTCGTACCCACCGCTCAAGGCGCCCCCGCTCTACTACGCCTCGGTGCTGGTCTTCGCCGTCGGCGCGATCCTCGGCATCGTGCACTTCGTGATGAACCTCGTGGGGGCGCGGTTGCGTGGCGACGTCGGCTCGCTCCCGCTGTTCACCTTTGCCCTGCTCGGCGCGGCGATCATCGCGCTCTGGAGCCTCGTGTCCGGCGCGGCCGCGCTGCTCCCGGTGCTGCTGTGGTCACTCGGGGCCATCCCGTCCGTCGATCCCGGCGTGTATCGCCTGCTCTACTGGGGCCTGGGCCACGGCGCCCAGCAGATCAACCTGGCGGCGATGGTGGCGGTCTGGTACGGCCTCGCCAGCCTGACCACCGGCGCCAAGGTGCTCAACGAGGGGTTCAGTCGAATCGCAATCGTCCTCTATGTCCTGTTCATCAACATGGGGGCGATGCACCACTTGCTGGTCGATCCGGGCCTGGGCACCTGGGTGCGCAACATGAACGCCAGCTACTTCATGTACGGCGCGGTCATCGGGAGTTTGATCCACGCCTTCAGTATCCCGGCCTCGGTGGAGCTGGCGATGCGGGAGAAAGGCTTCCGCCGGGGGCTGTTCACCTGGCTGCGCCGGGCGCCATGGGGGGAGCCGGGGTTCGCAGCCCTGGT
>CALKCJ010000028.1 GCA_938082375.1 uncultured Thermomicrobiaceae bacterium
CGCTGGAAACCTGCCGGGTTTGGGGTGGGAATCCACCACTCCTCGCCCCTAACCGTCTGCACGTACTCCGGCCACCGCAGATCCACTGGCGGTGGGAAGTCACCTGGGAGCAGCGGCGCCACCCACCGTTCCCCACCGACCCCACCACCTGTCCGTTCCTGGAACTCCTCTTGCGCCTTCTTCAGCGCCTCCGGGTAGTGGATCAAGTCGAGTAGGGTCGCCGCGATCACCTTGCCCGCTACGAACATGCCTGGGTCGATAACCTCTGGCCGGCCACCGAGCGCGTTATCGGCCCAGGCCGGATAGGCGTAGTCGGGGCTGGGTGGCCGGAGGCGAGGACGCGCGGTGAAAAGCCGCACCGTCGGCGCATGCCAGGTGTACTCCACATAGTCGTCTGATGTGAAGTTCTGCTGCCAGGCCGGTAGCGCCGAGCGCAAGCGCGCCTCGTACTCCTGCGGCGGGATCAGCCGCTCCACGTCTTCGATGAAGGGTTCCTTCATTGGCGACAGCCCAAGGTTACGCTGGATCTCCCTCGCGAACTCACGCGCAGCCTCGCTGTATCGCGGTGGCCCGACGAGTTCCAGGTTAGCGTAGGTGAGCTCGGCCATGGCCCGGTTCGGCAAACCGACGCGCGTCTTCGTCACCCAGCGCGCCGAGACCTCGCAGCCGGTCGCCTCGGCAGCCTGCTTGGCGTTGTTCGCCAGTACCCGGTAGATCTGCTCCTGGATTCCGAGCGTCGGCGACCGCCAGGCGTACTGGATCTGTGCGAAGCGTGGCGGCAGGTTATCGGCCGTCGCATCGCCGGCCGCCAGCACAAACTCGTTGAGCGTCCAGGAGCCGGTATGCGGGAACATCGCCTCCTTGGTGTACTTCGTCATCGTGTACATCAGGCACAACGCGTCGATTGCGCCCGGGCAGCGCGCGGCAGCGTGCGAGCCGCCCACCCCCGGGAAGAGGCTGCGGTCGATCCACTTCTCCGGCTCCACGCATTCGAACGTGAACACACAACTCCAGTAGGAGCCGCAGTGTGTTTCCCAGGCGACCGTGTTGGTTCCTTTGGGCTGGTAGGCCGGGTGATAGGCGATGAAGGCGTCGAACCCGTCGTAGTACCCCTTGGCGGCATGCACCGGCTTCGATCCGCACACCTTCTCTGCTGGCTCGCCGAAGAACCGCAGCGTGCCGCGTAGCCCGTGCCGCTCCATGGCGGCCTTCGCCGCCAGCACGCCGGTGAGCGCGGCCACACCGAGCATCGAGTGGGGATCAGTGTGGCCGGCGGCCCAGGGGTGCAGCCCTTCGCGCGGCTTACGGTACGGCACCGGTTCCTGCGAGTTGCCAGGAACCGCGTCGTACTCCGCGTACGCTCCCAGCACGGGCCGCCCGGAGCCCCAGCTCGCGACGAACGCCGTCGGCATCTCGCCGGAGCCCTCTTCAACGTCGAAGCCGTGGCGGCGCAACAGATCAACATAGGCGCGCGCTGACTTGTACTCGCGCCACGATGGTTCGGCGTATCGCCAAATCTCTAGATCGAAGTCGGACAACCAAGCCTGGTTCTCTTCAATCCAGGCCAGAGCAGTCTTCTTGGCTGCGTAGAGTTCAGTCACCTCCCCCTCCTTCCCATCTCCGAGCTTAGCTGGCCCAACCGCTCGCCCCTGGATGTGCAACGCGCCTTAGGGCTCAGACCTCATCACTCCCGGTGTCCGGCGGAGTGTAGTAGTGGGTGTACTGCCAGACAGCGGCGGCGACGAGCTCCTCGTCCGAAACATGTCGCGTGAACCGCTCCGGGGAGAGCCGACGGATGTCCAGCGACGGCTCGCCGTGGACGATCCACTCGGCCAGCACCCGGCCCAAGGCAGGCGAGAACGAGAACCCGCTGCCGTTGCAGCCGGTGATCGTCCACAACCCGCGCGCTCCCGGCACGGGGCCCACCAGGAAAAGCCCATCGGCGGTCATGGTGAAGAGCCCGCCGCGGTACTCCTGCAGGCCAGCCTGGCGAAGGGCCGGAAGGTTGCGGTCGACCAGGCCGGTCAGCCGTTCCAGCACCGCGAAGTCCAGCGGCACGTCGTCCATCGAGAACGACTCGTCGCGCTCGGCCGGATCCAGCGGGAGCGGGTCGCTCTCGAAGCCCCCCAGCATGATCCCTCCCCGCGCGGGCCGAACATAGACGGCGGCATCGATGAGCCGCACGATGGGGAACGACGGCTCCATCCCGGCGATCGGCTGCGTGATGTAGAGCTGGTGTCGCATCGGGACAACTGGCACCGAAGCCCCGGCCAACCGGCCGACCTGGCGCGCCCAGGCACCGGCGGCGTCGACGACGACCGGCGCGGCGATCTCTCCGCCGGGGATCGTCACGCCAGCGACCTCACCGTTGCACACCCGGATGCCTGTCACCGGCGTGTGGCCGAAGATCCCGACCCCGTGCCTCACCGCCGCCTGCTGGTAGGCCGTGAGCAGGCTGGCCGGCTCCTCGATGTACACGTCGCCTGGGATGGAGCAGGCGGCGAGGATACCCTCAGGTTCGAGGTACGGCGCGAGCCGCTGTGCCTCGACGGCATCGATCAGCTCCAGTTCCACGCCCCAGCGCCGAGACTGCTCAGCCTCACGGTAGATCATGGCCGCGTGCGCTTCCGTGCGGGCCACAAGCAGACTTCCGGATCGCTCAACCGGGAGTGGCACCCTGGTCTCTTCGCCGAAGCCGAGCACGGTCTCGACCGCGAGCTGGGCCAGGCGCGTCCGGAGCTCGTCGCCCTGGATCAGCTTGAAGAGGCCCGCCGCTCGAGGCGAGGTTTGCGAGCCCGGCGCATAGCGGTCGAGCACCACGACCCGGCCGGCGCCCTCGCGCGCCAGGAAATAGGCCGCGCTCAGGCCGAACGCTCCCGCTCCGATCACGACCGCATCGGCAACGCTCGGCACCTTGCCGCCGGTCATCGACGCCTCCGGCATCTCCTCATGCTCCGCTCTCAGCGCTATCGTGCACGAGCACCGCATCGGCAGCGCTCCAGCTCAGACGAACCCGATCGCCGCGGCGCCAGCGCATGGTCTCGAGCCGGCTCGGCTGCTTCACCGTCAGCCAGCGGTCGTGCTCCAACCGCACCCGGAACTTGGTTGCCTCGCCGACGTAGATGATCTCCTCGATCGTGCCCTCGACCACATTGTCGCCAGCGCCGTCGCCGAGAACGATCCGCTCCGGTCGAAGCGCGACCGTCACGTGCTCGCTCTGCGCGACACTCTCTGACCACGGGATCGCGACACGCCACCCATCGGGCGTCACAAGGTACAGACCGTTGTCGTACCGTTCCAGTCTGCCGCTCAAGAAGTTCGACTCCCCGATGAAGTCGGCCACGAACTGGCTGATCGGTTGTTCGTACAGCTCGCGAGGTGTCCCGACCTGCTCGATCCGACCAGCGTTCATTACCGCGATCCGGTCGGACATGGTCAGCGCTTCTTCCTGGTCATGGGTCACGTAGATAGTGGTGATGTGGGTCGACTCCTGGATGTGCTTAATCTCGAGCTGCATTTCCTCGCGCAGCTTCTTGTCGAGTGCACCCAGCGGCTCGTCCATCAGCAACACCGGCGGGCGAAAGACGAGCGCGCGTGCCAGTGCCACTCGTTGCTGCTGGCCGCCGGAGAGCTGGCGTGGATAGCGCTCTTCAAAGCCGGGCAGCCGCACGAGCTGCAGTACCTCGCGTACAGCCTGCTGGATCTGGTCGCGCGACCACTTGCGCATTTTGAGCGGGAAGGCGATGTTCTCCGCGACCGTCATATGCGGGAAGAGCGCGTAGTTTTGGAACACCATGCCGATATTGCGCTTGTGCGGGGGGCGGAAGGCAATGTCCTCGCCGTTAACCAGGATTTGCCCCGCGGTCGGGAGCACGAAGCCGGCGACCATCATCAGTGTGGTCGTTTTCCCCGAACCCGAGGGGCCAAGCAGCGTGATGAACTCGCCGGGGGAAATGTCAAGCGTCACCTGGTCGGCCGCGACCACATCACCATAGACCTTGGTCAGCCCGACCAGTTCGAGGCGAGCGCCACGCTGTTCGCGCAGAGTGCCTATCCTGGCGGGCGCTTGCTGGACTCCGGCCATTACTCTTCTCCCCTATCTCGTCGTCCTCAAGAGGCATGCCAGGCTATCAGTATGACACTCACTCGTTCGACTGCAGGTGCTCAACTCTCGGGCCTGGGGCGCGGAAGCACGATGCGCCGCGCCGATCCTGCGTATCTAAAGCAGAGCTCGAGCGGCTCGGGCGCGTGGAACCGGAGAACAGTGTAGAACAGCGCACGGGCAGTGGCGCCACACTTCACAACCGCTTAAGGCTTCTCGGTTTCTGCACCCGACTCCTGGTGCATCGATAGCCTCATGTCCGCGAGCAGAATGATCACTCTCTAACCTAGCCGCTTTCGTGCACAACGTCAAGGGGCAGGCCGCGAATCGGCGCTCTATCGTGTACAGGGGGAAACTTACGGCTCTTCTTCTCCCTCATGGGAGAATGGTAATCGGCCGCGCAAAGACGTGAGGGTGCGGGAGACAGCAGCACTAAACTCGCTCACTTCCTGTGAGACGAGCTCGCGGATATACGTATTCGTCTGGCCCATCCGGCGGAACTTGCGGTACCGCTCTCGCACGAGCTTGTCCGGCGGCGTGTCGACCACCTCGGCGAGCGCCCGCACAATCGCGTCCAGAAGGAGAGCGGCGGCATAGTCGGGATCACGATGTGCCCCGCCTTCAGGTTCGGCGATGATCCGGTCGACCACTTCCAAACGCTTGAGATCGACAGCCCTGATCTTCAAGGATTCTGCGACTTCGGGGGCGCGAGTGGCGTCGCGGAAGAGGATTGCCGCCGCTCCTTCGGGCGAGATCACACTATAGATCGCGTTTTCCATCATCAGGACACGGTCGGCCAACGCGAGGGAAAGGGCACCGCCACTCCCACCTTCGCCAGTGATCACTGCAACCGTCGGCACCGGAAGCACACTCATCATCGCGAGGCACTCGCTCAAGGCCATGGCGATCCCGCGCTCTTCGGCTCCCTCGCCGAGGTACACCCCCGGCGTGTCCACCAGCGTGATGACTGGTAACTTCAGGCGAGCGGCCAGTTGCATCAGGCGCATGGCCTTGCGGTAGCCCTCCGGCAACCCCTGGCCATTACGCCGGACCGGATCCCCGTGTCCACGCTCGTGTCCGATCAATATTGCGCCGCGGCCCGCGATCTCACCGAGACCGCCAACAATGGCCGGGTCGTCGCCGTAGAGCCGGTCGCCGTGAAGCTCGACGAACTGGGGGCTGATCCGCCGGATGTAATCGAGGGTGGTCGGGCGATTCGGGTGGCGAGCGAGCTGGACGACGTCCCAGGCCCGCCGGCCGTTGCCGTTGGGCCCAATCGTCTGCTCCTCGGCCTTCACCGGGAGAGGCGCCCTCGCGCCCACCAGACGCAAGATCATCGCGATCGCATCGCGCAGGCGCCTTCGGTCGACGATCTGATCTACGAACCCGTGACTCAGCAAGAACTCCGCGCTGTGTGACCCGCTTGGCGACTGGCCAGCGGTCTCCTTGATAACCCGGGGGCCAGCGAAACCGATCAGCGCGCCTGGTTCAGCAAAAATGATGTCTCCCTGGTTGGCGAAGGAAGCATAAATGCCACCTGTCGTTGGGTGGGTCAATACGGAGATATAGGGCACGTTAGAGTCGTGCGCGCGTTTGGCTGCCGCAGTGGTCTTGGCCATCTGGACCAGGCTAAGAATTCCCTCCTGCATGCGCGCGCCGCCCGAGGCAGACACGGTGATAATCGGCAACCGCCGCTCGGCAGCCCGCTCGAAGGCGAGCGTGATCTTCTCTCCGACCACCGATCCCATGCTTCCGCCCAGAAAGCGGAAGTCGAGCACAGCCAGCACAACCTCGCGTCCGCGGATTCGCGCCGTGCCGGTTACCGCCGCCTCGCGCAGTCCTGTCTGCTCCCGAGCCTGAAGGATACGTTTCCGGTACGGTAGCCGATCGGAAAAGACCAGCGGGTCTACCGATACTAAGTGACGGTTGAACTCCTCGAACGTCCCCGGATCGGCCAAAAGGCGAATACGCTCGTCGGCTGAAAGTGGGAAGTGATGCCCGCACGATCCGCAGACTCGATATCGCTCGTAGACCAGATCGGCCGCCAGCCCAGCACCGCACTGGGGGCAGGTCGACGGCTCCACGACTTCCGGCTGGTTCGCCCGGTTCGATTCCGCTCGCTCTTCGGACATCGAGCTCATCCCCACGCTGTCCGCTCCGCACGCTTCTTCTCTGATCATAGCGCACGGACGCCGACAAGACCCGTCAGCCCTGGGGGTACAATGGTCGAGGTTTGTTAACGTTACTGGAACTCATTCGGGGCGGCACGGTGACGGCAATCGGCTTCGCTGCGGTCTACCAGCGCACCAACACCTTCGCACGCACGAGCGGGTCATTGTTGCCTGAACGGATGCGGCTGTGGGCCATTGGCTCCCATGTCGTTGACCTTTTCGCTGGCACGCGTTCAGTTGTGGGAGCTTTCCTCGACGCGGCAGCCCAGCTCGGGGTTACTCCTGTACCACTGGTCGCGGCCTACGCCCGCGCTGGTGGCCCCGTCCCACAGGACGAGCTTGGCGCAGTGGTGGACCAACTGGTATCCGCGAGTCAGAAGCAGGAGCTGGCACTCGACGGGCTCTTGCTCTATCTCTCTGGAACGCTCGTGACTGACCGGGGAACCAGTGGGGATAGCTGGATCCTGCGTCAGCTTCGTCGCGCCCTCGGGAACGATTTTCCCATCGCGCTCCTTCTCGACCAGTGCGCCAACGTCACCCCAGAAATGGCCGAGCTGGCCACACTCATTGTCGGCTCCCATCGCTGGCCAGCGACTGACCTCTCTTCTTGGGTCTGGCGCGCGCTGGAGAGGTTAACCGCAACCATCGAGCGCCGCATACAACCGGTTGTCGTTAGCGGTTCGCTGCCCTTGCTCATACCGCTCTCATCGCAACGCACCGACCGCGAGCCCTGGCGTAGCTTCATGCAGCGATGCCGACAACGGGAATCGCAGTCGGGGATCGTCGCCGTGAACTGTTTCGCGGGGTTCCCGTATGCCGATGTGCCCGAAGCCGGTGCTGCCGTCGTGGTCGTCGCCGACGGCTCAGCCGAGCGAGCCGAGGAGGTCATGAGCGAAGCGGTGGACGAACTCTGGAGACGACGTGGAGAACTGGCGGTGCGCGAACTGAACATCGAGCACGCTGTCCATACCGCAATGGCAGGCGAGCATCACCGCGTGGTCATCGCCGAACTCGGCGATGCACCCGAAGGGGGCGCTCCGGGCGAAGGAACGACCGCGCTGTGGGCACTCCTCGACCTGGGTGTCCGCGATGCAGCCCTGGTAGCTCTGGCAGACGCGGCCGCCGTCCAGGCAGCGACACGGGCGGGCACCGGCTCGCGAGTCGAACTCCTGGTGGGCGGAAGGTCGGATCGGCGTCATGGCTACCCGATCGAGGTCAGGGGGGTCGTGCGGCGGATAGCTGACGGCGTGTACCGTCGCCGCGGCCCCCTCGACGGCGGCGTGGTGGAGCGGGCCGGCCCGAGCGTGCTCATCGAGGCACAGGGGCGCCACCAGGGTCACTTCTCGCTGCTCCTCAGCAGTGAGCCGGTGACGGCCGACGATCCCGGCCTGCTCCTGGCCCTCGGCATTCCGCCCGACGAGCCGCGGATCCTTGTGCTAAAGTCTGCCGTCGACTATTTGGGGGCCTGGGCTCCCAACACTGTGCTCGCACTCCCGGCCGAGACGCCGGGCATTACCACTCCCGACCTGTGCTTTTTCCCCTACCAGCGCGTCCGTCGCCCTATCTGGCCGCTCGACCCTCTCTGAACCCTCTGTCGAGATAGGGAACGATCGAAAGGAACAGGATAGGGCTGCCACCGGAGGACACCCGTCACCGAGCGACGCGTCGACGCTGTACCTGCTCACCTGGCGAGCAGTCGCTCGACTCGATCGAGCAGGCTCGCGACACCGTCCACGCCGTCGAGCAGCACGTCGGCGATCGTGGTGAGTTCCGGTGGGGCTTCCTCACTGTGCACGCCGATATTGAGCGCCTGGATGCGGCCCTGTTCACGGAGCTGTGCGAGGTGCCGCATGGCGTCCAGATCGGTACGATCGTCACCAAGGAACACGACCGCTCTCAGACCATAACGCATGACCAGCTCGGCGACTGCACTGCCCTTGTCCCGGTCGATCGGGGGGCGAAGTTCGAACACCATACGCCCCCTCACCAGACGAAGGTGGTATTCGGACGCCAGGGCTTCCAGTATCGGCCCGATCTGCCGCGCAGCAGCCTCTGGTTCGAGCGCTCGCCGGTAGTGCACCGAGAGTGAGAGCCGCTTGAGCTCAATTTCTATCCCTGGTAGCTGCACGCGGTCGGCCAACGCCCGAGCCACATTTGCCAGGTGTGGTACATAGGTGAGCGCCTGCGGTTCGACCAGATGTTCCCCGCGTTCCCATCGCTCCAACCCATGATTCCCGATGTAGACAACTTCGCTCAGCCCCACCCGCCACCTGACGTCATCGACCGAACGGCCGGTCACAATGGCGAGAACATCGAGGTGACGCGCCAGCCGTGCGAGGGCGTCCCGGATCGCGGGCTCGATTCGCGCCTCGTCAGGAGAGGGCACGATGCGCGAAAGCGTGCCGTCGAAGTCGCTGCACAGACCCCGCGGCTGGATAGTCAGCAGATCTGCCACCTGTTGAGCCAGGTATTCCGGTGTCCCCATGGGATCTCCCGTCCTTCTGCACAAGCGTCGGGGCATCCCGCGCGATGCTTTCGGCGACGGTCTCGGGGCACGATCGTATACTACCCCGGGTGATGGTTGCGGCCTCGGTGGTCGTGGATGGCGTGAGGGAATGCCGGCGGCAGGCATCTGGCTCAGCGGTTTACAACGCTATCTCGCCAACATAGCTGGTTTCCCACGCGACATCAAACTTTTTCTCATCTACTCCCTGTTCTGTAACATCGGCATCGGCGCGTTCGCGCTTCTGTTCAACCTCTATCTCGTACAACTCGGGTACCGAGAAGACTTCATCGGGTTGTTCAACGGGTTGTCGACCGTCGCGCTAGCGCTCGGCGCCCTTGCGCTCGGCAGGCTCTTGAACCGCTTCGGCTCATGGTGGTGCATCACCTACGGCACGGCCGCCTACGTGACCGCTTCGGCCGTACTCGCCTTCATGACTGGCAAGTACTCGATCCTCGTCGTCGGTCTCCTTCAGGGTGCCGGCACTGCCTTCATCTTCGTCCCGCTGATGCCGTTCGTCATCGAGCACGCGAGACCGGAAGCTCGCGCCACTGTGGCGGCACTCGCGCTTTCCCTCACCTCCGTGTCCGCGACGATCGGAAGCTTGCTCAGCGGCTGGGCACCTCGCCTGCTCGGGCCGTTGTTGGGTTTGCCTGTGCCTGGAGCAGAGAGCTTTCGCCTTGGCCTCGTGATCAGTTTGGTTCTGACCGCGCTTGCTCTGCTTCCGATGTGGCTGATGCGGCAGGCACGGCTCCCCCAGACACAGCACACCGCGCGACACCTGCTGGTGACGAGCGAGGAACGCCGCGAGCGTGAGGCTCGTCGGCATGCACTCGCGTTCGTGGCGACCGGCGGGCTCCTGAGCCTGGGTGCGGGCGCGGTTATCCCCTTCTACAATGTGTTCCTCTCTTCGATCGGCCTGCGGGCGAGCACGATCGGCACGATCTATGCGCTCGCGAGCCTGCTGGGAGCCTTCTTAGGGCTCTTCTCTCCAGTCATCGCCCGCCGGCTCGGTTCCCTGGACGCCGTGCTCGTCATCCGGCTTTTGCCGGTACCCTTCTATCTCGCCCTCGTCGCGTTGCCAAACGTCCCAGTAGCGGTGATCGCGCATGTCATCCGAGCCATATCGATCTCGATGGCCTGGCCGATTGACTCGACGATGGTCGCGGACATCCTGCCGGCGAGCGCGCGGGCCAACGCGTTCAGCCTGCGCAGCGCCGCCTGGAACCTGGGCTTCGCCCTGGCGAGCTTCGTCGCCGGCCCGGTCATCGTCGCCGCGGGTTATGGGCCGGTCTTCCTGGCGTTCGTCTTCTTCAGCCTGCTCAGCATGCTCATCTTCGCCCTCAACTTCCGGGGTCACCCCGCGGCAGGCCGCCGCGAGCAGGCGTTCGTCGAAAGCGACTGATGCGCCGCGATTCACCTGGCCTAGATCATCAGCTCGACCTCGTCGGCGATTAACCGAGCGATCTCCAGCGAGGACGTGGCCGCTGGCGACGGCGCGTTGCGTACGTGCAGCACGCCTGGTTGCCGGTCGAGTACGAAGTCATCGACGAGCTGCCCCTCCGGCGACAGCGCCTGAGCGCGGACGCCCGAGGGCCCGGGCAGCAGGTCGTCTTCCCCGAGCTCCGGCACGTAACGCTGGAGCGAGCGCAAGAACGCCCGGCGGCTCAGGTCGCGCCACATTTCTTCCAACCCCGTTCGCCAGTACTGCCGCGCCAGCTTTCGAAAGCCGGGGTAGCGGAGCGCCTCCGCCAACTCGCCCAGATTCACCGCCGTTCGCCGGTACCCCTCGCGTGCGAGCGCGAGCACGGCGTTCGGCCCGAGCCAGATTTGCCCATCCATGCGTGGTGTGAAGTGCACGCCGAGAAAAGGGAAACGTGGGTCGGGTACCGGGTAGACGTTACCCCGCACCAGGCCGGCGCGTTCCGGTCGGAGCACGTAGTAGTCCCCACGGAACGGCACGATCTGCGGCACTGGCGGAGCGCCGGTCAGCCGGGCGATACGGTCGCTGTAGAGCCCAGCGCAGCTCACGAGCGCCCGCGTCTCGACGTCGCCCTTGGTCGTCTCGACCACCGTCGAGCATCGTCCACGCCGGATCGCCACCACACAGTGCCCGGTGCGGATCTCGCCACCGCTCGCGAGCACGTCGTCCGCGTACGCCTGCGCCACCTTGGCAAAGTCGACGATGCCCGTGTTCGGCGACCAGAGCGCGCGTAGCCCGGCCACATGCGGCTCGAGTTCCCGGAGCTCCTCGGGGCCGACGAGGCGCAGCCCGGCCACCCCGTTCGCCTGCCCCCGCCGATAGAGCTCGAGCAGGCGCGGCACCTCGTCGGGCGAGGTCGCCACCACCACTTTGCCGCACAGGCGGTACGGGATGCCCTTCTCGTCGCAGTAGCGGATCAGCCGAGCAGCGCCGGCGACGCAGGCGCGAGCCTTGAGTGATCCCGGCTGGTAGTAGAGCCCCGAGTGGATCACCCCGCTGTTGTGGCTCGACTGGTGCGCGGCGATCCGCTCCTCTTTTTCCAGCACGACTAATCGAAGCCCCGGCCTGCGGGACAGCAGCTCGCGCCCCACCGCCAGCCCGACGATCCCCGCCCCGATGACCGCCACATCGAACACGCCGTTGCACCTCCTTCAGGTCGAACGTCGCGTTTGCCCACCTCACATGCCCGGTGGCTCGCGATCGAGCACGAAGCGCTGGGATCCACAGGCGTCGCACCGCCTCGGTCGCTGGAAGCCGCGCACGAAGTAGCCACAGTCCTCGCACGTCCAGCGGGTCAAGGCAAACAGCCGCACCAGATCGGCCCGGCTCACGATCCCGACGAGTCGCCCAGCACGCAGGACAGGCACCCGGCGCACCCGTTGCTCGGTCAGGATCTGCGCGACTGATTCAGCGGGTGTTTCCTCGCTCACGCTGATCACCTCGCGGCTCATGATGTCTTGTGCGACTTTGCCCGGCTTGGAGATCACATCATATTCCGAGACAATGCCGATTACCCTTCTCTCTTCGTCCACCACCGGCACACCGGTGATCCGGTGTTCCGCGAGCAGGCGGGCGACGCGATCGACGGGCGTATCCGGCCCGACGGAGACGACATCCTCGGTCATGATCTCCCGCGCGAGTATCGTGCCATATGCCTCGGCCATAGTTCGCGCTCCTTCCGCCAGGTCTGCGACCGGTCATCGCCATGCTACCAGACAGACGAGACAAAGAGCCCCCTCCTGCTCGGGCGCGACCGGAGCGAACCGCTCACACCGGCAGCGGCCTCGGAAAAGGAGCCCTCCGTGAGCCGGGACGACGTGTATACTTCGGTGAGGCAGGCGCCGGCGCATGACCATGGCGCCACCTCGAGCGAAACGGTAGAGATGAGCGAGCGCGCCGACATCGTTGTCATCGGCGCCGGCATCATGGGCTGTAGCGTCGCGTATCACCTCGCGGCCCGCGGTGCCGGCCGTATCGTGGTACTCGAGCGAGACGAGATCGCCCGCGGCTCGACGGCCGATGCTGCGGGAGGCATCCGGCTCCAGTTCTCGACCGCGGCGAATATCGTCCTCTCGCAGCTCAGCTTTCAGGTCTGGGAGCACTTCGACGAGCTCTTTGGTGTCGATATCGGCCTGCACCAGCAGGGCTACCTGTTCCTCCTGACCAGGCCCGAAGAGGTAGCGGCCTTCCAGGCGAACCTCGAGCTGCAGCGCGCGCTCGGGGTTCCGGTTCGCTGGGTCTCGCCCGGCGACATCCAGGAGCTCAACCCGGCGGTGCGCGTCGACGACGTGCTCGGCGGTACCTTCTGTCCTCGCGATGGTTGGTGCGACCCCTACAGCGCGACGATGGGGTTCGCCCAGGCGGCCCGCCGGCTGGGGGTCGAGATCCGCGAGGGTTGCCCGGCGATCGGCTTCGACGTTCCTGCAGGACGGATACAGGCCGTTATGACACCGGACGGTCGCATCGAGACCCCGCTGGCCATCATCTGCGCGGGGCCGTGGACGCAAGAGGTCGGCAAGCTGGCCGGCGTCGACCTGCCGGTACTGCCCTACCGGCGAATGAGTTTCGTCACCGAGCGGTTTGACCTTGTACCGAAGACGATCCCGATGACGATCGAGTTCGCGACTTCACTCTACTTCCACCCGGAGGGCGACGGTTTTCTGTTCGGCATGTCGAATCCTGACGAGCCGCCTGGATTCGACAAGCGGGTGGACGAGGCCTGGATGGGACGAACCGTGGAAGTGCTCTGTCGCCGCGCGCCTGTCTTCGAGCAGGCGCGCGTCAAGCGGGGCTGGGCGGGCTTCTACGAGATCACTCCCGACCATAACCCACTCCTCGGCTATGTCGATGGAGTCGACGGGCTTCTGGTTGCCGCTGGCTTCAGCGGGCATGGGTTCATGCAGGGGCCAGCGGTCGGGCGATGTATTGCCGAGCTGGTGGTCGACGCAGAAGTGCGGTCTGCGGATATCAGCGCCTTCGCACCCGGGCGTTTCCGCGAGGGTAGGCTCGTGCAGGAACAGCACGTGATCTGACCCCCTCGGGGCAGGGCGAGAGCGAGCATGGTTGTCGGAGTTTGCCGCCTGATCATCGAGATTCCCGAGGCCCATTCTCTGAAGGAGAAGCGCGCGGTGGTCAAGGCCATCACCGATCGCGTGCAGCACCGCTTCAACGTGGCTATTGCCGAGGTGGACGGCCACCAGCAATGGCAGTACGCGGAGCTGGGGTTCGCCTGCGTCACGACCTCCTCCAGCCACGCGGATCAGGTCATCCAGCGGGTGGTAGCTTTCGTCGAGGAGAACCTGAACGGCGGCTACCTCGCCGACTACCGCACCGAGATCCTTCACCTCGAATAATCGCTGCGAGGCGCACCTTCTCCGGGCGGTTGCCGATCTGCACGGAGACGTTCCTGCACCCAGCGATGCGCGAGCGGCTCGAGCTCGCGGTTGACGGTCGCAAGCTCCTGCAGCAGCGCGGCCAGCGGGCGCTCGGGCCGAGCCGGTATCTCGCCCACGCGAGCGATGACTTCTGCGCGGTACCAGATGGACAGCTCCTTTCGCAGCGTGCGCTGCCACGCTCGATCCTCTGGCAGAGCGGCTCTGGCGAGCAGGTCACGCAGCACTCGGTTGCTCAGCGGTGGCACGAGAAAGCGCTCGACCATCTCGCGGTCTCGTCGGATCTCCTCGGTCTCATCCGCCCAGCGCTCGAGGAGGCCGAACGCTGTCTCGGCCTGCCGGGCGCGCACTGCGACTTCCGCGGCGAGAGCATCGAGGTCCAGCGGCGGTGGACCGTTGAGCGACAGGAGCGGGCGTCGCTCCTCTTCCCAGAGCCAGCGGCAGGCACAAGCCAGGCGGACATAGTAGACCGCGGCGACGATCTCGTCCGCAGGGCGTACCGGCAAGCGATCGAGAGCTGCTAGCGGGCCTACTAGGCGGGCGACAGGAAGACCGGCGAACAACCGGCTGGGCTTGGCGGAAAGTGTTACCACCTGCTGGGCGCGCAGGCGCGCGGTGCTCCCCTCGACCAGCCGCGGGAGATAGTAGTCGGTCAGAATTCCAGCCGGACTGACGACAAACCCGTCAACGATCCGAACTGCGTCGGATCGCCCCTCGGGCAGAAAAGGCCCGAGTTCCCGCACCAGTACCGGATTTCCAGAGGCGAGCAAGGCCTGCAGCGCGCCGGCCGCGATCTGGTCATGCTTCACCGTCTGCACCGCAAACTTCGCGTCGGCCGGCTGCAGCGCCAGCTCCCCGCTCGCAAGCTCGTGCACCACCACGAAATCTGGGTTCCTCAAGCCGTGCCGGCTGGCGTGCCGGGCAATCTCCGGGCGTCCGTCCAGCCAGATTACGGCCAGCAGGCGCGATGGGCCAGCCTCGGGGAGCGTGGCATCCCGGCCGACCCAGCTCGCAAGCTCCTCAGCCACGAGCCTCGACCACCGCTCGCCGATCTCCTTGCTCGCCCCACCTCGGTCGCTCCACGCCTGGAGGCGGCGATCGAGCAGAGCAGCGAGCAACGTGCCTCCAGGCACTTTCGGGCTCTGGAGGGATGCTGGAATCGCCATGCGATCGTCTTGTCCTTACCTCGGCGCGAGCTTCGTTCAGCCTGCGTACCGACGCCGCACGACCGACGACCTACAGCGCTCAACCCTGCCGTTCACTGTCAGAGCCGGCCCGACGGCTCAATTCGAGGCGCCGCTCCTCGATCAGGCGAAGCACCCGGCGACGGCGCAGGCGCTGCATTGCCAGCTCTCTCCTTAGCTCAATCTCTCGCTGGTGGAGATAACGTTCGATCTCCTCGTTGCCTCTGGCCAGGAGCACGCCCAGATCCGACCGACGCAAGCGGTGGAGCTGCTGGCGCAGCTCTGTGCATTCGACGCCACGCTGCGCGACACGCGAGCGCAGGGCCTCGATGTCGTACGGTCGATCTCCCTCGTCGTCACCCGTCCAGATGGCAAGGAGGCGACGAAGTTGCTCCAGATCGCCAGCCTCGCGTGCCTGGTTGACGATCCGCATCATTGCTTCGCGCCGAGCACGATCGTGGCCGTCCTGCGCCAGGTCTGGGTGGATCAAGCGGGCTAACGCCCGGTAGAGCCTGCGGAGTAAGAGCTCATCGTGGCCGTTCGGCGACCCCAAGAGCCGCCCGTGCAGGGGCTCGTGGGCCTGCTGCTGGGCTCGGAACCCGGCTCGCCAGGCAGCCTCTTCAGCATGCTCCTGGGTCGCCTGCGCCTCGAGCTCCGCGTCCGTCAGCGGTCGCGAGGCGCGCAGCAGCCGCCGGAGGCGGGCCTCGAGGGCGCTGACCTCAGCCTTGAGCAGCTCGATCTCCCGGTGCAGCGGCCCCAGCCGCTCCTCGAGCCTTCGGCGGAGTGCCTGCTGCTCCAGTTCCGCCTGAGTAATCGCCTGCCGAAGCTGCGCCAGGATGGCGGTACGCCGGAGCAACTCGAGTTCGAGTTCGACCCGTTCGAGCTCTATGACGGTCGCCGGAAGCCGGTGTTCCATGCGCAAACAGCACTCCACGCCTATAACCGATCCATTGTAGCCGCCTCACTCCGCGAATACCAGCGCTTCCTCTCGGCTGCTGCCCACACACGCGACCAACTGCCCTACTTGCGGATCGCCGGCCGTCGGGTATGCTGAGTGGGAACGACCTGAGACCTGGTATGACCATCACACCCGTTCGGGAGGGAACCGCGCGTGAACCTGCAGACGCCCTGGCAGGCGATCGTGTCTGGCCTGGAGGAAGAGGGCATCCGCTACGTCTTCGGGCTGCCGGGAGGCGCGAAGCACCTGTACGACGCACTCTACGACTCGCCGCTGGTACGGCCTGTCCTGGTTCGTCACGAGACCGCCGGCGCCTTCATGGCCATGGCCTATGCTCGCGTCTCTGGCGAGATTGGCTGCTGCTTCGGCTGTCCCGGCCCGGGAGTCGCGAACCTCGCCCCGGGCATCCTGGAAGCCTGGTCAGGCTGCACCCCCGTTCTGGCTCTCGGGGTGCGCGCGGCGACCCGAACTTACGGGATGGGAGCATTCCAGGAGGCCGATCACCTCTCGGTCCTGCGGCCGATCACCAAATGGGCCATGACCGTGGAGCGGCCCGAGCGCGCCGGTTGGGCGCTTCGCCGCGCGGTTTCGATCGCTACCACTGGCCAGCCTGGCCCGGTCTACCTGGAGCTTCCGGCCGACATCGCGCTCGACGCTGTCGAGATGCCCGAGTACCGCAGAGCCGAACGCTGGGTACGTCCGGCGCCGGATCCCTCCAGGATCGAGCGCGCTGTCGAATTCTTGGCGCGGGCGGAGCGCCCCCTGCTCGTCTGCGGCGGTGGCGCCGTCCTCTCGCAGGCGTACGACGCGGTGGAGCAGTTCGCGGAGTCCCTCGGCATCCCGGTACAGGTGACACCGGCCGGCCGCGGCATCATACGCGAGGATCACCCGCTCTTCGCCGGGCTCGTCGGACTCTACCGCACCGAGTACCCGAAGTCGGTCTACCAGGAAGCCGACCTCCTGATCACCGTCGGCTCGCGGATGGAAGAGTTCCAATCTGGTGTCTGGCACTACTTCCCCGGCCAGGCGCGGTTCGTGCAGATCGATATCGAGCCGTCCGAGCTGGGCCGGAACTGGGTTCCCGACCTCGCCATTCAGGGCGATGCCCGCCTGACCCTGGAGCAACTCACCGCGGCCGCGCTCCGCGCCGGTATCGGGCCAAACCACGCACGCCTCGCCGAGCTGGCTACGCGCCGGGCTGCGGCGCTGGCGCAGGTGGAGGCCGACGCCGCCGACGACCGGGTTCCGGTGCGCGGCAAGCGCGTCGTACGGGCGATCAACCGTGTGTTCGGCCACAACACTATCCTGGTCAAGGAGAACGGCGCGCAAGATCTTTGGGCCTACTACTGGCCGTACTATCAAGTACTCGACCGGGGATGCGTGGTGCCACCGGCCGAGCAGACCGCCATGGGCTTCGGCGTCTGCGGCGCGATCGGTGCCAAGCTCGCCCGGCCCGACCGCTACGTGGTGTGCACCACCGGCGACGGCGCCTTCCAGATGGGCCTGCACGAGCTACCCACGGCCGTCCAGGAGCGGGCGCCGGTCACCTGGGTAGTCTTTAACGACCGCGCCTTGGGCTGGCCACGCTGGACGCAGCGCACCGCGCTCGGCGGGCGAGTGATTGCCACCGAGTTCACGGCGACGTTTGACTTCGTCGCCCTGGCGCGTGCCGCTGGCTGCTGGGCTGAGCGCGTCGAGCAGCCGGGTGAACTCGAACCCGCGCTGGAGCGCGCCCGGCGGGCCAACGATGCGGGCCAGCCGGCGGTCGTCGACGTGCAGGTGGACAGCGAGGAGCACCACCCCGGTTTCGAGGAGTTCCACCGGCTTCGCTAGCTCTGCCAACGGCTGCACCAGCTGCCGGCGGTGCGGTAAAGTTGGAGTGAGGGCAAAACGGTCGTATCCGTCGTCAGCGGCGCTACCGTCAGGGGGGCACTAGATGCTCGACCATACCGGACGTTACCGCGTGCGCTACGAGGATACCCTGCGGGCGCTGGGCAACTATCTCGATGGACAGCGGTTCACCAGGATCGCGATCGTCGAGACACCGGAGGGGTTCCTGGTGAAGGGCTATGTCGCCAGCGACGACCGAGAGGGTGCGATGCACTTGGCACCGCAGACTTACCTGTTTACCAACGAGGACATCGACATCCTCCTGGAGCAGGCCTACAGTCGGCGGCGCACGCCCCGCTCACAGCCTCACCCGTGAACCCCGCCCGCGGCCAGCCGTGGCCTCGGCGAGCTGACCGCTCACCCTCGTTCGGGGGATGGTTCGGTGAGCGGCTCATGCGCGCTGCCGGCCCGACGGCTCCGCAGAGCAGGACCGGGGACACGCGGTGGCCGCTCGTTCTCCCGGCAGGCGAGGGCCGAGCTCTTTCGCCAGCCGCAGCAAGCATGCGCTCCTCAGAGGGGTGTAGCGGAGCGTGTCAACCACCACCGCGCCTTCTCTCGTGCGGCTGCCAGCTCGACCACCCGCACGTTGACGCCCGTGGGAGAGGACGTCGGCGGCCTGGTCCCGTCGCCGAGGCCTGGTTGCAGTGTTACCCCTTGCAACGCCCGGGGCCACGCGTCATACTCAGGTCGGTAACGGTGACCTGAGGGCGGATCGGGCCCGGTGGCCTGCGCGGTCTTCAAAACCGTCGGGCGGGGTGACGAGCCTCGCCGGTGGGTTCGACTCCCATGCGCCCTCGCCAGCGTCCTCCCAGCGCCACGTACCCGCCGGCGCTGGTGTCGGCCTGGGGTCAACCCAAACCAACACCCCCGCCGGCGACCGACCAGCGAAGAGTACTCCATCGGCTACACTTGCTGCTGCCGGGTGAGCCACCCCTCATCTGGCCAGTCCCGGCGCTGTCTTTCCAGTGGCCGGGACACTTTCTTCCGGGAGGTTGCCGGCTCCGGCACCGGGCGCGCTGTGACCGGCGGCGACAATGCCCCCGCTCGCCGTCCCCGTGTCCAGGCAATTCGAACGGCCGCTCACCCCGCCCTGCGCTGACCGCATCGGCGGGAACCACCCTGTTCCCGCCAGGCTCTTAGGCTGAGCGGGGCGATTACCCGTGCGGCGCCCTCGTGTAAAAGCGACGCCCATGGTCGAGTCCCAGGTGACGACCTGTTGACAGTTTACGCGCTGTCTGCTATCTACCGCGACCACAGCTCACCGTGTGCCGCCAGCGCCCGCTGACCGTGATGGAGGAGGCCGTGCACCAGACACTCGCTGTCAGGTACCCGCCCGGGCAGCTTATCCACGCCCGGGGGCGCGACTGGGTCGTACTTCCGTCGTCCGATCCCGACCTGCTGCTACTCCGCCCGCTCACCGGCATCGAAGACGAGGTCGCTGGTCTCTTCCTCCCGCTCGAAGGCGACGACGTCCGGCCGGCTACCTTCCCGCTCCCCGACCCCGACCGTGCCGGAGACGCCCTCGGCGCCCTACTCCTCACCGACGCAGCCCGCCTCAGCCTCCGTTCCGGCGCCACCCCCTTCCGCTCACTGGGGCGGATTGCCGTCCGGCCCCGGCCCTATCAGTTCGTCCCGCTGGTCATGGCGCTCCGGCTCGATCCCGTCCGCTTGCTCATCGCCGACGACGTGGGTGTGGGCAAGACGATCGAGGCCGCGCTGATCGCCCGCGAGCTGCTCGATCGCGGCCTGGCCCGTCGCCTGGCCGTCCTCTGCCCGGCGCACCTCTGCGACCAGTGGGAGGCCGAGCTGCGTGACAAGTTCGGGATCGACGCCCGGGTGGTGCAGCCGGCCCGCCTCGCCCGGCTCGAACGTGAGCTGCCCCGGCAGGACATGTCCGTCTACCAGTATTTCCGTTACCTCGTCTGCAGCATCGACTTCGTCAAGGCCGATCGCCACCGCCAGGCGTTCCTCGCCGCCGAGCCCGATCTGGTGATCGTCGACGAGGCGCACCTCGCGGCTCGGCCGCGCGGCCAGGAGAACCAGGTCCAACACCAGCGGCACCGGCTGCTCCGCGAGCTGGCCGCCGACCCGCGCCGCCACCTTCTGCTCGTCACCGCCACGCCCCACAGCGGCATCGAGGAGAGCTATCGCTCGCTGCTCGGCCTGCTCCACCGGGACTTCGACCCAAACCCAGGCGAGCCACTCGATCGGTCCCGCCTGCTCCCACACGTCGTCCAGCGGCGTCGTCCCGACCTCCAGCACTGGCTCGGCACGGAGACCCCCTTCCCCGAGCGCCGGGACGAGGAGCGCACCTATCAGCTCTCGCCCGTCTACCGTGCCCTCTTCGAGGACGTGCTCAACTACTGCCGGGAGACGGTCAGCACCGGCCAGCAGGTACGCTCACAGCAGCAGCGTGTCCGTCACTGGGCCGCCATCGCCATCCTGCGCTGCGTCCTCTCCAGCCCGCCGGCCGCTGCCGCGGTGCTCAGCCACCACGCCGAGCGCAAGGGCTATACCAGCCTTCTCATGGAGGACGCGAGCCCCGAGGACGCCGACGCCCTGTACCGCCCCCAGGTGATGGACGTGCACGACGAGGAAGCGAGCAGCGACTACGCCCCAGCCGCGCCGGTCGAAGACGCAGCCGAACTCCTCGACCAGCGGGCTAGAAGGCAGCTCGCCAGCTTCCTCCGGCGGGCGCTCGACCTGCACGGCCCCGAGCACGACCGCAAGCTCGTCGCCGCCGCCGAGGCCATCGGCGAGCTGCTGGGCGAGGGTTACCGGCCCATCGTCTTCTGCCGTTTCATCCCCACGGCCAAGTACCTCCAGACCCAGCTCCCGAAGCTCCTCGAGCACCGCTTCCCCGGCCTCCGGGTAACCGCGGTGACCGGCGAGGTTGGCGACGAGGAGCGCCGGACGCTCGTTGAAGAGTTGGTGCGTGAGCCGGTGCGCGTGCTGGTCGCCACCGACTGCCTAAGCGAGGGGATCAACCTGCAAGAGCACTTCGATGCGGTACTGCACTACGACCTGCCCTGGAACCCGAACCGTCTAGAGCAGCGCAACGGTCGCGTCGACCGCTTCGGCCAGAGCCGGCCCGTGGTGCGCACGGTGGTGCTCTACGGCGCCGACAACGACGTCGACCTGGTCGTCCTGCACACGCTCATCAACAAGAGCCGGGCCATCCGGCGCCAGCTCGGGATCTCGGTGCCAGTGCCGGTGAACACCGAGGCGGTGCTTGAGGCCGTCCTCGAGAGCGTGCTCCTCCGGCAGCCAGCGTGCGGGCCCCAGCTCCAGCTCGCGCTGGAGTCGCCTAAGGTGGCGCAGATGGACAGCGCCTGGGAGGAGGCCGCTCGCCGCGAGGGCGAGCAGCGCGCCTTCTTCGCCCAGCACGGCATCCAGCCCGACGTCGTCGCCCGCGAGCTGGAGGCGACCGACCCGGTGCTCGGCGACTCCGCCGCCGTCGAGCGCTTCTTGCGCGACACCCTCCAGCGCTTCGGCGGCAGCCTGCGGCCGGCCCAACGCGCAGGCGCCTTCGAAATGGACCCGGGCGAGCTGCGCCCCCGCCTGGAGCAGGCGGGCTTCGCGGGTTGGCCCCGGCTCGTCCGCTTCGACGGGCTGGCCGACCCCGACGCGCTCGCGCTCGGCCGGAATCACCCGGTGGTCGCCGCCATCTGCGACGCTGTGCTCGCCCGCGCGCTCGGCCCTTCGCCCGACCCGCGCTTCGCCCGCTGCGGCGCGCTCTTCACCGACGCCGTGGAGCGCCGCACCGTAGTCCTCCTGCTCCGGCTGCGCTACCGCCTGGAGGAGCGCGTCGAGCAGTTCGCCGAGGAGGTCTTGCTCGCCGCCTTCCGCCGCCAGGACGGCCGGATCGACTGGCTCCAGCCGGTCGAGCGCCGCGGCCGTGAGCTACTGGAGCGCGCCCGGCCCGTGGCCGACATCTCCCAGGAGGAGCGGCGGCGGCAGGTCGCCTGGGCGCTCGGGTTGCTCCAGGAGCACCCGGACTGGTACGAGCCGGTCGTGAACGCCCGTGTGGCCGAGCTCGAGGCCGCGCACGCCCGCCTGCGTCAGCTCACCGGAGCCGAGCCACTCCAGGTCGAGCCGCATCGGCCACCGGACGTCCTCGGCTGCTACGTGCTGCTGCCAGCGACAGGCCGGTAGCCTGTTCGGGGGAGGAGAGGGAGGGGAGGATGAGCTACGTCGCGGTCTCGATCGAAGGTGGGTTATTCCCAGCCGACCTACTCGAGCGCGTCGCTTCGAGCGACTTGCCCGGCCAGCGACCTGAGCACTTTGGCCTCAAACCCTCCGATCGGCTCTCCGACCAGATCCAGAACGCGTTTTCCGACGCCCGCACCTACTGGGAAGCCTTCCAGCGCCGCCTGGCCCGCTCGAGCGAGAGCCGCACCACCCTCACCCGCGAGGGCTGGGTCATCCCGCTGCTCGAGCTGCTTGGCTTCGGGGAGTTAACCTATCAGCGGGCCAGTCTGCAGGCCGGCGGCGACTCGTTCCCCATCTCCCACCGCGCTGGCGACGACCCCGGCGCTCCGCCTGTCCACATCGTCGCCATCGACCAGCCGATCGATCGCCGCGCCGAGGGCCAGCGCCGCAGCCCCCACGCGCTCGTCCAGGAATACCTCAACCGCTCCGATGCCCTCTGGGGCCTGGTCACCAACGGCGAGCGACTCCGCGTCCTGCGCGACGCGACTCGAGTGGCCCGCCCCGTCTACCTTGAGTTCGACCTCCGCGCCCTCGTCGAGGGGAACCGCTACAACGAGTTCGCGCTCCTCTACCGGCTCGTCCACCGCTCCCGCTGGCCGAACGGTGTCGACGACGCCTCGTCCTGCTGGCTCGAGCGGTACTACCAGGACGGGATCGACCAGGGCGGGCGTGTCCGCGAGCGGCTGCGCGACGGCGTCGAGGCGGCACTGCAAACCCTGGGCACCGCCTTCCTCGCCCACCCCGCCAACCAGGAGCTGCGCCAGCACGCTGCCACCGGCAACCTCGACCCCACCGACTACTACCGCCAGCTCCTGCGGCTGGTCTACCGGCTGCTCTTCCTCTTCGTGGCCGAGGAGCGTCGCCTTTTGACCGTGACCGACCCAACCTTGGCCGCCCGGCAGGAGATCTACCACCGTTACTACAGCCTCGCGCGCCTGCGCGAGCTGGCCGAGCGGCCGACTGGCGGCGACGGATACGACGACCTCTGGGAAAGCCTGCGCCAGGTCTTCCGCCTCTTCCGCCACCAGCGCGAGGCCGCTAAGCTCGGCCTGACCGCCCTCGACGGCGAGCTCTTCGCCGTCGAAGGCTGCCGCGACCTCGAGAGCGCCCGCTGCGACAACCGCCGGCTGCTGGAAGCCCTCCGTGCCCTCTCCAGCTTCGTCGAGGACGAGAGCCGCACCCGCCGCCGCGTCAACTACGCCGCGCTCGACGTCGAGGAGCTGGGCTCCGTCTACGAGAGCCTGCTCGACTATCACCCGGTCGTCACGCTCGATCCTCCGGCGTTCAGCCTCGCGTGGGGCTCCGAGCGCAAGCAGACCGGCTCCTACTACACTCCGCCAGAGCTGGTGCAGGAGCTGGTGCGCTCCGCGCTGGCGCCGGTGATCGAAGCGCGGCTGGAATGGGCCAGGCGCGCGGCGAGCTACGACTGGCACGAGCTCCCGGAGGACTTCAAGCGGGAGTACGGGGAGTACGCGCGCCAGCAGTCGGCGCCGCCGCTCGGTCGAGCAGCCAGCGACGCGGCTCGCGCAGGCCAGCCCGTCCCCGGCGAGAGCGATGCCGTGGCCGGAACCACACCGCCTACCGAACTCGGCTCACCCGCCGCGCCCGAGGCGACCTGGCGCGCCCTGCCACCGGCGACCCGCCGCTCCCTCCTTGCCCGGCACGCCTTGCTCGATCTCCGCATCGTCGACCCCGCCGCCGGCTCCGGCCACTTCCTCCTCGCCGCTGCGCGAGAGCTCGGTCGCGAGCTGGCCCGCGCGGAAACCGGCGAGGAGGAGCCTTCGCCGGAAGACTACCGGCACGCCGTCCGCCAGGTGATCCGGCGCTGTCTCTACGCCGTGGACAAGAACCCGCTGGCGGTCGACCTCTGCAAGGTCGCGCTCTGGATCGAGGGCCACACGCCCGGCCTGCCGCTCAGCTTCCTCGACCACCACATCAAGTGTGGCGACAGCCTGGTCGGCGTCTTCGACCTCGACATCCTCGGCCAGGGGATCCCCGACGACGCGTACGCCCGCGAGGGTGACGAGCGGCGCGCCGCCGCCTGGTACCGCAAGGCCAACCGCCAGGCACGCCGGGGCCAGCGCAGCCTCTGGGGACCGGCGACCGAGGCGCCACTCGAGCGCCTGGCCGGGGAGTTCGCCGCCCTGGCCGAGAGCGACGAGGACACCCCAGAGGACGTCCAGGCCAAGGCAGCGCTGTACCAGGAGCTGCGTGGCTTTGGTTCAGCCTGGGAGCGCTGGAAGGTGGCCTGCGACCTCTGGACGGCCGCGTGGTTCGTCGAGCTCCCCGACCCGGACAGCCCCGACCCCAGAGAGCGCGGCCGGGTGGCCAGCGTGCCCACCAGCGAGCACCTGCGCGCCTGGCTGGCAGGCGGCCCACCGGGGCAGGCCACCGCACTGGCCCAGGAGCTCGCGACCGAACGGCGTTTCTTCCACTGGCCGCTCGAGTTCCCCGAGGTGTTCGAGCGTGGCGGCTTCGACGTCGTCCTCGCCAACCCGCCCTGGGAG
>CALKCJ010000029.1 GCA_938082375.1 uncultured Thermomicrobiaceae bacterium
ACCCCCATCCCCTCTCCCTCCAGGGAGCGGGGTGGCGAAGCCGGGCTGAGGGGAGAACCACCCTCACCCCCGCCCCCTCTCCCGCAAACCGCGGGAGAGGGGTGCCCAGAGGGCGGGGTGAGGGGAGAACCACCCTCACCCCCTGCCCCCTCTCCCGCAAACCGCGGGAGAGGGGTGCCCAGAGGGCGGGGTGAGGGGAGCCTTCCCTACCGCCCCTGGAGCTGGCGGATGTAGGAGACGAGGGCCCAGCGCTCCTGGGGAGTCAGCAGCTTTCCAAAGGCGGGCATGTTCGTCAACCCCCCGGGGTACTGCACCTGCTGCTGCGGCGAGGTGAACCCGTTAGTCAGAATCCAGTACAGCTCGCCGTCGGTGCGGCCGGCCACAAGCGCCGAGGTCAGGTCGGCGGGAGGCACCGCACCCGGCTGGGTCGCCCACAGCGCCGCCATCCGCCCGTCGCCGCGTCCCTGGGCGCCGTGGCACACCACGCAGTTGACCGCGTAGAGCTGGGCTCCGCGCTCGCGCGCCTGCGGGTCACCGGCCAGCGGGTTTACGAGGTCTCTCGCCTCCTCGAAGGTGTAGGCGACTTCGCCGCCGGTCACCGGCACAGCGCCGGCCGGGGTGTCCAGCCGTGGCGGTTCCTGGGATCGGAACGACTTCTGGTAGTGCATCTCACTGAAGAAGTCGATGGGATAGGTGTTGGTCGAATTGCAGGCGGCCGCGACGACGAGCAGGCCGAGGCTGGCCAGCAGGACACCGATCGTCCGCCAGCGGGCGAAAGCTGTACGCGCCCTCCACATGGTCATGCCGTCCCCTCGCATCCGGCGACCCTCACTGCGCTGCCGGAGCGGTGCCGCCGACGCTCCCGCCCTCGGTCAGCACGTCCTCGGGGTTCGCCGTGCGCAGCGCGCTGATTGCGAGCGACTCGCGCTCTGGTGCCGTGCGCACCAGGATCCCGATGTAGCCGGCGGTGATCCGGGTGTCGTAGAGCGCCTTGCCGATCCAGGGCAGCCGCGACTCGAAGAGCACGCCCAGCACGGTGAAGATCAGCGCGCCGAGCATCGTGCCCTCGTACATGATGATGATCATCGGCGGGATCGAGAGCAGCGGCTTACCGCCGGTCACCAGCGGGTAGGCGAGCTGCGTGCCGCCGGTGATCAAGAGGCCGGCGGCGAAGCCGCAGGCAGCGCCGATCAGCGGAAAGACGAACAGCCGGTGGATCCCCGACTCCTCCCCGAACGTCCCTTCGGGATAGGGAGCGTTCGAGAGCACCTCGAACTCGGCGCGCTCGAACCCCGCCTCGCGCAGTGCGTCCGCAGCCGCCACTGCCGAATCGAGGTCTCGGTAGATGCCCAGGACTTCTCGGATCGCCATCGCTCAGCCGCCTTTCGCCACGCTCCCACTGGTCGCCTAGAACTCGCGCACAATCGCGCTCACCCGCCGCTTGCCCACCTGGAGCTGCTGGGCGAAGTGCACGCCTTCCTTCTCCTCCCAGACCGAGATCGGTGGGAAGATCTTCGCGAACACGAGGAGCAAGAAGCCGACCAGCGCAAAGGAGCCCATCACGATGCTGATTTCGACGATGCTCGGCCGGTACCAGTTCCAGTCGAACGTCCACTCGTACTTGCGCATCAGGCCCGGCTTGATTAGCCAGTAGCGCTCTGCCCACATGCCGACGTTCACCGCGATCGACGTCCAGAACATGATCTTCACATTGCGGCGGAAGCGCTGGAAGACCCAGATCGGCACCGGGATGAAATAGCCGAAGATGAAGATCAACGCAGTGAGCACGTTGAAGGGCCACTCAAAGAGCCGGAACTGCATGATTTCCAGCTCGCGCGCCTCCTGCGGGTAGATAGCGAAGAAGATGTCCAATAGGAAGAACCAGAGCCAGCCGGTGCCGACGGCGATCAGGAGCCGGCCGATGGCATCGAAGTGCTCCAGGCGGATGTAGTGCTCGAAGCGAAACAGCCAGCGCATCAACGCCATCAGTGTCACCACCGCCGAGACACCGGAGTGGATGGCTCCGATGACGAAGTACGGCGCGAAGACGGTCGCGTGCCAGGTGGGGACCAGCGAGACTGCAAAGTCCCAAGAGACGATGCTGTGCACTGAGACGAAGACCGGGAGAATCAGGCCAGAGAGCAGGAAGCCAGCGATCGTCTGCATCTTCCACTGGCGCTCGTTGCCGCGCCAGCCGAGCGCCAGGATGGTGTACAGCACGTGGCGCCAGCCGGTGGTGCGGTCGCGCGCGAGAGCCATGTCGGGGATGAGCGTGGTGTAGAGGAAGAGCGTCGAGCCGGTGAGGTAGGTCAGGATCGCGCTCGGATCCCAGACCAGCGGGCCGCGGATGTCCGGCCACAGGTTGCGCCAGAAGTCGTAGGGGAAGACCCAGTAGAGCGTGCGCCAGGGCCGGCCGGTGTGGATGACCGGGTGGAGCATCGCGGTCATCAGGCTGAAGATCGTCATCACCTCGGCCGCGCGCGTCACCGGGCGGCGCCACTCCGCCTGGGTCAGCCGCAGGATCGCCGAGATCATCACCCCGGCGTGACTGATTCCGATCCAGAACACGAAGTTGACGATCATGAAGCCCCACATGTTGGGGCGCTGGAGCCCGGTCACCCCGAGGCCCCAGTAGATCATCCAGCTCACGGCGAACACGAAGATCGCTAGCACCGCGCCCAGCCCAATGAAGCCGACCCACATCATGGCGGGCGTCGACACCAGCGGCCGGAACAACTCCCTCGTAATCGCCTCTTCTCCGAGGTGGTGGCGCTCCTGCATCTCGCCCTCCAGCTCGCGCTCGCCTGCGCGCTCGTCCTACTCCGGCTTACCGACGACGATGACGCGGGTGTGCTTGTAGGGAAGGTGCTTCCGCAACCAGAGCCCGCCGGTCACCTCCCAAATCGAGGGGAAGGGCAGCACCCGGAACGTGAACAGCACTAGCGCCACCGCGCCGCCGATCGCTCCTGTCAGGATCACGATGTCGAGGACGTTGGGGATGTAGGCCGCCGGGATCTCGTGCAGCTCGTGCTGGGTGATGTCTGGCACCGAGAAGCCGGCCGAGATTAGCCGGATCCGGTCGATGAGGTTGCCGAGGAGGACGATGCCAGCGACGATCGTCGGCCCGGCGATGCTCCGGCGGATCGGGTTCCACATCAAAATCAGCAGCGGCAAGGCGAAGTTCAAGGCGAACGCTAGGACAAATGGCCACAGGTAGGTGTCGGCCATGATGTACTTCAGGACGCTGATCTCCCGCGGCGTCCGGCCGTACCAGAAGATGATGAACTCCGACCACCAGAAGTAGAACCAGAGGAGCGCGAAGGCCAGCAGCATCTTGCCCAGCGCCCAGAACTGCTCCAGGCCCAGGTAGTCACGCTGGCCACCCCAGCGGCGCAGCACGGCCATCGTCACGATGGTCAGCGCGATCCCGGCCTCAAACGAGCTGATGGTGAAGTAGGCCGGGAAGACCGCCGTAAAGTAGCCTGGGATCATGCTGATGACGAAGTCGCTCGCCAGCACCGTCATCGTCGGCACGTAGACCAGCACGTAGAGGACACCGGCGTTGTTGACCACCTTCTCGAGCATACGCCACTGGCGGTGCGAGCCGCGCCAGGCCCCGGCCAGCCGGGCGATGAGCCCGCGCCGCCCGCCCTCGGCCTGGTCGCGCACGATCGCGAGGTCGGGCAGGCTGCTGAGCCACAGGTAGAAGTAGCCAGCGCCAGCCAGCGTCGCCATGAGGATCGCGTCCCAGAGCCAGGGTGAGAGCGGCCAGCCGAACCAGATCGACAGGCGGTTCTCCGTTCCTGGCAAGGTACCCATCAAGAGCAGGTAGAGGGCGAGCGGCACGACGAGCGTCACCGCCCAGACCTCGGCAGCCCGGTTGACCGGCCGGCGCCAGTGGCTCCGCGCCACCCGCAGCGCGGTCGAGAGGCACGGCGCAGCCGCCGCGGTGGACATGAGATACACGAACGCGACGGCGGTATACGCCCACACTTGCCGGTTGGCGTACCCGGAAAGAACCGGCCCGGCGACAAGCGCGATCGCACCCGCGATGCCAAGTGCCAGCGCGAGCAACGCAGCCGAACGCCGGCCTGCCCCCAGCGTCCGCACCCACCGGAGCCCGGCGTCGAGCACGTCCCTGGGTGCCAGCTCCCAGGTGCGCTGCAGCTCATGACCGTGAGTCACTGCCGTCGTGTGTCTCGCCATTCGCCTCGCTCGCCTTCCTCATCACCCCTAGTGGCTGCTGTGCTCCTCGACAGGCGCTTCGAGGTCGACCTTCTTCAAGTAGTAGACGGACGGCTCAGTGCCGAGGTCTTCGAGTAGCCGGTACCCGCGCTCGTTCACCGCCGTGCTGACGAGCCGGGCGACGCGGCTCTCCGGGTTGTCGAGGTCGCCGAAGACGATCGCGTCAGTCGGGCACGCCTGCGCGCAGGCGGTGGTGAACTCGTCGGCCCGGAGCTGGCGGCCCTCCAGCTTGGCCTGGTGCTCAGCCTTGACGATGCGCTGGATACAAAACGTGCACTTCTCCATCACGCCGCGGCTGCGCACCGTCACGTTCGGGTTGAGCTGGTTCTTGAGCGAGTCAGGCCACTTCGGCTCCCAGAAGTTGAAGAAGCGCACATGCCACTGGCAGTTGATCGAGCAGTAGCGCGTGCCGATGCAGCGGTTGTAGACCTGCATGTTGATGCCTTCGCTGGTGTGGTAGGTCGCATAGACGGGACAGACCGGCTCGCAGGGCGCGTTCTGGCAGTGCATACAGGGCACCGGGATGTAGCGCGCCTTGATATCCGGGTATTCCCCTTCCCAGTAGCGCTCGAGCCGGATCCACTCGATGGCGCGGCGCTGGTGATACACGTCCTCAGTATTGATCGGGACGTTGTTCTCGGCCTGGCAGGCGACGACACAGGCGCCGCAGCCGATACACCGGTCGAGATCGATCACCATTCCCCAGCGTGGCATTCCCTTATCTTCCTCTCTGTGCCAGCAGCGCGGCCGGCCGCCGGAGCGACGTCGCCGATCACGACCGCGGCCTCGTCACCTGGACGATCGGGAACTCCTCGAGCTGGAACGCCGGGATCTGCCCTTCAAACCGGGCGATGCGCATCCGCCGGCCGGTCAGCTCCAACCGGCAGCGGGTGGCCGCCCAGGCCAGGGCGCCCGTCTCCCGCTCCACCTGCGGTGCAACCAACTCCAGCGGGTTCACTCCCCGTCCTTCGGCATAGCGACCGAAGGCGGTGTGCCCCTGTCCCATCGGGACGGACAGGACATCAGGCATCGCCGCCGGGTTCACGTAGACGGGCAGCTCCGCACTGCCCTGCGGCGTTACCACCCGTACCAGGTCGCCGGTCTCGACGCCGATGTCGCGCGCCGTCCGTGGGTTGATCTCGACCCAGGTACCCCAGACGTTGGTCGAGACCGGCTCCGGCAGCCCCTGGAGCCAGGGCAGGTGTGCGAACTCCCCGTAGCCGAGCGAGTCGGACGGGAAGGGGAGGAGATAGAAGGGGAACTGGCCGGGCTCGCCCGCGAACTCGGGGTTGGCGGGCGCCGTCGCGGCCTGCGGGCGCGCCTCACCGGCGCGGGCACGCTCGTCCCACCACCCGCCCTGCGCTTGCATCGTCACAAAGTACGCCCGCGGATTCTCAGCCGTCACGTTGCCGCGCCCAAGGCCACGCAGCGCGTCGGCGAGCGCCCGCACCGCTTCCTCCTGGTTAGGCCAGGGGAGCGGCTGCCCAAGCTGGGCAGCGAGCTGGATCAGCACGTCTCCGAAGGCACGTGAGTCGACGAACGGGTTCACGACTGGCTGCTGCACCGCCACCACCTCGTAGCCGGGGCCAGGATCGGGTACCACCAGTCCCCATTGCTCGAGCAGCGTCTGGTCGGGCAGGACAAGGTCGGCCAGCATGGTCGTCTCGTCGCGAAAGCTGGAGAAGCTGACGACCGAACCGGCGCCGCGCAGGGCGTCCCGGAACCCGCTGGCCGGCGGCAGGCTGTAGACCGGGTTCGCGCGATGGACGAGCACCGTCGTGATCTGCCCCCCGGCGATCTGCTGCGCGAGCTCGACCCAGTGGCGGTACGCGTCGCCGCTGCGGTTGGCCGGGAGCTCGTCGGGCAGCGGAGAGGCAGGGTTCAGGATCAGCCCACCCTCGCTGCCCACGCTGCCGACCAGGTAGTTCAGGGCGAAGACGGCGACCAGGTTGAAGAGGCCGTTCGTGGAGGCCGCGGCGCTGGTTCCGGCAATCGCGATGCTCGGTCGCTGCTCGGCAAAGGCGCGAGCCAGCTCGCGGATCTGCTCGGCGCTCAGGCCGGTCGCCTCGGCCACCCGCTCGGGAGCGAAGTCGGTCGCCAGTTGATCGGGGGTGAGTCCGAGCGCCTGGAAGAAGGGGACCGCGCTCGTCTCCTCGACCAGCCCCTCTTCCAGCATGACTTGGGCCATGCTCAGAGCAACCAGCCCCTCGGCGCCAGGGCGGATCGGCAACCAGCGGTCGGCATTGGCGGCCGTGCCTGAAAGCCGCGGGCCGACATGGTAGTAGGTGCCGCGCACAGCGGGCCGACCCTGGCGGAAAGCACCATAGGCCCGCGCAAACTGGACTGGCGAGATCCACGTGTGCAGGAAGTCAGCGCTGAAACTGACCAGCAGGCGGGCGTTGGCCAGATCGAGCGTCGGAAAGCTCTCCACCCCAAACGCCCGGCGCATCGCCTCTCGGAGCACGACGCGCTCGTCGGGCTCGAGGCTGGCGTGCTGGATGCCAGTGGCCCGCACGAACTGCTCGACGATGGCGCCGAGCGCGCCGTTGAGCGGTTCGGTGACCAGGAGCGTCGAGCCTGGTGCCTGCCGAATGAGACTAGCGACCTCCCCCAGTGCCTCATCCCAGCCGACTGCCCGGTACTGGCCCGAGCCGCGCTGGCCGGCGAGCCGTAGCGGTGCGCCCACCCGGTCGGGGTGATAGAGCTCTTGGACGAGCGCCTGCGCCTTCGCGCAGCTCCGGCCGAAATTGATCGGGAAGTCCGGGTTTCCTTCGACCTTCTTCGCGCGCCCCTCGAAGACGCGGACGATGATCCCGTAGCCACCGACCGATGCGGGAGCAGCGGTCGCGAACCAGGCATCGCGTCCATAGCGGAGGTCGTTCGGGTTCCAGACCGGGCTCTCGATCTTGAACTCCGAGGGTGGGTTCCCATTGCCGATCGAGCCGCAGCCGGTGAAGAGCACCGCCCCGGTCGCCGAGGTCGCCGCTAGCTTGAGGAACTCTCGTCGCCGCATCCTCATCTCCACTCGTGCCGTGCCGACCGGTCTAGTAGTGACACACCGAGCAGTCGGTGCGCGCGCCGTTCTGCTGGTGACAGGTCAAGCAGTCACCCATGCGCAAGTCGCGCACCTGCTTGACCCCAGGCTTGCCCATCGCTGCCACATCGCCGTGGCAGTCGGAACACTGGAAGCCGAAGTTGAGGTGCACCGCGTGGACGAAGTGGGCGTGGTCGGGGAGCTGGTGCACCTTGTTCCACTGCACCGGCTGGCCACGCTCGAATGCCTGCACCAGCTTCTCGAGCTCGGGCCGCCCCTGCCAGGGGATGACCTTATGGCAGCTCATACAGAACTCGAGAGCCGGGATGGTGGCCTGCGCCGACGTAATGGCGCCACGATGGCAGAACGTGCAGTCCAGCCCCATCGCCTGCGCGTGCACCTGGTGAGGAAACTGGATCGGCTGGGCCTTGACCGGCTGGGTAGTGGGCGCGAGGAAGTACGTGCGCGCCAGCACCGCAGCAACCGGGATCGCCAGTACCACCAGCATCACGGCGGCGAACAGCACCAGCCGGAAGTAGCGCTGCATCCCCCTGGGCTCCATTCGCTCAACTACGAACTACCACACGACCCATCGCGCGCCTGCAACACTCCAAGCGAGCAGGCTCAGATCCACCGTGCGGGCCAGATCTCATAGAGCACCTGGATGGAGCGTACGAGGTTCACAAAACAAAAGATCGCCACCAGGGCGAACAGGAGGGCGAGCACGAGGAAGACCGGGCGAGCGCCAGCGGCGCGACTCGGCAGGTCGCGAGTCGAGACGAGCGAGGGGATGATGGCATAGCTGACGAGGAAGAAGGCGGCGAAGCCGACAACGGAACCGAGGAAAGCCCAAAACCAGACCAGAGCCGTGCTGACCTGCTGCCACTGCTCGGTGGTCAGATTTGCGGGTGTCACCCTCTCCCCCTTTGCTGTTCCCGGTACCGTCCATCTGCCCCGGCACCGCGTCTGGCGGCGGAGAGGCGGCGGAGCACTCGATTGGTCGCTAGCATGCGCCGCCTGCGGTGCGTTGTCAAGACGCCTCGTGTTGTGAGCGTCTTCACAACCCTACGTAGCATGCTAACCGGCGGCCCGCTTGTCAAGCCCTTTCTCCAAGCAACCGCCAGTCCGGCAGTTCCATCCACCTGGGGGCGTCCGTACTTCTGGCCCCCCTGGTCGCCCCCAGGCCAGTGTTGCGACCGGTACCCACGCCGGCTGCCCTGGAGAGCTTGCCGAGCGCCCGGCAGGCTTCACGAAGTTGTGGCGGCAGCGACGGTCTGTCGCACCGCGTTGGGCGTGTAGACCTCGGCCGGATGCAGCGCATGCGTCATTGCGGCCACCCGCCGCCGGGCCAGCTCCGCATCTTCCCAGGTGAGCTGGTTGAACCGCTCCCAGATCTCATCGCCTACCTGGGCCTGCAAGCGAAAGGTGGTGAAGTCGTACATCGGCCGGAGCTCCGTATCCCGTTCCCGCTGGTACCGGGCCAGCGCCTCAGCCTCACTCTCCTCACCCCGCCACCAGCGGTCGAGCGCGGTCACCAGCAGCCGGGCGCTGCGCACCGCGTCGCCCATTCCCTGCGCGGTGTGGGGATCCTTGTGGCAGCCGGCATCGCCGACGAGCGCCCAGCCGGGCCCCCAGGCCGCGCGGAAGAGGTTGGGAAGCTGCCCGGTACCCAGGATCCGGCTGGCCAGTCGCCCCTGACCCACCCGTTCCCAAGCCTCCGGCAGCGAGCGCAGGCCGGCGAAGAAGTTGGCGCGCACGTTCCGGCGGAAGCGGACGAAGGCACGGTGCTCGACGCCGAAGCCGACCAGTGTCAGCCCGCTGTCCGCCGGGAAGAGGAACGCCGCCGCGTACTCGGCGCCGACCTCCGAAAACGGCCCGCTGAAGGCGGTGGCACTGGGCGGATCGTCCAGCGGCACGTCGAGCAGGTAGGTGTAATACCAGGCGAAAAGCGGCGCGACCAGGTCGTACTCGGCCGCCCCGGCGGCGCGGGCCACGAACGAGTGGCGGCCGTCGGCTCCAATCACGATCCGGGCGCGTGCCTCGCCCTCGGCCCGGCCTCGCCGGGCCCGGTAGCGGACACCGGCGACGCGGCCGTCGTCCCAGACCAGTCCGGTGACCCTAGTGCCGGTCTTGACAGTGATCTCGGGCTGGGCCGCTGCGCGCTCCAGCAAGATCGTGTCGAGCACCTCCCGGCGGATGCAAAGCGCGAAGTCGAGCCCGTCGTGCTCCGGGAACGGCGCTGCCACGTACGGGAAGCGCAGCCAGCGCAGGCGAGGCGCGTCGACGGCCAGTACGCGCTCGAGGGCACCTAGCTCGCGCAGGGCACCGAGCGTATCGGTGAAGAAGAGGTGAGTCGAGAGCGTGGGGCTGGGGAAGCGGTCGCGGTCGAGCAGCAGCACGGTATAGCCACGCCGGGCAAGGTAGAGAGCGGTCGCAGCGCCAGCGACCCGTGCCCCGACGACAATCGCATCGAAGTCGACCCTCCCCATCGCTCACCCCCTTGTGGCACGCAAGCCAGGTGCTGGGCGGGCACCTGGCTCAAGCATAGCCGACGCGTGAGCAGCGCTCAGCGCAGGTCGATTGTGATCGTCTTGAGGTCAGTCATCTCCATCATGGTGTACTTGCCACCCAAGCGCCCGATGCCGCTCCGCTTGCCGCTAGCGCCGCCGAAGGGGATGTGCAACTCCCAGTAGTTGGTCGAATCGTTGATGTTGACGATGCCGGTCCGGAGCCGCTCGGCGAACCAGTAGGCCCGCTTCAGGCTGGTGGTGAAGACGGCCGACACCAGACCGAGCGTGCCCATGTTCGCGATCCGAAGAGCCTCCTCATCGTCTTGGGCTACGATCACAGGGGCAATCGGGCCGAAGGTTTCCTCGAGGCTGATCTGCGCGTCGGCGGGCACGCGATCGAGCACGGTCGGTCGGTAGAAGAGCGGGCTTCCGAACTCGGGCACGCGCTCGGCCCCGATCACCAGCCGGGCGCCGCGGGCGAGCGCATCGGCGATGTGCCGATCCATCTTCTCGGCGGTCGGAGCGTTGTTGAGCGGTCCCATTGTCGTCTCCGGAGCGAGCGGGTTGCCCAGGCGAACCCGCTCGGCCTCCTCCCTCAGGCCCTCGACCACCGGGTCATGGATCCGGGGGCTCACGATGATCCGCTCGGCAGCGCTGCAGACCTGCCCGGCGTTGAGGAAGCACCCGAAGGCGGTTGACTTGACCGCGAGCTCCAAATCCGCGTCGTCGAGGATAACGGTTGGGCCGTTGCCGCCCAGCTCGAGGAGGAGCGGCTTGCCGGCCGCTCGCGCCGCGACCTGGATTCCCGTCTCGCTGCTGCCGGTAAACCCCACAGCGTCAGTTCCCGGGTTCGCGACGATCTCATCGCCGACCACCGATCCCGGCCCGGTGACGAGGTTGATCGCGCCGGACGGCACGTCGGCCTCGAGGATGCACTCCATCAGCTTAACCGCGATCAGCGAGGTGGAGCTCGCAGGGTTCCACACCACGGCGTTGCCGGTGGCCAGGGCCGCACCCAGGTATTCGATCGGGATGTTGAGCGGGAAGTTCCAGGGGGTGATAACGGCGTAGACGCCTCGAGGCTGGCGAATCGTGAAGACGCGCTTGGTTGGCGCCTCGACCGGGATGACCGAGGTCTCCAACCACTTGATGTGCTCGGAGGCTTCCTCCCAGCCCAGGATGCCGAACTCGACCTCAGCCTTGGCCTCGGTGTGAAGCGGCTTACCCTGGTCGAGCGAGAGTGTCAAGGCCAGCTCATCTTTGTGGCGTTCCATCACTTCGGCGACGCGACGGCACAGGCGGGAGCGGTCCCAGGTGGAGAGGCTGGCCAGCCGTTCCTTGGCCACCTGCGCTGCCGCGATGGCACGACGGGCATCTTCACGCGTCCCTTTGGCGAGCCGAGCCAGCACCTCGCCGGTCGCCGGGCTCACCGCGTCGAACGTCTCGCCGCTCTCGCTAGGAACCCACTGCCCGCCGATGCAGTGGCCATAGGTCTGAAGAGCAGTCTGCTGCACCATCATGTCCCTCCCTCGCTATGAGCAGGTTTGTCAGCTCAGACTGGCTGGCAGGGATACGCCTCGAGGAAGGCCTGCGCCCGCTCGGTCACGCGCTCGACGATCGCCTGCCCCAACTCCTCGCTGGCCTGCCGCGCATCGCCGAGCGCTCCGTTGCCCGTGATCTCCTCGAACGCCTGCGGCACGCTCAGGTGATGGGTCTGCCAGGGGTCGACGAACGATATGCCTTGCGGGCAAGAGGCGGTACTGCCCGGATCCCCTGCTCGAAGCGCAGCTTGGTCATCAACACCTCGAGCGCGCCCTGGTTCCCGGCATGGCCGTCGATGATGAAGAAGCGTCTGACGCCGTGGTGTTTCAAGCTGCGGACCAGATCCAGCACGACTGCGATGAACGTCTCCGGCGCCAGGGTGAGCGTGCCGGCGCAGCCGAGGTGGTGACTGACGCCAAAGGACACCAGCGGCGCAACGACGACTCGCGGGTAGAGCCTGCGCGCCAGGGAAATCGCCAGCCGATGCGCGATCGCTGTATCGGTCTCCAGGGTCAGGTGCGGCCCATGCTGCTCGGCCGCGCCGACAGGGAGGATCGCCACTGCCGCGCGGGCCAGCGTGGCGGCAGCCTCCGCCGAGGTGATGTGAGCTAGCTCAACCTGACCCATGCGCCGCATCCCTCTCTTCTGATTCACACCTCAGGGACCCACCGGCCTCTGCGGTGGATCACGGTGCCGCATGGGACACATGCGCCGTTTCCTGCATGGGCTCACTGCACTGCCCCACTCATGAGCCCGCGCACCATGAAGCGCCAGACCGGGATCACCAGCACCAGCGTCGGTACGCTGCCGACCACGATACTAGCCATCATTAGCCCCCAGGCGACGTCCGGGTTCGTCGAGAGCGTGCCCAGCGTGACCGGCAGAGTGCGGGTTCTGGCACTGGTACTAATCAACAGGCCGAAGAGAAACTCGCTGTAGGCCAGCATGAAGGTGAAAAGCCCGGTGCCCACCAGGCTGGGTAACGATAGCGGCAAGGTGATGTGCCGGAGCACCTGGAGCGGCGACGCGCCCTCGACCTGCGCGGCCTCGTCGATCTCACCAGGGATGGTCCGGAAGTAGAGCGTCAGGACTAAGACGGTGAAGGGTAACGTCAGGACAGTGTAGATCGCGATCAAGGCCCAGTGAGTATTGAGTAGCCCCAGCCGCAGGACGATCGCGTAGTATGGGATGGCCAGCGCCACCGTGGGGATCAGGCGGCTGATCAGGATGAAGTTGAAGGTCGCCACGCGGCCGGGGAAGCGGAGCCGCGCGTACGCGTAGGCTGCCAGGCTCCCCAGCGTGAGGCTTAAGAACATCACCGCCATCGCGATCAGCACGCTATTGAGCATCGCGCGGGGAACGAGCCGGACCTCCTGCGAGATCATGCTGCGGAGCGCGCCGCGCTCCAGGTAGGTCTGCGGGATCTCGCCGGTAAAGATGTAACGGTAATTGCCAAGGAACGGCGGATGCGCAAACCAGCGCGGCGGGAAGGAGAGCAGATTACCCTCCGGGATCACGCTGCCGATGCCGACCAGCATGAAGGGGCCGAACCAGAACAGCGCCAGCAGCGCTGCACCGGCAGCGATCAACGCGCGTTGCGCAGACGAGCGTCGTCTCATGCGCGCTCTCCTAGCAGCGCCTCCTTTGGCAAGGCGCGGATGATCGCAGCGATGAACGCCAGCGCGAGCAGGGCGATCACCACCGCCAGAGCGGCGCCGTTGCCGAAGCTCAGCATCTTGAAGGTCTCAGCCCAAATGTAGTAGGTCAGTAGGCTCGTCGCCGTGCCAGGGCCACCACCGGTCATGGCGTAGGTGATGTCGAAGATGTTCAGCGCCATCAGGATCTCGTACAGCGTCACGATGACGAGCATCGGCCGGATGCCCGGGAGTGTCACAGCCCAGAAGCGGGCCACGGCGCTCGCCCCGTCGATCGCTGCCGCCTCGTAGAGCTCGTCGGGGATTGCCTGCAGCGCCGCCAGGAGCAGGATGGCGGCGAGCGGGAGCTGCGACCAGGTGAAGGCGACGATAACGGCGAATCGCGCCAGCCAGGGCGTGGTCAGCCAGGAGATATAGCGATCGATCAAGCCCAGCGAGTAGAGGCCGGCGTTGAGCGCACCCCAGCTATCGAGGAACACCCACTTCCAGATGATGCCGACCACGCTGGCCGGGATGGCCCAAGGGAGAAGCATTCCGGCCCGCAGGAGGGTGTTGCCCGGAAAGCGTTCGTTGAGCAGCAGGGCCACCAGCACACCGAGCACCACCAGCACCGGCACCGCGATCGCACCGAAGATCAATGTGGTGCGCGCCGCGTCGAGAAAGTACGGGCTGGTGATCACGTTGCGGAAGTTATCGAGGCCAACGAACCGGCGTCCTAGGATCGGCGAGGAGAGGTGTACGCTCTCATTCAGCGCGTACCAGAACGGATACACGGTAAAAGAGGCGACCACGAGGAGCGCTGGCAGCGTCATCAGCACTCCCGAGCGTGCGAGTCGCCACTGGTATGACCGCCCTCGCTCGACCGGCAGTGGCTCAGCCCGGCCTCGTGGCGCCGTGGTCTGGCCCATGTGACCTCCCACGTTCCGGCCCGCCGGGGAAGCGGCAGGGCGCGCACCTGTCGCTCCCCGGCCTGAGCCGATCTCACTCCGGACTTCGGGTCAGGTCTCTCCCGGCCCGTTATCCGCCGTACTGCTTCTTCAGCTCATCCCACTTCCGCGTCACCGACTCCAGTGCATCCTCCACGCTCGTCTCGCCCGCGATGGCCCGGACGTACTCGCGGCGGAAGAACTCACTCCAGATGCCGTACCAGACGAACTGGCGGAGCGCCTTCGCCTTCTCAAGCTGCTGCTTCCAGAGATCGACATCGATCCACTGAGAGAAGGTCTGCTGCACGTCCGGATCGTCCATCAGCGGCTTCTGGCCGAAGCCAAGCCCCTTCTCGACCGCCCAGCGCTTCGCAACGTGGTACTGACCGTCAACCTCACCACCGAAGTACTGGATGAACTTGCCGCAGGCATCGATCACGTCCGGCCCGCGGTCCACCGCCATCTGGGTCATGTTGTAGAACTTGGCGAATCCGTAACACTCGTGGGTCTCGCCCGGCATCAGCGCAAGCTTGAACTGCCCGGCTAGCGGCGAGCGCGCCTTATTGTTGAGCTCGGCTAGATTGTAGTTGAACAAGACGGTGAAGGCGTGCTTGCCAGTGTTCATTGCCTTGACCACGTCAGTCTCATGCGGGACGTAGGTCAGGATCTTGTCCTTGTTGCGCGCCTCCACGATCCAGCGGAACTGCTGCGCTGCCGGACTGTTCGCATCGCGGAGCAGCAGATTGCCCTCCTCGTCGAAGAGGTCACCGCCGCGTCCGAAGACCATGCTGGCGAAGGCCGAGGTAGTGTTGGGCAGATCCTGAGCGATCTCGGCGATGAACGGGAACTCCATCCCCCGCTGCTGGAGCGCCTTGGCCTGCTCGGTGACCTCTTCCCATGTCTCGGGTGGGCTATTGATGCCAGCGTCCTGAAGAATCTTCTCGTTGTAGAGGAAGGTGATCGTGTCAGCGTAATAGGGTAAGCCATAGACCTTGCCCTGGTAGATCATGCTCTGCCAGGCGAAAGGGAAGGTCTTAGCTTCGTAGCCTTTGACCCAGTCGAAGTAGTTCTCCAGCGGGACGACCCAGCCAGCTGCGGCGAACTCCGGCAGCCAGTCCTCGCCGTTATAGGCGACATCGGTCGGCGTCTTCGACTGGAACCGATTGACCATCGTCTCGTGGTACACGGTCCAGGAAAAGTCGCTGAGGTTGACGGTAATGCCAGGATACTTCTCTTGGAAGCGCTTGATGTTGTCCTGGATCGTTTCAACGCTGTAGCTCCAGACGACGAAGTCCAGCGTCACTGCCTGCGCGCCGGGCGCCGCCGTCCGACCCGCTGCCGGCGATGGTCCCGCCTGGGGCGTGGTGGGCGCACCCGGTGCGGCTGCCTCCTCACGTGCGCAAGCGGCAAGGAGTGGCATGAGACCAGCTCCAGCTGCGACCAGCGCTCCGCGGCGGACTAGATCGCGCCGACTCAAACGCGCGGACAGAATCGATGTTCGATGACGAGTGCCCATGGTTGGCTCCTCCTCTTCAGCCCTGGCCCTCGATCAGGCCGAACTCCCTGCAGATCCACCACGAGCGCACTCCTGTGTCTTCCTCCACCCTGTTCTCCCTGTGCACCTCCTCACGCGATCGGGGCCGTCGACTCGCGCACCAGCAGGCGCGGCGCGAGCATCCGCGTCTCCCCTGGCGTCTCCGGCGCGGCGATTCGCTCCAGGAGCAGCTCGACCGCAATCTTCCCTGCTTCGACGATCGGCAGATCCACCGTAGTAAGCGCTGGCGTGGCGTAGTGGACGAAATCGGGATTACCAAAGGCCACCAGTGAGAGGTCATCCGGAACGCGCAGCCCGGCGTCGCGAATCGCCCGCAGCGCGCCGAGCGCCATCGCGTCGCCGCCGATGAAGACGGCGCTCGGCCGGTGGTCGAGCAGCGCGTGCATCGCCCGGTAACCGCTTTCGAAGCTATAGTCGCCCTCGAGCACCAGCGCAGAGGTGCTCTCCAGGCCTGCTTCGGCCAGTGCGGCCAGGTAACCAGCGCGGCGATCCAGGCCGGTGAAGCGGTTAGCCGGCCCGGCGATGTGCGCGATACACCGGTGACCGAGTTCCACGAGATGCCGGGTCGCCAGATAGGCCCCGCGGAAGTTGTCGAGCATGACTCTGGGGATCGGAGCCCCCTCCGGCATTGTGCGGTTGATCACGACGATCGGCACGCCCTCCTCGTGGGCGCACAGCAGGTGGTCATTGGCGATGTCGATGAACGAGACGGAGAAGAGGATCAAGCCATCGACCTGCTTGCGTCGCATCAGCTCGACAGCTCGACGCTCCGACTCGGCGTCCGGAGCATTGGCGAGAAGCAGGCTATACTGCGCGTGGCGGCACGCCGCCTCAGCGCCCAGGATCACCGGTGGGTACAGCGCGTTGGTCAGCTCGCTAATGATCAACCCGATGGTAGCCGTCCGCCGGGTAGCCAGACTGCGCGCAACGTGGTTAGGGTGATAGCCCAACCGCTGAATCGCCTCGCGGACACGCTCCCGCGTCGCAGCGCTCATCTGCGAGTGTCGGCCGTTCAGATAGTTGGAGACCGTCGTGACCGAGACACCCGCTTCGCGGGCAACTCGCCGGATCGTGGTTCGATTCGCTCGCTCGCGCACGTCCTCTGTACCGTTTCACTAAACCGGTACAGATATCGTAGCATCCTCCAACTGCTTTGTCAAGCCTCACCAGCATTGAGAGCTAATGACATCGTGCACGTAGCACACTCGTCCTTGTCCGCCTCAGCACGGACTGTGCGGGGGCTCCCGATCCGCGTACCTCCCCGACGCCAGCGCATCTGGTCTTCCTGCTCCTGGAGGTGCGGGGCAAGGGTCAAAGCCTTCGACCTCAGCAGCCCGCAGCGGTTGACAGCTGGCACCGTCCTTGTTAGGCTTGAGAGTTGTGGACGCCCGCGTCCACCTTTTTGCGTGCTCCTGCCGTTGGGATGAAGGAGATCGTCGTGTACGCGGTCGTGCAGACCGGAGGCAAACAGTACCGGGTCACCGTGGGGGACACGATCGACGTCGAGCGGCTGGAGGCCGAGCCTGGTGACGAGATCGCACTCGATCGCGTTCTCCTGGTCGTCCGGGATGGCGAGGTCTTGATCGGCCGGCCAGTCGTCGAGGGCGCGAAGGTGGTGGCCGAGGTGGTCGACCAGGTCAAGGGGCCGAAGCTGATCGTCTTCAAGATGAAGCCGAAGACGCGCTATCGGCGAAAGACCGGGCACCGGCAGAAACTCACTCGCCTGGCGATTAAGGAGATCATCGCCTAATCGCTCGGGTGCGGTGACGCATCGCCACGGACGAGTTACGTTCCGACGGCACGGCTCTGAGGTATGGAGGCGACACATGGCCCACAAGAAAGGCGCCGGCAGCACCCGCAACGGGCGCGATAGTCACGCGAAGCGGCTGGGGGTCAAGCGTTACGATGGACACTTCGTCCGCGCCGGCAACATCCTGGTACGCCAGCGCGGCACCCAAATCCGGCCGGGCAACAACGTTGGCATGGGGCGCGATTTCACGTTGTTCGCGCTGATCGATGGCTACGTCAAGTTCGAGCCAATCAGCCGCGACAAGCGCCGCGTCAGTGTCTACCCCGAGCGCGTTGTCCCTCAGCCGGCGGTTGTTGGGAGCTAGCGACCGATGAAAAAGGGAATCCATCCACAGTACTATCCGCAGGCGACTGTCGTCTGCTCCTGCGGCAATACCTGGACCACCGGTTCGACGAAGCCGTTGCTCCGAATCGACCTCTGCCCGCGCTGTCACCCATTCTTTACCGGTGAGCAGCGGATCGTCGATACAGCCGGACAAGTGGAGCGCTTCATGCGCCGACTGGAACGCGCGCAGGCGGCACCGCGCAAGAAGAAGGTCGAGCGGCGTCGGCATCGCCTCGAGCAGCGTGCGCAGTTCATCGAGCAGGAGTCGCAGCTCCTGGCGAGCGAACCAGCGACAGACGAGGCCGAGGGTTAGAAGGCCCACACGCGCCACTCCTTCGCGAGCAATGCGCTATACTGGTAGCGGAGCAGATGACCGGCTGGCGTCGCCAGCGGTAGCTCCCGCGCGAGGGCGCGAACGCAGGGAGGAGAGCACCATGACTGGACCGAAGTCTGTGTCACCGCGCCCGGAAGACCAGGCTGAGTGGTCGCTAGAGCAGGCCGGGTTTACAAAGGAGCAGATTGCCCGCCTGCGCGAGCTGCGAGACATGTATCCCTACATCGAGTACATGGACTCGCGAAGGCAGTGGCACCGGCTTCGCTTCGTCAAGTGGCTTTATGCGCGTGGCGAGATCCCCCGCTAGACCAAGCGCACGAGAGCGATATCCGCAGGGCGCCGAACAGATCGGCGCCCTCGCTGTCAGTCGGTGCTCCGGTAGTCAACGCTCCCCTCTGGTGAGTACACTAGCCTGGACGGTCGCTGACCGGGACGTACCAGGGATGCTGGCTGAAAGGACACCGATCCATGACGTATGTCATTGCCGAGCCCTGCATCGGCGTGAAGGACGCTTCCTGCGTGGAGGTCTGCCCGGTTGACTGCATCCATTCGGACGACGAGGCCGATCAGTACTTCATCGACCCCAACGAGTGCATCGACTGCGGCGTCTGCGCCGAGGTCTGCCCAGTCGAAGCGATCTTCTTCGAAGACGATCTCCCGGAAAAGTGGGCATCGTACCTGATCAAGAACCGCGAGTACTTTGAGAAGCGTGGCTAAACGGCGGCCAGCGAGACCGAAAACGGCCCACGTCGCCCGCGCGTTTATCTCCCAACGGTTACTCCGTGCCTCTCCCTCTACCGGCTACGACATTCTCCTCCCGCTGGTTCCGCCTGCCCGACTTGGGGAGCACCTGCCCACCAGCTGTAACATGCGGGCGCGACCTCCTGTCGGCAGCCTGCTGCCGACTGGGCCCCGAGAGACGCCTGCCGTGCCTCGCTTCGTCGGCCGCGAGAAGCTCCTGCAAGCCAAGCGGCCGAGAAGTCAACTGGACGCGTAAAGAAAGCCAGCAGGGCGGGAGCTGGAGCTTTCCCGGCGTTCCTCCGCTGTTCCGTCTCGTTAGTCTCGTGCACGCCTTGCAGAGAGCACCAGCCGGGTCGCAGCTCCCGCATGCACCCGTTGAGCAGCAGGCTGGCAAGGTCGCGTGGTGTCTCAGAAAGGCGGTGAGTGGAGCCTCCCGCTACTGGCGGCCGCCCGCAGGCTTCTTGTGTACCGAACCTATGCCGGGGCGATGCCAGGCAAGGCCGGCTCAGCCACTCCAGCAACCGGACGCTCGCGCAGCGACACCGCCACTTCCGCAGCGGCCTCCTCGGCAGCCGCAAGCGTCCGTTGCACATCCTCCTCCGTGTGAGCCGTCGAGATAAACCAGCGCTCGAAGTGGTAGGGGTGGAAATAGACTCCTCGCGCCAGCATGGCCCGGTGAAACCGGTCGAAGATCTCGACGCTGGCGTAGGCGTGGGCCTCACGGTAGTTGCGGATTCGCTCGAGGTCGGGCGCGCCTGGCTTGGCAAAGAAGATGTGCCAGACCGGCCCGAGACCCTGGACGACACAGCGCAGCCCGGCCGCGCGGCACGCGGCCGCGAGCCCCTCGCGCACGCGCGCACCATAGCCGTCCAGCACGGTCCAGATCTCGGCGCGGCGGGTCTTCATCTCGGTCAGCACCGCTCGGGCAGCGGCCAGCGCCATGACGTTCGCGGTATAGGTGCCGCCATGCATCACCTGGTTGGTCGCCTCAAGCTGCATCACCTCGAACGAGCCGCCGAAGGCGGCGATCGGGAAACCGCCACCGAGCGCCTTGGCGAACGTGCTGATATCAGCGACGACTCCGAGTCGCTCCTGCGCGCCGCCGGGCGCAAGCCGGAACCCGGTAATCACCTCGTCGAAGACCAGTAGCGCCCCATAGGCGCGCGTGATCTCGCGCAGGAACTCGAGGTAGCCGGGCTCTGGCAGGATGACACCCGTGTTGCACTGCACCGGCTCGACGAGCACGGCGGCGATGTTGTGGCCCTCGCGCTCGAAGAGCTCCGCAAGCCCTTCACGGTCGTTGTACTGGGCGATCAGCAGCGCCTCGCCGTAGCAGGCTGGAATGCCCCGCGAGCCCGGCCGCGGCCTCGGCGAATAGGGACTAACCTCGGTGCGCCAGACATCAGGATGGCTCGACCAGAAATGCGTATCGGCCCAGCCGTGGTAGCCGCCCTCCATCTGGACGATTTTGCTACGACCGGTATAGGCCCGTGCCAGCCGTGCCGCGGCCATCGTCGCCTCGGTGCCGGAGTTGGCGAACCGGAGCAGGTCGACTCCGGGAACCAGCTCGGTGATCAGCTCGCCGACTTCGGCATCGAGGTCGTAGGGGAACGTCGCCACTGTACCGTAGCGGTTGACCGCCTCGAAGACCGCTTCGATGACCTTCTTCGGGCGGTGGCCGAAGATGAGGGGGCCGTAGCCAAGGCTGTAATCGATATAGTCGTTACCGTCGACGTCCCAGAAGTGGGAACCCTCGCCGTGGTCGAAGCAGAGCTCGAGGCCCTTCTTCAGTCGGGCGTAGGAGCTCTCGCCACCGGCAATTGTCCGCGCCACGCGCTCGAACAGCGCCTGGCTGCGGGTAAAAGCGTTCGCGTCCTCGTCGTCTGAGGTACTCATACAATCCTCCTAACATAAGCCGGATGGCCACGCAGTGACGGGGGTGGCCGAGCCCGTTGATCCCAGTATACGCCTGGCCCCCACGCCCTAGGAAGACAGGCTGAGTCCTCGCCATAGGCAACCGGCTCAAGCACCTCCCTGCGCGCTGACAAGACGAAGAGGCTCTCGACCATGGGGTGCGGCAGCCCCTCGATCGTTCACCCAACATTACTGACGAACGCAGCCGTGTCTCGCGCGAGCATCTCGCCGGTTCGCCGGAAGCGACAGAGGTTCCACAACCCACTTGATCGCCGAATCGCCCTCGTCGATCTGATTGGCTAGAAGTACGGTCGTCGCAAGGAGCGGCTCCGTGACCAATGAGCGTTCGCGAGCGCTCCCACCCGCGATTCAGGAGATAGACTTGTCTTCCGGCTCTGCAACTGTTTGGAAAACCGAGTAGTATTGGAGCACCACGGGCCGCTGGCCCCGACGACGAGGAGCGCGCACGATGTGGCAGCGATTGACCGGCCAGGGAAAGGTGCGGGCACCCGAGTTCCCACCCGGCCTGACCTGGTTCAACACCGAGCGGCCCCTCACGCTCGCCGAGCTACGGGGCAAGGTTGTCCTCCTCGATTTCTGGACGTACTGCTGAATCAACTGTCTGCACCTGCTCTCCCAGTTGGGGGAGGTCGAGCGGCAGTTCTCCGACGTGCTCGTGACCATCGGCGTCCACTCGCCGAAGTTCACAGCCGAGCGCGTGGACGCCAACGTGCGCCAGGCGGTGCTACGCTACGAAATCGAGCATCCGGTAGTCAACGACCCAGAGCTGATCATGTGGCGAACCTACGCGGTTCGCGCCTGGCCCACGCTCGTCTTCATCGATCCCGAAGGGAGAATCGCTGGCGTCCACGAGGGCGAGGCCAGCGCGGCCGGGCTCTCTGGCGTCATCCGGCGGCTGGTAGAGGAGCACGAGGCGAAAGGGGTGCTCGACCGCTCGCCGGTGGTTGCGCTCCGGCCGATGCCGCGACCGGAGACCACACTCTCCTTCCCCGGCAAGGTGCTGGCCGACCCCGCCAGCCGCCGGCTGGTCATCGCCGACTCCGGCCATCACCGCCTGGTCGTCGTCCGCCCAGACGGGAGCGAGGCAACGGCCATCGGCAGCGGCCGGCCCGGCCTGGCCGACGGGCCGGCCCACAACGCCGAGTTTCGTCATCCCCAGGGAATGGCACTGGCCGGCGACACGCTCTATGTGGCCGACACCGGCAACCACGCCATCCGGCAGGTCGACCTGAGGAGCGGGCAGGTGGTGACCATTGCCGGCACTGGCCAGTTCGGGACGAGCTACGCCGGGCCGGGGCCGGCCCGCCAGGTCGACCTCCGCTCGCCCTGGGCGCTCGCGCTCCGCGGTGAGGTACTCTTCATCGCCATGGCCGGCATGCACCAGATCTGGACGCTCGACCTGAACCAGGGCTGGCTCGCACCCTACGCCGGCTCGGGTATGGAAGGGGTTCAGGGCGGCAGGCTCGACCGGGCCTGGTTCGCCCAGCCGAGCGGCCTCAGCACCGACGGCACCGTGCTCTACGTCGCCTGCAGCGAGGCGAGCGCCGTCCGCGTCGTCGACCTGCCGCCGGGAGACGATCTCCGGGTTCACCGGCTGGTCGGTATCGGCCTGTTCGACTTCGGCGACGTGGACGGCATCGGAGACCAGGTGCGGCTGCAGCACCCGCTCGACGTCGCCTGGCACGATGGCCTGCTGTATATCGCCGATAGCTACAACCACAAGATCAAACGGTTCGACCCGACCACGCGGCGGTGCGAGAGCTGGCTGGGCGACGGCCAACCCGGCCAGCGAGACGGATCTGGCAGTGGGGCCCGCTTTTACGAGCCGGGCGGCGTCTCGGCTGGCGACGGCGTGCTCTACGTGGCCGACACCAATAACCACGCCGTGCGCGTGGCCGACCTGGCAACAGGCTGGGTGACAACGCTCCCGCTCGTCTTATCTTGACGCTCCTGGCACGCAGCGCGGCCGATCTCTCTGTCGCCGTTCCCTGTCAGAAGCCGGGCGGTGTCGCTATGATTGCGAAGACTCCAGTCTCACCGATGGCCGCCGAGTTGAGATCCAAGGCATGCTGCTATGGCTAGAACTCGCGAGCGAACTCTCGTCTTCCTTGGCGATGTCATGCTCGGGCGGCTGGTCAACCAGGCCCTCAAGCACCTGCCGCCCTCGTACCCCTGGGGCAACACGCTGCCACTGCTGCAGGGGGCTGACGCCCGCCTCATCAACCTCGAATGCGCAATCACTGACTGGGGCGAGCCTGAGCCCGGCAAAGTCTTCTGCTTTCGAACCGACGCTAAGAACGTCGAGGTGCTCAGAGCCGCCCGGATCGATGCGGTGTCGCTGGCGAACAACCACGTCCTCGACTACGGTGAGCCTGGCCTGCGGGAGACGCTTCGGAACCTGGACGCGGCTGGAGTCCAGCACGCCGGGGCGGGACTGACGATTGAGGAGGCGCGGCGTCCGGCCTGGCTGTCCCTCGATGGTCTGCGCCTCGCCTTCCTCGCGGCGACCGATAACCAGCCTGAGTGGGAAGCCACCCCGAGCGAACCGGGAGTGTTCTACACCCCCATCGACCCGGCGGACGAACGTTTCCAACAGCTCATCTCGCTCGTCCGCCAGGCGAAGGTGGAGGCCGACCTCGTGGTGGTCTCGCTTCACTGGGGGCCGAACTGGGGCTACCAGCCGATGCCAGAGCATCCGCCTTCGGCACACCTCCTCGTCGAAAGCGGTGCCGACGTCATCTTCGGGCACAGTCCGCACATCTTCCGCGGCATCGAGATCTACCGCGGCCGGCCGATTCTGTATAGCTGCGGCGACTTCGTGGACGACTACGCAGTCGATCAAGTGGAGCGGAATGATGAGTCGTTCATCTTTCAGGTTCATCTCGCCGGCCGCGAGCTCGCTCGCCTGTCGCTGGTACCGACCATTATCGACGAGTTCCAAGCACGATTAGCTCAGGGGACGCGCCGGGAGCGCATCTGCGAGAAGATGACATCGCTCTGCCGCCAGCTCGGCACCGAGGTACGGCGCACGGCGTCGGGCCTCGAGATCGAGCTGCACGGAGCAGGCCGTACGTAGCGGGGTCACATCCACCAGCCAGCAGGCGTCCTGGGAGAAGCGACCAAGGGGGAGGGAGCGTGTCGTTGGAGGTAGACTTGCACCACCGTCGTCAGGCGCACTCGGCCGGGCGTACCGCGCGGATACCGAAGAGCAGGGGGATAGCCGGAAATCCTTCTGGCGGATACCAGCGGTCGCCGATCAGCCGCATACCCGGCCGGAGCGTGTAGGGGCTCGCCGGGTACTCGCGTAGCGTCTCCAGGTCGAGCCCAGCCTCGAGGATGGCAGCGACGAGATCGCCGATGCCCCAGCAGAACTCGTAGGCAGGATGCGGGTTCCGGAATTCCTCCACGCCAGGCAACGGCTGGCCCGGAGCACGCTCGCGCAGCTCGAAGGCCACGTAGTCGCCGACCCCTTCCTCAGAAACGAGGAGGTTATCACCACCGAACCCCGAGTAAGGGTAGCACGGCACCCAAGCGTCATCGAAGATCAGCCAGACCGGATGGAAATCCACCAGCACGAGGCGCCCACCTGGCTTGAGGACAGCGTTGATCCCGGCCGCCCAGCCCTTCAGGTCGGAGAGCCAGCAGACGGCTCCATAGGAGGAGAAGACGAGATCGTACCCTTCCGGCCACCCCGCCGCCTCGGCGAGCCATGCGTATACGTCGGCCCGGTGGAACGTCGCCGGGATACCGGCCTCGGTCGAGAGCCGGCGAGCGAACTCGATCGCCGTGTCGCTGATATCGACGCCGGTGACGGTGGCTCCGAGGCGAGCGAGGCTGAGCGTGTCCTGGCCGCTGTTGCACTGGAGGTGGAGGACGTGCTGGCCTGACAGGTCGCCGAGCAGCTCGAGCTCCTCCCGATGCAGCGTCGTACCGCCCTCGCGGAAGAAGTGGGCCTGGTCGCCCTTATGGGCATTGTGGGCCGCTGTCGCGGCGTTCCAGGAACGACGGTTGGCCTCGTGCAGTCCGCGGTGCATCGCACGCGTTACTTTCGCCGCAAACGCTCGACGTACTCACCGGTCTCGACATCGACCAGAATGATGTCCCCTGGCTGGATAAACTGGGGCACCATCACTGTCATCCCGTTCTCGAGCACCGCCTCCTTCATCGTGTGCTCAGCCCGGCCTCGGATCCCTGCGCCACAAGAGGCGACCGCGAGCGGCACCTGCTTAGGCATGTCCAGGTCGACCGGTTGACCCTCATACAGCCACGCATAGACCGACGCGCCTTCCTTCAGGTAGGGGAGGTACCGCTCGAGCGTGGAGCGCGGAACGGTGAACTGCTCGAAGGTCTCGGGATGCATCAGGACGACTTCTTCCGGGTCAGCATAGAGGAACTGGAGCTCGACTCGCTCGAGTGGCACGTCTTCAAGGCGCGTGTCGAGCGGCCACCGCATCTCGGTAATAGTGCCGGTGCGCAGGTTGCGCACCGTCCCGCGCACGGCCCCGCTCAACTGAGCAGCGCCGGAGTGCACCGTCACCGAGATGACTCGGTAGAGCTCGCCATCGAGCCGGAGCACCTGTCCTTCCCGCACCTCACGTGCAACCAGCATCGCTGCCCCTCCTTCATGTCCATGTCAGCGCGGTCAGGCAGCGCTCAGCAGGCCCGGGCTTCGAGAGGAAAGCGGCTACTCAGCCGGGCTCCCAACCGCTTGACTGCTCTCGCTACCAAGAGCAGCCTCACCTTCGGACAGGCGACGAATCATCCTCGCGACTTCTGGGTTCATGAAGTAGACGCGCCGCATCTCCTCGTCGCCCCCGGTGCGGAATTCGACCGGCCGCTCCTTCCATTCGAAACGGCGCATCGCGTGGCCGACAGAACTCAGGCGCCCTCCGATCACTCTCGCCGGTAGGCCGAGGGCCCGCTCCAGATCGGCCATCGGGTAGCCCTCGGGGCGCTTGGCTATCTCGGCCAGAATCTGGCGTGCACCCTCCTTCAACCGGCTCCAGAACTGCTGGAACTCCTCGAACGTCCAGCTCTGCCGCTCGCCGCCTGGCCACCCAGCTTCGGCCGCCGCTGCCTCTTCAGCTCCGACCGCCATCGCCACGCCTGCAAGGCGCTGCAGCACCGCCTGGATCGCTTCAATCTCCTGCGATTCGCCCTCGATCGTGATCGTGATACGAGCCACCGGCTTGACTCCCCCCCCTATACAGACATTTTGTCACCAATTCCCGACACTGTCACGAGAAGTATACATCACCGAACATGCAGAGCACACCAGGACTCTTGATATTTCGGCACGCATCGACCCCCACCCCTAGATACTCATGTCTCACCTCTGAACCATCCCCCGAAGCCAACCCCTTGCCAGATCCCCGATCATCCACGCCCCCGAGTGTCTGGTAATACTCCCGCGCGGGCAAAGAGCCGACGTGCTCCGATACGTCGCACCGGCATCGCGATACTGGTTGCGAAGTACGGAAAGTCGAAGTCGGTCGGGTCTCCGACCCGCTTGCCAGGCAGCGGCATCAGCCGCGCAGTCAGGGGCTTGTCCAAGCGAACCGCGAGCGCCGCCATGTCCAGGATCAGTCCACAGAGCTCGTCCTCGCTCACGTCTCCCGGCAGCGGTACCACATCGAGCCCTACCCCACAGACGGCCGACCAGAGCAAGAGGTCGTTGACCGTATAGGTGCCTTGGGCTGCACGCCGGCCGAGCACCGAGTCCTCGAGCACTGGCAGCATGAGGCCACAGAAGCCCGTCCTCGGCACCTCGGCGCGCGCCAGCGCACGGGTGATCATGGTCGCGGCGAAGAGTGTGCCGGGGGCGCCGAACTGGTCGACGCCCAGCCGCTCGATCGCCTCGCCGATGCTGCGGGCGTCATCTGGATACGGCGCCAGTGAGAGATCGATCCCGGTGAACGCGACACCGGTCTCTTCGGCGACCTCGCTGGCCACCTCCGCCACCCGGCGTGCCTGGCGCGTGACCAGCTCGACCAGGAGTCGCTCGGCCTCTTCTAGCGTCCCGGCCGTGCTGAACGCTTCGACCGCCAGGTCGGCCGCTTCCCAGGCCACACCGAAGACTGGCTTCGGCCC